>NZ_NBCN01000010.1:0-435852 GCF_002099185.1 Streptomyces sp. CB03238 | reverse complement strand
TCAGCCGAGACCTGGCTCACCCGTCCACAACCTCCCGAGACAGAACAGCTAGCCCCCGTTCCTGGGGTCGGGGCGCATCCGGAAGCCGTAGCGGTACGGCAGTGGTTCGTCGGTGGCGGCCGACCAGAGGTCGCCCAGCGTCTCGGCGCCCTCCCGCAGGTCCGGCACGTCGAAACCCGCCTCGAACACGGCCCGCGCGCCCGCCTGGTCGCCCTCGGCGAGCAGCACCCGCGCCTGAGCCAACCGGAACGCGCCGCGTCGCCGCACCTCCGGGGGCAGCCGGTCCAGTACGGCACGGGCGGCGCCGGGCCGGCCGGCCTCCAGCAGCGCGTCCAGCGCCTCGCGGGCGAGCGCGACCAGCACGGGCGCGTCGTCCACGGCGTCCACGTCGTCCGCGCCGTCCGCGCCGTCCGCGCCGTCCGCGCCGTCCGCGCCGGAGGCGCACAGGTCGTCGAACGCCTCCGCGTACCGGTCGGCGGCCCGCTCGGGGTGGCCGCCCTCGCGGTCGGCGACGGCCAGGCAGCGCAGCAGCGGCCAGCGGGCCCAGGCGCCGCCCAGGCCGCGTTCCCAGCTGCGGACGGCCTGCGCGCGGTCGCCCGCGTGCCACTGGGCGACGCCCAGGTGGTACTCGGTGTACGGGTCCGCCGGCGCCGTCTCCAGCATGTCCCGCCAGTGGGGCGCGACGAGCGACGGGCCCGGCGGCGCGCCCCGGGGCGGCGCGGGCAGCATCCCCGTACGCAGCAACTCACGCCATGGCTCCTGCTGTTCACCGAGCGTCGACTCCGCGAAGGGCGTACCGGGGAGCGTGAACCGGCCGCGCAGCACCTCCAGCGCGCCCCACCCCGAGCCGGTCGCGAGCGACGTGCCCGGCTCGGTGTCGGCGCACGGGCGCCACGCCCGGTACGCGGCGTCGACCTCCGCCCGGGGCAGCCGCTCCTCCAGCCGCGCCGCGACCTCCGCGCGCGCCGCGCTCCAGTCCGCGCCGTGCACGGCGCGCGGGTCGGCGCCCAGCGGCCCGTACGCTTCCAGCCAGCTCAACTCCCCGCCCGCGTCGAGCTTCAGGTGCTCCAGTTGCGTGCGGGCGAGCCCGGCCTGGATCTCGGCGTAACCCGGCGTGCCGGATTCGGTCAGCCACTCCTGCCAGCGCCGCCCGCCCCGCCCGTGGCCCCACACGAACAGCTTGCGCCCGCGCAGCAGGTCGGTGGAGGTGTGGACGAACCCGTCCCCCGTCCGCGTCGAGCGCGGCGATCCACTTGCGGGAGCCGTCCGGCACCTCGTAGAACCAGTCACCCGAGTGGGCGCTGCCCAGCGGATACGTACGGTCCTCGCCGTCCTGGTACGGCACCGGGGCGCGGCGCAGGGTGTGGGCGCAGCCGTGGTGCCAGGCCTCGTCGGCCGGTGCCAGGACGCGCCGGTCCTCGGGGACGGCGATGTTGGTCCACCAGTAGACGGGGGCGGGCCGCTCGTGCGGGTTGCGGATCCGTACGCCCGCGTAGAGGAAGTCGGAGCCGTCGGGCAGCCACAGGTCGACCTGGAAGGGCAGGTCGCGCAACCGCTCCCACTCCCACAGCCGGACCATGTCGCCGCCGTCGGGCGCGGGGACGACGGCGGCGTGCAGCGGGGCGCAGGTGAGGGGAGTGTGGCCGGTGGCGCCGATGTTCCATTCGATGCCGCCGGAGAACCAGGCGCCGTTGAGGGCGAAGGCGGCGGGCTGGACGACGGGGTTGCGGTGCAGGAGTTCGCGCCCGGTCGGCTTGTGGTGCAGCGAGTGGACACGGCCGCCGAGGCCGGGCAGCACGGTGGCGCGCAGCCGGTCGTTCTCGATGACGATCGCGTCGAAGGCGGTCGGGGTGCGGTCGCGCCCGTACCCGTCGAGGATCCGGGTCGGGAGCGGGGTGAGCAGCGGCGCGTAGGTGGTCTGGCGGGCCATGTCGGGTGGCATGGCCCGCCGGGTGGCGTCGTCGACGGTGCGTTTGGGCGGGTCGAGGAGGCGGAGGGCGGGAAGCGGGTTCTCCGGGCCCAACGGGGCGGCCGGGAGAGTCAGTACGGCTCGGCGCACGGTCATGACGACCATGGAACACGGTGGGCGCCGTACCGGCCAGGGTGTGTCAGTCGCCGGTCATCGCGTCGACCACGAGGTCGGTGAGGAGCGCGCCCGCCGTACCGTCGGGGTCGAGGTCGGGGTCGTAGATGGTCACGTTGAGCCCGACGCACCGCTCGGAGCGGACCAGCGTCCGCAGCAGCGGAGCGAGTTCGGCGGGCAGCAGGCCGTCGGGGTCGGGGCTGTCGACGGCGGGCATCACGGAGGGGTCGAGGACGTCGGCGTCCAGGTGCACCCAGAAGCCGTCCAGGACGGGCACCTCCAGGGTCTGGACGACGGCGCCCGCGAGGCCGGCTACGCCCCACTCGCGCAGTTCGCCGACCGTGACGGTGGGGATCCTGAGCTGGGCGAGTTCGGTGCGGTCCTCCTCGTCGGCGTCCCGGATGCCGAACAGCCGGATGTCCTCGTCGCGCAGATAGGGCCTCAGGCCGTCGATGTCGGTGAGGTCGTCCTGGCCGCGCCCGGTGGCGATCGCCAGTTCCTCACCGGCTGCCGCGCCGATCCGGTCGGAGTTGCCGGGGTGCCGGAAGTCGGCCGAGGCGTCTATCGCGGCGAGCCCGTACCGGCCGAGCCGCTTCAGCGCGAGCGAGGCGCCGAGCTGGATGGAGCAGTCGCCGCCCAGTACGAGGGGGAAGTCCCCGGCCCGGACGTGGTGTTCGATCCGGGCGGCGAGCTTGCGGGTGTACGCGGCGATGGCGGCCGCGTGGAAGACGCCGTCGCCCTCCTGCCAGTCGCCCCGGTCGTAGCGCGGCGGCACGACGACGCCGCCCTCGTACGCGCCCAGCCTCTGCACGATCCGGTTCTCGCGCAGGGCGCCGGCCAGTTTGTGGCAGCCGGGCACGGTGCCGGGGGCGGGGGGCCTGAGGCCCAGGTTGGAGGGGGCGTCGATGACCACGATGTTCCGCATGCGGTTCATCCTCCGCTGCGTCGGGGCGGGTCGACCATCACTTTTTCGGACGTGATCGCCCATCGTTCGTGGTCGCGCCAGGCGCCGTCGACGAAGAGGAACGCCGGGGAGAAGCCCTCCAGCCGGAACCCGGCACGGCGCACGAGCGCGATCGAGGAGTGGTTCAGCGGCTGGACGTTGGCCTCCAGCCGGTGCAGGCCGAGCGGGCCGAAGGCGTACCGGAGGACGAGGCCGAGCCCTTCGCCCATCAGGCCCCGGCCGGCCGCGTGGGCGAAGGCGCCGTAGCCCAGGGTGCCGTTGAGGAACCCGTCGCGGACGATGTTGTTGATGGTGATGTAGCCCGCGATCGCGCCGCCCGCCTCCCGCTCGCAGATCAGCAGGGGTTCGGCGGCCGGGCTCTCGATGCGGGCGCGGGCGTAACGCGCGTACGCCTCGGCCGTGTCGGGCGGGAAGAGCCACGGCCGGTGCAGATCCCGGCTCTCGCGGGCCCGTACGGTGAACTCGCCGGCGTCCTCGTACGTGAAGTGCCGGATCCCGACGCGCGGGCCTTCGGCCAGGTACGGGGGGTTGGCGCCGTTCGCGGACATCCGGTCAGGGTAGCGAGGGCGTCAGCGGTCGTTCTTCGGACGGTCCGGCGAACTCTTCCGTGGGCACTTCTCGCCCTTCTTCATCACGTCGAGGGAGAGGGTGCGGCCGCCGAGGTCCGTGCCGGGCGCCGGATGCTGGGAGCAGACCTTCCAGTTCGACGGCCACAGCACCGTACGGTCGTAGCCGCTGGCGTCCCGTACCTCGACCTTGGTGCGGTAGTCCGTGGTCGTGAAGACGGTCATGAGCCCCTTGCCGGTGAAGTCCGGCAGCGGCGGGCCGGCGGCGGCCGCCGCGACCGCCGTCCCGGCCGTCGTCCCGGCCGTAGCCGTCAGGGCGAGGACGAGCCCCGCCGTCACCGTGGCCGCACGCTTCACTGTCGCCTCCTGAGGTGGACGAAACGCCTGCCGCCCCCGTGCGACCAGGATGTGCAGATCCTGGCCGCGCGGGGGCGGTGGGGCGGGCCGTACGGGTGAGGCTCCTGGGTCAGTGGTGGCTGACGACCAGCTGCGGCTCGTCGGTGCCGGCGGTGTCGGCCGGGTCGGGGCGCTGGATGAGCAGCGCGCTGACGACGCCGATGCCGAGCAGGGCGAGCGCGGCGTACATGGCGTGCTGGTAGCCGGCCTCTGTGACGCCCTGCGCGTCGCTGCCCGCACTGATCATGGCGGAGGCGAGGGCGATGCCGAGCGAGGCACCGATGCCGAAGCAGGCACCGTTGAGGCCGGAGAGGGAGCCGGGCTTGTCCTTGGGGGCGGTGGTGACGGCAAGGCCGTTGAGGCCGGTGAGCATGAAGCCGCCGTACGTGACACCGAGCGCGGCGAGCGCGGCGACCAGGATCCACTCGCTGTGCAGGAACAGCGTGGCGAAGACGAAGATCGCGAAGTTGGCGACGGCGCCGGCGACCACGACCGTACGCCAGCCGATCTTCGGGCCGAGGCGGCCGGTCAGGGGGGCGGAGACCACGCCGATCAGCTGGATCGGGGTGAGGAAGAGGATCGCGGCGGTGACGGCGGACAGGCCGAGGCCGACGCGGGCGTCCTGGGAGAAGAGCGGGATGGTCAGCGCGATCGCGCCGAAGGCGCCGCCGAGGGTGCAGACGGTGGTGAGCAGCAGCGGCCAGGCGCGGCGGGAGGCGAGGACGTCGAGGTCGATGACCGGGTTGGGGGCGCTCTTCTGCGAGACGACGAAGAAGACGAGGGAGGCGAGGCCGCCGAGGAGGAATCCGAGGGTGAGCGCGGAGGTCCAGCCCCAGGCGCCGCCCTGGGCGAGGCCGACGAGGATGCCGGTGAGGCCGAGGGCGAGGGCGGAGATGCCGCGGGCGTCGAACCGGGCGTCGGCGTCGGTGGTGGGCGGGACGTCGGGGACGTACCGGCGTACGCCGATCAGGCCGGCGACGGCGATCAGGGTCGAGCAGACGAAGATGCCGCGGAAGCCGATGGTGTCGGCGATCTGGCCGCCAGCGATGGCGTCGACACCGGCGAGGCCGCCGTTGACGGCGGTGATGATGCCGGCCGCCTTGCCGAAGCCGGCCGGGGTGAGCAACTGGTTCAGGGTGAGGAAGGCGAGGGTGAACATCGCGGCGGAGATGCCCTGGAGGACGCGGCCGGCGATGAAGATCTCGATGTTGGGCGCGAAGACGCAGAGCAGGTTGCCGATGATCAGGACGAACGCGCAGACGATCATCATCGGCTTGCGGCCGCGCTGGTCGCTGAGGCGGGCGAGCGTCACCTGGCCGATGGCGGCCATCAGGAAGAAGAGGGTCTGCGACAGTCCGGCGGCGGCCGTGGTGGTGCCGAGGCGCTCGATGACGTCGGGCAGTGCGGGGCTGAGCATGGTCGCGTTGATCTGGTAGCCGAGGACGGCCAGGACCATCGCCAGCAGCATCGGGCCGCGGCCCGCGAGGTCGGATTCGGCTCCGGAACGTGTCCGGCCGAGCGAGATGGACATGTCGGCCCCTTTGCCTTGGATGTCATGTCGAGAGCGGTGAAGTAGCTCGCCCCTTGCCCTTGTCAGACAAGTGCTGCTGAGACAGATTGGGATCTACGCGCGTAAACGTCAATACCCCGCAGCCAACTTTTCGCATCCCCGCAGCTCAGCGCGGCTGAATCTCACCGAATCGAGTCCCCACCACCATTGCCCGCCCCACCTGTGGCGGCTAACTTGCAGACAAGTCAGCCGAGGAGGGGCAGTGGTGGTCAGCAGCGCAGAGCAGCGGAGACCGGTGGTGGTGCTGTACGAGCGGATCGTGGACGCCATCCACGCCGGCACCTACCCGCCCGGTTCCACCCTCCCCTCCGAGCCCAGGCTCGCCGCCGAGCTGGGCGTGAGCCGCCCCGCCCTGCGCGAGGCCCTGCTGCTGCTCCAGGAGGACGGCCTGCTCTCGGTACGCCGCGGAGTCGGCCGGACCGTCGCCGACCGCCCGCCCCGGCGCGGCTTCGAGCACATCCAGCCGCTGGAGGAGCTGATCGGCGCGGGCGCCCCCGTCCGCGTACGCGCGCTGCTGCGGGCCGTCGAGGAGCCCACCGACTTCACCACCCAGCACCTGCTCGCGGCGGCCCGCGCCCGGCTGCGGTTCTGGGAGTCGCTGCTGGTCGGGGACGGTACGGCGGCGGCGCTCAGCCAGGAGTGGGCGGCCGCCGAGGACGTCCTGGCGGGCGCCCACCCGGGTTTCGCGCGGGCGCTGGAGGCCGTCGCGGCCGGGCCGGACGCCGCCGCGGCCCGTACGTCGATGCTGGCGGTACTCGTCTCGTCGTCACGGGGCGTGCCGCTGAGCGCGCACAGCAGCGTGACGGCGACGCTGGTCGGGCAGCGGCGCGGCGAGCAGCTGGGCCGGCCGGCCGACACCCCGGCCGTACTGATCACCCAGGTCGTGCGTGCCGGGGACGTCCCCGTCCTGGCAGCCAAGCACATGCTGCCGACGGGGGCGGCGGCCCTCCCGGTGCTCCAGTCCAACTGAGCCTGTCGGCTGCGTCACGGCAGCGGGCCGGGAGCGTGCCGTACACTCCGGCTCCATGCACTTGTCTGACAACCTCCCCGCCGCCGAAGGCGCCGCCGAAGCCGCCACCGCCGGGATCACCGCCGACTGGATCCGCCGCGCCCCCAAGGCGGTCCTCCACGACCACCTGGACGGCGGCCTGCGCCCCGCCACGATCATCGAGCTGGCGCGCGAGTGCGGCTACACCGGCCTGCCGACCGAGGACCCGGCCGCGCTCGGCGTGTGGTTCCGCGACGCCGCCGACTCCGGTTCGCTGGAGCGCTACCTGGAGACGTTCGCCCACACCTGTGCGGTGATGCAGACCCGCGAGGCGCTGTTCCGCGTCGCGGCCGAGTGCGCCGAGGACCTGGCGGCGGACGGGGTCGTCTACGCCGAGGTGCGCTACGCCCCCGAGCAGCACCTGGCGGGCGGCCTGACCCTGGACGAGGTCGTCGAGGCGGTGAACGACGGCTTCCGCGAGGGCGAGCGCCGCGCGGGCGGCCGGATCACCGTCGGCACGCTGCTGACCGGTATGCGTCACACGGACCGTTCGCTGGAGATAGCCGAGCTGACCGTCGCCCACCGCGAGCGCGGCGTGGCCGGGTTCGACATCGCGGGCGGCGAGATCGGCAACCCGCCCTCCCGCCACCTGCCGGCCTTCCAGCACCTCAAGCGGCACCACTGCCACTTCACCATCCACGCGGGCGAGGCCGTCGGCGCCGAGTCCATCCACGAGGCCGTCCAGGTCTGCGGCGCCGAGCGGATCGGCCACGGCGTGCGGATCACCGACGACATCCAGGTGCACGAGGACGGCACGGCCACGCTCGGCCACCTGGCCGCGTACGTCCGCGACAACCGCATCGCGCTGGAGGTCTGCCCGACCTCCAACCTCCAGACGGGCGCCGCGAAGGACTACGCGACGCACCCGATCGACCAGCTGCGCCGCCTCGGCTTCCGCATCACGCTGAACACCGACAACCGGCTCGTCTCCGGCACCACCATGAGCCGGGAGTTCCAGCACATGGTGGACGCCTTCGGGTACGGCCCCGAGGTCTTCGAGGAGTTCACGGTCGCCGCCGTCGAGGCCGCGTTCCTGCCGCTGCCGGAGCGCCGCCGGATCATCGACGAGGTGATCCGCCCGGGTTACGCGGCCCTCTAGCTCAGCGTCCCGCCGACGACGGGAAGCTGGAGCACACCGGTGTCCTGCGGGGCGCTGGTGACGGTCACCGGCTTGATGCCGCGGTTGCCGACGTACGCGGAGTCGCTCGCGGCGATCACGAACTGGAGCCGGTGACCGGCCTCGTACCGGTGCACGATGCCGGGCAGGTCAACGGTGAACGGCCGGGTCACATCCGGTACGCGCACCGGGGCGACCAGCCGCTCGACCAGCGTCTTCGTGCCGTCCGGGGCGATGTCGTACACCTTGGCGAAGAACACCAGCTTGTCGGCGGCGTCCCCGGAGTGCTGCACCCGCTCGGTCTTCGGCGAGATGACGCGGAGGGTGGCCCTGGGGGCGCCGACGACGTCGACAGGGGCCTTCAGGGGCTCGCTGGTCCAGCCGAGGTAGGTGCCCCTGGTGTCGTAGGGCTTCGGGTCGGCGATCCCGATCAGGCCGGCGAGCGAGGACTCCGAATGGCTGGTCGGCACCAGCCAGTTGCGGTACTCGCGGGCGCCGCGCGCCACCTTGGCGCGGTTGTCGACGAGCTTGCCGTCGCCGGACAGGTAGAGCTTCTGCGACAGCGGCGGCACGGCGGCGGCGGTGCCGTACCCCGGCTGCCAGTCGCGGTAGTAGGCGAACGCGGGCCCGGTGTCCGTGCCCGTCCTCTTGTGCAGGTGGCGGTCGAACCAGGCCAGGATGCGCCTGCCGACGTAGCTGGACTCCAGGTTGCCCTCGCCGAGGTTGAGCTCGCCGCTCGCCGGGTCGGTGAGCCCGCCGCTGTGGCCCCACGACTGCCAGATCATCTTGGTCTCGGTGCCCTGCGCCCTGAGCCGCTCGTAACTGGCCTGTGCCTCGTTGAGGTTGAACAGGCTGTCCGCCTGCCCCTGGATGAGGAGCGTCGGCGCCTTGACCTTGCCGAGGTACGAGACCGGCGAGACGCTGCGCGCGAAGTCGAGCATCTCCTGCGTCTTGCCGGCCGGGTAGCGGCCGGAGTTGAGCAGCCGGACGGTCTCGCAGGCACGGGTGACGAAGTGCAGGCAGCCGAGGCTGTTGATCCGGGACGGATCGAGCGATGGCACGAGCAGCGGCTGCCCCTCCCCCATCAGGTAGAAACCGTTGGACCACTGCCACTTGAACGCCCCGGGCACGGTGCGCGAGGCGTTGTTGGGGTCCAGCGAGTACGCCAGGTCGTGCCAGGTGATCATCGGTACGAGGGCGTCGACGCGCTGGTCGACGGCGGCCGTGGCCAGCTGGATGGCGCCGCCGTACGAGCCGCCGATCATGCCGACGCGAGGGTCGCCGTGGCCGTCGGTGGTGACGAAGTCGGCCCTGGTGCCGTCGTCGGCGGCGCGCGTGCCGCCGAGGAAGTCGATGAGCCGGGACGCCGCCGAGCCGTCGATGCGCGGATCGTCGAGCGAGATCAGGCAGCCGGACTTGCCGAACCCGAGGCCCGAGTAGACGAGGGCGACATAGCCGCGCTCGGCGAACGCCTTGCCGATGGCGTCGGTGGACCCGTCGGACTTGCTTCCGCCGAAGCCGTTGGTGGCCAGCACGGCGGGCGCCCGGTGGGCTGCATCGGCCCCGGCGGGCCGGTAGAGGTCGGCGTCCACGGTGCAGCTGCGCCCGCCGGCGTCGACGGTGAACGTCAGTGCCGTGACGGTGAACCGCCCCGGCACCGGGGCCGCCGCCGCCGGCGGTACGGTCACGGCGAGCGGCGCGACGAGCGCGGCACCGGCCGCGAGAACGAGGGACGTACGGAGCCGGGGCAGGGGGCGCGACAACACGAAGACCTCCACGATGAGGACACCTACCGACCGGTAAGTACCGGGCCGCGCTCATCGTGTGACACGTGTCAGATCCACGTCAACGCTCGTGCAGTGCTTTCTTGACGCGGATTCAACGAAGAATCCGTACGCGCTCTCAGCGCAGCGCGGGCTCGTCCAGGGTGAGCGTGCCCGCGTCCGCGTCCAGGACCGCCGGGACACCGAGGGGCACCGTCAGATTGGTGGGGCTGTGGCCGAAGCCCAGTTGTTCGACGACCGGTACGCCGAGGGGCGCCAGCCGGTCCATGAGCGTGGCGCGGACCTCGGGGTAGGGTCCGCACTCCTCCCAGGAGCCGAGCGCGATGCCCGCGACGCCGTCCAGCCATCCGGCGCGGAGGAGTTGGGTGAGGATGCGGTCCAGGCAGTACGCCTCCTCGCCGATGTCCTCCAGCAGGAGCAGTCCCCGTCGCGCGGACGGCCGGCCGTGCGGCGTGGCGAGGTCGGCGGCGAGGAGGGCCAGGCAGCCGCCCAGGGTGACGCCCCGGGCCCGGCCGGGAACCATCGGCCCCGCACCTTCCAGGCCCAGCGTACGGACCGTCTCGGGTTCGAACAGCGTGGCCCGCAGCGACTCCTGGGTGGCGGCGTCCTTGAGGAACGTGACCACCCCGGCCATCGGGCCGTGCAGCGTGGCCAGCCCCATCCGTACCGCGAACGCCTCGTGCAGCGCCGTCACATCGCTGTAGCCGACGAACACCTTGGGCCCGGCGGCCCGGATCGCCGTCCAGTCGAGCAGGTCGACCATGCGCTGCGAGCCGAACCCGCCGCGCGCGCAGATCACCGCCGAGACGGACGGGTCGCACCACGCCTCCGTCAGGTCACGGGCACGGTCCTCGTCCGCTCCCGCGAGGTACGGCAGCTCCGGGTGGACGTCCAGGACATGCGGCAGCACCACGGGGTCGAGCCCCCAGCCGCGCAGGATGTCCAGCCCGGCCTGAAGGCGGTCCTCGGGCACGGGGCCGCTGGGCGACACGACGGCGACCCGGTCACCGGGCCGCAGACGTGAGGCGCGTTCCAGCGGCGCCGTCACTTCCGCAGCTCCAGCAGCGGCACGTCGAGCCGGGCGATCCCGAAGACCTGGACGTACAGCGCCAGTTCGGACTCCAGGGCCCGGGTTACGGAGTCGGCCCGCCGGAAGCCGTGCCCCTCCCCCTCGAAGGCGATGCAGGCGTGCGGAATGCCGCGCCCCGCCATCGCCGCCAGGAACCGTTCGCTCTGCGCGGGCGGACAGATCACGTCGTCGAGCCCCTGGAGCAGCAGGAACGGCGAGGTGATCCGTTCGACCTGGGCCAGCGGCGCCCGCTCCCGGTAGCGGCCGGGGACGTCATCGGGCGGCCCGATCAGCGACTCCAGGTAGCGGGACTCGAAGTCGTGGGTCTCGTCCGCCCACCCGGTCAGGTCCAGGACCGGGTAGAGCAGCGTGCCGCAGGCGTACACGTCGGTGACGGCCAGGGACGCGGCGGCGGTCCAGCCGCCCGCGCTGCCGCCCCGGATCGCGAGGCGGGCCGGGTCGGCGGTGCCCTCGGCGGCGAGCGCCTCCGCGACGGCGGCGCAGTCCTCGACGTCCACGACGCCCCACTGCTCCCGCAGCCGGTCGCGGTAGGACCGCCCGTACCCGGTGGAGCCGCCGTAGTTGACCTCGGCGACGCCGATGCCGCGCGAGGTGAAGTACGCGATCGCCAGGTCCAGGACGAGCGGGGCGTTTCCGGTGGGCCCGCCGTGCGCCCACACCACATAGGGCGGCAGTTCGTCGTCGGGGGCGATCCGGTCGGGGTTGTGCGGCGGGTAGATGTGGGCGTGGATCTCGCGGTTGTCCGGCCCGGTGAAGGTGCGGATCTGCGGTTCGGGGTAGTACGCCGGGTCGACCGAGTCGTCGTGGGCGGAGCCGACGACCCGGGTGCGGCCGGTGCTGGTGTCCAGCTCGACGACCTCGTAGCCGCTGCGCGGGCTGGCCGCCACGCCGATGACGCGCGACCCGTGGCCTGCGAGCGTGGGGGCCCATTCGGTCCACGGGCCCGGGGCGTCGACCACCTCGCCGGTCTCGGGGTCGAGTATGCCGAGGCTGGTGGCCCCCCTGCCGTGGATGACGGCGATCGTCCCGTCGTCCAGCGGCTGGAACCACTTCATCCCGATCTTCCACAGCGGCCCGCCGAACTCCTCCGCCCGCCCCGTGCACAGACCGGCCGCCTCCGCGCCGGCCCTCATCCGCCGCAACTCCCACCAGCCGCCCGCGTCGGAGACGAACAGCAGCGAGCCCTCCGGTGCCCAGTCGACCTGGCAGACCGACTCCTCCGGGCCCCCGGCGACCGCCCGCACCCCGGTGAACGGTCCGCCGTCCGTGACGTCACCGGTCATCACCGTCGTGCCGTCCCACGGCATCCGGGGGTGGTCCCAGGCGAGCCACGCGGCCCGCCGGCCGTCCGGGGAGAGCCGTGGCCCGGTGACGAACCGGTGCCGGTCGTCGGTCAGCTCCCGCACCGCGCCCCGGTCATCGGCCGCCGACCCGTCGAGCGGCACGGCGGCGATGACGCGCCGCACGTCGCCCGGCCCCTCGCCGGTGAACTCCTCCAGGACGCACCACACTTCGCCCCGGTCCAGGCGGATGACCGGGTCCACCCAGCGCAGCCCGCCGCCCACACCGGACACCGGGGTGAGCGGCACCGGTTCGCGGCCGCCGTCGCCGTCCACACCGCCGTCGCCGTCGCCGTCCGGCTGGTACGCGTACAGCCGCTGGTCGGGGAAGTGGCTGAAGACGACGAGCGGCCCGCCGCCCTCCTCCCGTACCGCCCCGGCCCAGGACTGTCCGCCGTACTCGACGACTCTGCTGCTGACGTTCCACGGGGCGGGCAGCACCGGTTCCTCGGTGCCGTCCGGGCGCCGGCGCACCAGGGCGCGTCTGCCGCCCTCGGCGGGCCTCGGCTCGGTCCACCACACCTCGTCGCCGACCACGCCGACGAATTCGGGACGCCCGTCGTGCGCGGCGGCGAGACGCGCGTCGATCGGTGACGGCCAGGTTCCGTAAGCCCCCGTGGGTACCATGTCCGGGCTTCCCCCCTACGCGGTCTGCAGATAGTGGTCGAGGACGCGGATGCCGAAGTGCAGCGCCTCGACCGGGACGCGCTCGTCGACGCCGTGGAAGAGCGCCTGGTAGTCGAAGCCGATGGGCAGCCGCAGCGGCGAGAAGCCGTAGCCGGTGATGCCGAGCCGGGCGAAGTGCTTGGCGTCGGTGCCGCCGGACATGCAGAACGGCACGACGTGCGCGTCCGGCTCGAAGTGCTCCAGCGCGGCACGCAGCTTGGCGTACGTCGGTGAGTCGACGGGCGCCTGGAGCGGGATCTCCTGGTGCTGGAACTCCCAGTCGACGTCCGGCCCGGTCAGCATGTCCATGGTCTCGGCGAACTCCAGGTCGCCGCCCGGCAGTACGCGCCCGTCGACATGGGCGCTGGCGACGCCCGGGATCACATTGACCTTGTAACCGGCGTGCAGCATGGTCGGGTTGGAGCTGTTGCGGATGGTCGGCTCGACCAGGGCAGCGGCGCGGCCGAGCTTCGCCAGCAGGGCGTCGGCGTCGAAGTCCTCCGCGTCGAGGTCGGGCTGGAGGCCGTGGAGCGCGGCCAGTTCGGTGAGGGCGGCGCGTACGGTCGGGGTGAGCCGCACCGGCCACTCGTGCCGGCCGATCCGGGAGACGGCCTCGGCCAGGCGGCTGACCGCGTTCTCCCGGTTGACCTTCGAGCCGTGGCCCGCCCGGCCCTCGGCGGTCAGCTTGAGCCAGGCGGTGCCGCGCTCCCCCGCGCCGATGGGGTAGATCTCCAGGTCGGGCCCTGCGTGGAAGGTGTAGGCGCCGGACTCCCCGATGCCTTCCGTGCACCCCTCGAAGAGGTCCCGGTGGTGGCGTGCCAGGTAGGCGGCGCCGTCGGCGGCGCTGGCCTCCTCGTCGGCGGTGTACGCGATGACGATGTCGCGCCGTGGCCGGATGCCGTGGCGGGCCCACTCGCGGACGACCGCCAGGATCATCGCGTCCATGTTCTTCATGTCGACGGCGCCCCGGCCCCACACCAGCCCGTCGCGCACCTCCCCGGAGAAGGGGTGCACGTCCCAGTCGTCCGGGTCGGCCGGGACGACGTCCAGGTGGCCGTGGACGAGCAGCGCGTCGGCGGACGGGTCGGTGCCCTCGATGCGCGCGACGACATTGGTACGGCCGGGTGTGCGTTCCAGCAGCGCCGGTTCCAGGCCGGCGTCGGCGAGCCGTTCGGCCACGTACTCGGCGGCGGGCCGCTCCCGGCAGTCGCCGCTGCCGTGGTTGGTGGTGTCGATGCGGATCAGCTCGGAGGTGAAGGTCACCACCTCGTCGAGCGCCTGCGAGTCCGTGTCGAACGGTGTCGTCACGTCAGCCATACTGCTCCTCCACTGCGGCCGAGACGATCGTGGTGACCGCCTTGAAGGCGCGAATGGCCTCGTACATCGTCTCGCTGGTGTACGCGACACGCCGCTCCCCGCTGACCGCCACGCCCGGGACGACGGTGGCGGCAGCCGCGAGATGCTCCGCGTCGAACTCCAGCTCCACGGTGAACGGCCCGCCGCGCACCGGTTCGTACCGTACGGCGAGAGCGGTCGCGTCCTTGGCTGCGGCGCGGATGTCGGCGGCCGTCCGGGTGGGGGTACGGCACACCGCCGCGTACCGCGAGACGTGGTCCTTGACGGCGACCTTGCGGGCCTCCGGGGCGTACGCGAGGGCGTCCTCGCAGGTCAGGTCGTCGCCGGTGACGAGGATGACGGGGACTCCGTACTCGGCGACGACATGGGCGTTGAGCATGCCCTCGCTCGCCCGTACGCCGTTGAGCCAGACGCCGGTGATGGAGTTGGCGAGGTAGGTGTGGGCGAGGACCCCTTCGCTGCCCGCGCCCGTGTGGTATCCCACGAACGCGATGCCGTCCACGTCACCGTGCTGGACGCCTTCCACCATGGTGAGGGGCTTGTGCCGGCCGGTGAGCATCTCGGCGCGCTCGTCGAGCCGTTCCAGCAGCAGATTGCGCATGGTCCAGTGCGCTTCGTTGATGAGGACCTCGTCGGCGCCGCCGTCGAGGAAGCCCAGCACGGCCGCGTTCACATCGGAGGTGAACATCGACCGGCACCGCTCCCACTGGGGAGTGCCGGGCAGCACGTCGGCAGGCCAGGTCACACCGGTGGCGCCTTCCATGTCGGCGCTGACAAGGATCTTCATGCCTCGAAACCGTACGCGGTCCCGCCGCGCCTGCCCAGGTCTGTGGATAACTGTCGGCCCGGGGTCGCCGACCGCACGATGTCGGTCGTACGCCGGATGCGGACTCCGGGCCGCCGACCGACCATGGACCCATGGATCACGTGGCCAATGACAGGACCGCGGCGCACCCCGCCCCGGTCACCGCCGCCCACGAGGCTCTGATGTCCAAGGGCGCGTACGTGATGGCACCGGCGGCCGTCTCGGAGTGCCTCGGGACGGACCGGCACGACTGGGCCGCCTTCGCCGCCCACTGGGAGGACCTGGCGCCGGACTCGTACGCGGCCGAGCGGGGGACGCGTCGGCTGCGCCGCTACGGGCACTTCTCCCTCTCCCGCACCGGGGAACTGGCCCTGCGGCCGCACGGCACCTTCGTGCAGCCGGAGAACAGCAACCCGCTCTACATCGACGTGGACCGGCACTTCGAACCCCTGACCGACGCCTTCGTGGCCGATCCGCTCCTCACACCGCTGCTGAGGATGCTGGGCGACGTGGCGGCCTGCCTGGACGACGCGGCCGAGTGGAGCGTGAAGGTCCACCCGTTCCGGGTCGTCGCCTCGGCAGACAGCCAGGGCGCGCCCACCCCGGAAGGCCGGCACCGCGACGGGGTCACGCTGGTGACGTCACTGCTCATCGGCAGGGACAACGCCGACGGCGGCGAGAGCACGGTGTACGCCACGGACGGCACGGAACTGCTGACCACCACGCTCAGCGAGCCCGGGACGCTGCTCCTGGGCGACGACCGCTCCACCCTGCACGGCGTGTCGCCTATCCACCCCGTCGACGCCACCAGGCCCGCCCACCGGGACGTCCTGGTGACCACGCTCACGGCGCGCTGACGTCACGGGCACGCCGACCCTCACGGCGGGCTGACGTCACGGCACGCCGGCCCTCACGGCACGCCGGCGCGGTCGGTGGCGCGCACCAGGGCGTCCACCGCCCCGGCCGGGCCCGCCTCACCGCGGGCCCAGGCGCGTTGCCGTTCGGCGCCGGTCCCCCGGGCCGCGAGCCGCCGCAGGAACGCCGACACCTCACCCATGTCCCCGTACGCCTCCAGCACGGGCCGCACATGCCGCACCAGCCGCTCCGCCTGCTCCGGCGCGGGCGCGACCCGCCCGGTCAGGGCGTCCACGCCGCTGCCGGGCCAGCCGTCCCGGGCGGCGCGCCAGTACGCGGCGCGCAGCAGTTCGCTGTTCACGCGCGGGCCCGGGTCGCCGCGTACGACCCGGTCCGCCGCCGTCACCACGAGCGCCCTGATCAGCGCCGTCAGGGCCACCGTGTCGTCGATCTCCGCGAGGACGTCCATGGAGCGGATCTCCAGCGTCGGCAGGCGCGGGTTCGGGCGGACGTCCCAGAACGGCATGCCGGGCTCCAGCATCGCCTCCGACTCGGCCATGGCGGTGGCGAGCCGCTCATGGTCGTCGAGCGATTCGGCGTACGGCGGCGGTCCCAGGCACGGGAAACGGCCCCTGATGACCGCGCGCCAGCTGGCGTAGCCCGTGTCGTGTCCCTCGTGGAACGGCGAGTTCGCGCTCATCGCCACGAGCAGGGGCAGCCAGGGCCGGAGGTGGTTGCCCACCAGGACGGCGAGTTCCCGGTCGGGCAGGTGCACATGGACGTGGAAGGCGCTGATGGCGAAGTCGTCGAGCATGGCGCGGTACTGGTCGGCCCCGGCCCGGTAGCGCGGGTGGTCGCCGATGTCCGCCCTCCGGGACACGCCCAGGACCGGCGTACCGGACGCGCACAGGCGCAGGCCCTCCGCCCGGGCGGCCGCCACGGCTGCCGCCCGTACCCGGTGCAGTTCCTTGCGCAGCTCCTCGGTGCCCGGGCACGGCGGGGTCTTGCCCTCGATCTGGTACGCGGTGAACTCACCGGAGACGAGGTCGCCGACCATCGCGGAGGCCCGGCCCACCACCCGGGCACCGGCGGGTTCCACACCGCGCGTTCCGGGGTGGACGAGGAAGTACTCCTCCTCCACTCCGAGCGTGGGCGCGTCGTTCTCCCAACCGTTCACCGCTTCAGCATCACGCGTCCGGGCGCCCCTGTCGCGGGGAACGCGGGGGAACGTACGGCCGGGTCAGCCCGTGAGGGACGCCGGTCCGGTCGCGAGCCGGTCGAGGAGCTGTTCCCGGTGCAGGTCGGCTATGGGCGCGAGCAGGTCCGGGTGGCGCAGGAGCGCGGCGGCCCGGCGGTCGTGCTCGTCCGGGTCGACCAGCCGCCGGAACTCGACCGGCGCGCCGCCCATGTGCACGGACCCGGCGAGGGCCTCCATGGCGGCCGCGGCCAGCCCGGGCGTACTGAGCAGGGACGCCGCCCAGCTCGCGACGACCTCGTCGACCCACGTACACCACGCCTGACGTTCCTCACCCCGGCTCTCGGCGGAGTCCGCGCCCGTGACCCGGTCGAGCCGCGCGGAGCCGCCCGGCCCCGCCACGGCGACCAGCGCGGCGTCCATCGCGGTCGGGTAGCGCAGCCACGCCGCGACGGTGACGGCCTGCCGCGCCTGCGTCTCGGCCAGGGCACGGTCCAGTGCGCCGCCGCCCGGCGGATAGGCGCGCGTCAGCCACTGCGCGGTCGCCGCTATGAGCGGGGAGAGCGAGAAATCTGCGGGCATGGCTGATCCATCCGAATTCACAGGGGTGAGGTGAACGGAAACCGTACCGCCGGAATTCCGCGGACGAAATGACGCAGCTCACGCGCGGCAAATGTGGGGCAGCGGGGCGGGAACGACACGCTGAGCGCGCGGCAATACGCGGGGTGGGGCCACGGCGGCGTTTCATTGGGGAAATCCGGAAATACCCTCGCGAAGGAGCGACGGCATGGCACACGGCGGAAACGTTGTCACCGAATTGACCAATGACCACGAGGAGGTGGAGGAGCTCTTCAGCACCATCGAGGAACTGCCGCCCGGCGACAGCCGGCGCAAGCAGTACGCCGACCAGGTCACCATGGAGCTGATCCGGCACTCGGTCGCGGAGGAGGCCTACCTCTACCCGGCGGTACGCAAGCACGTGCCGGGCGGGGACGCGCTCGCCGAGAAGGAGCTCGCCGACCACGCGGCCGCCGAGCGCATCATGAAGGAGCTGGAGGGGTGCGACGCGGGCGATCCGCAGTTCGACGTGCTGATGAACCGGCTCATGACGGAGATCCGGTCGCACATCACGGACGAGGAGAACAACCTGTTCCCTCGGCTGCGTGACGCGTGCTCCGCCGAGGCGCTCGACGAGCTCGGGGACAAAATCCGTCAGGCGAAGCGGACTGCCCCGACCCGCCCCCACCCCTCCGCCCCGGACAAGCCCCCGGCCAACAAGCTCCTCGCCCCCGGTGTCGGCATGGTCGACCGCCTCCGCGACGCGATGACGGGCCGCGGCAAGTCCTGACCTCCGCCCGCCCGGTCCGCCCGGCTCAGGCGCCCCGGCCCGCCACCAGCCCCATCGACGGCAGGTCGATGCGCGTGCCGTCCGGGGCGGCGTACTCCGTCGTCGTCGGGGGCATCTCGCCCGAGGCCGGCACGCCGAGGCCCGCTGTACGGAAGTACTCCGGCACCTCCCCGTCCGCGACCGTGGCCGGTGGGCCGGGTTCCGTCACACTCACAACCGACGCGCCCGTCCCACCTCGCGCGGCTCCGGGGCCGGCTCCCACCGGGCGGCGTCCTCGGCGGCGATGCCGCCCAGGCGGGCCATCAGCAGGGCGACGTCGTCCCTGCGGCCGCCCCGGGCGCCCAGTGCCCGGATGATGGCGTCGCAGGCGTCGTCCATGGAGGCCGCCGGGTGGGCGGCCGACTCGCAGAGCGCGGCAAAGCCCACGCCGATGTCCTCGCCCCGCACCTCGACCAGCCCGTCGGTGCACATCACGAGCCGGTCGCCGGGCGCGACCGGTACCCGTACGGTCTCGAACGGCACCCCTCCGACGCCGATCGGGGCGCCCGTCGGCAGGGCGAGCAGGTCGCCGCGCCCGTCCTCGGCCCGGACGATCACCGGCGGCACATGGCCGGCGTTCGCCAGCAGCAACTCACCGGCGACGGGGTCGTAGATCACGTACAGACAGGTCGCCAGGTAGTGCTCGCCGAGCCGCTGAGCCAGGTCGTCGAGGGTGCGCAGCAGCTGGGCAGGCGGCAGGTCGAGCCCGGCCATGGTCTGTACGGCCGCCCGCAACTGGCCCATCATGGCGGCCGCGTTCAAGCCGTGTCCCATGACGTCGCCGACGACGAGGGCGGTGCGGGAGCCGGGGAGCTCGACGGAGTCGTACCAGTCGCCGCCGGCCCGCCCCAGCAGGTAGCGCGTGGCGGTGTCGCAGCCCGCCATGCGCGGAGGGAGCTGGGGCAGCATCGCGTTCTGGAGCAGCTCGGCCACGCTTCCCGCCCGGTGGGCCTTTCCGGCTCCACGCGCGCGTGGGGAGCGTTCCGCGCGGCGGGGCACGCCCCAGTCGGGGGTGACCGGTACGCGGTCGTGGTGGCTGAACTCGAGGACGGGGTAGCCCAGTTCCAGGATCTGGGAGACGATCCGGGCGGACTGCCGGACGCTCATGGGCGGCCGGACCCCGGGGAGCCGCCGGGCCGGCTCGTCCGAGCCGGGGAAGTCGGTGTGCAGGGCGAAGCCGGGCGCGATGCGCTCGAAGTGCTCTCGATCGGCGGCGTCGCCACCGAACTGCGCGGCGTCCACCGCCAGGACGAGGAGCCGTTCGGGGCCGGGGCCGACCAGCGGATAGGCCCACCACAGGACGTCGGTGCGCTCCTGTCCCGGTTCGGAGAGCCGGGCCCGGCCGGCCGCCGGGTAGCAGGTGAACCCGCCCAGGGAGGCGTCCAGGGAGGTGTCCAGGGCATGGCCCGGGCGGTCGTCCGCCCCATACGGACGGTTCTCCTCCAGCGCGCCGGAGACGGGGAGCAGTTCGGCGGCGGGCCGGCCCAGCGCGGCCTGCTCGGCGTGGCCGAACAGCCTCCGCGCGCCGGTCGACCAGTGGGACACCAGGCCGTCGCCGTCCACGACGACCACGGCAAGCGGAACCCGGCCCGCCGTGCCGGTCAGGCCCGTTGCGGGCCTCGGCTGCGGAACGCCACTGTCCATGGCTGGAAGGCTCCTTCCCGGCGCGCCGCGGACCCGCGGCCGTGCCCCACGGTACGGCCCGTGCGCCGTTGTGCGCCGGTCATCCATGGAACTGACGCACCGTCAATCCTCGTGTCCCAGACGGAGATCCCGTTCGGTGCGTCCGCCGCCCGCCACCTGGAGCACGGTGGCCACCGGGGGGTATCCGGCCGCGATCACGGTGTACTCGCCGGACGAGAGGTCCACGAAGCGGAATGTGCCGTCGGGGCCCGTGGTGAGCGTGTCGACGACGTTGCCCGCCGCGTCGAGCAGCGTCACGCGCGCGTCCTCCACGGGCCGCCCGCCGGGCGCCCGTACCGTCCCGCGCAGCACCGCCCCGCCGGCCAGTTCGACGTCCTGCCGGGTCTCGCGGGCCGCCTGGACGCTGACCGGCAGGGCGGCGGGCCGGAAGGCGGGGGCGCTCGCGGCCAGGGTGTACTCCCCCGCCACGAGCGCGGTGAGGACATAGCCCCCGTCACGTCCGGTGCGGGCGCTCGCGACGACCTCGCCGCGTACGTCGGTGAGGGTGACCGCGGCATCGCGTACGGGCGTGCCGTCGGCGGTGTGGACGGTCCCGGCGAGCCGGCCCGCGCCGCCGAGGACCACGTCGATCTCGACGGGCCGGTCGCCGACGGTGACGGGGACGGCCTGGGGCTGGTGACCGCCGGCCGCCGCGATCATCACGTACGAACCGGTGCCCGGCACGCTGAGCGCGTACCGCCCGTCCTCGCCGCTCGCGCCGCGTCCGACCTGCTGTCCGTGCACGTCGATGAGGGTGAGGGCGGCGCGCGGCACGCACGTTCCGTCAGGGTGCTGGACGGTGCCGCAGACCGGGACTCCGGAGCGGACGGCTCCCGGCGCGGTGCGGGGCGGGGGCACGGCGGCGGTGGGGGCGTTGTGGGTCACCAGCGGTTTCTCCTTGAGGAAGAAGGCGATGAGCAGGCCGAGGCCGAGGACCGGCACCAGGTGGAGGAAGGTCCTGGGCACCGCCTCGGCGTACGCCTCGATGTACGCGTCACGCAGAGCGGGCGGCATGGCCCGCACGAGCCCCGGGGTGACTGCCCAGGGCCCGGGCAGCTCCGCTGCGGCGGCGCCGTCGGGCAGGCGCGCGGCGACGGCGTGGTCGAGGCGGTGGGCGAAGAGGGCGCCTAGGGCGGCGGCGCCGACGCAGCCGCCGATCCAGCGGACGTGGGTGTGGGCGCTCGTGACGGTGCCGAGGGCGGCCGGTGGCGCGGCGTTCTGGACGGCGAGGACGAGGGCGGGCAGGACGAGTCCCATGCCGACGCCGAGCACGGCCTGCCAGACGCTGTGGGTCAGGCGTGGCGTGTCGGGCTCCAGGCGGGACAGCAGCCACATGCCGACGACGGAGACGGCGCCGCCGAGCACCGGGTGGACCGTGTAGCGGCCGGTGCGGCTGATGAGGTGCCCGGAGAGGAGGCAGGCGACGGCGAGGCCGCCCGCCATGGGCAGCATCAGCAGACCGGCTTCGGTGGCGTCCGCACCGCCGGCCAGCTGGAAGAAGGGCGGCAGGCAGGCGGCGACGGCGAAGAGCGCGACGCCGGTGACGGCGCCGACGAGGCCGCCGGCCGCGAAGGTGGGGTCGCGGAACAGCCGGAGCGGGACGATCGGTTCGGGCGCGTAGTTCTCCACGACGATGAACAGCAGGATGGTTCCGGCCGCGCCGCAGGCGAGCCCCAGGACGACGCGGGAGTTCCAGGCGTACTCCGTACCGCCCCAACTGGTCAGCAGCACCAGAAAGGTGGAGGCGGCGGCGAGCAGGAGCGCGCCGAGGACGTCGGGGCGGCCCCGGGCGGCGGGCTTCTGCCCGGTGAGCGCCGCGCCGACGAGGAGCAGGGCGACCAGCCCCAGGGGTACGGCGGCCCAGAAGCACCAGCGCCAGGAGACGTGTTCGGGGAGGAGACCGCCGAGCAGCGGGCCGGCCAGCGACGCGAGGGCGAGGGCGGCGCCGATGAGGCCCAGGAAACGGCCGCGCCGCCGGTCGGGGACGAGGTCGGCGGTGATGGCCTGGGCACCGGCCAGCAGGCCTCCGGCGCCGACACCCTGGAGGGCGCGGAAGGCGATGAGCTGGTCCATGGTGCGCGACCAGCCGGCCAGCGCCGAGCCGACGACGAAGACCACGAGGGCGGCCTGGAAGATCCCCTTGCGCCCGTAGAGGTCGCCGAGCTTGCCGTACACGGGCAGGGTGACGACGGCCCCCAGGAGGTAGGCGGTGACCACCCAGGTCGCCCGGCCGGGCGCGGGGTCCGGCCCCTGGAGGCCGCCGCTGATCGCGGGGAGGGCGGTGGCCGCGACCAGCTGCTGCAGCACGGCGAGCAGCAGCGTGAGGACGAGCCCGGAGAACACGACGCGCACTCGGGCGGGGCCGAGCGTGGCGGCGGCCACGGGGAGGGACGGTTCGCCGTCCGCCCCGTCGGCGGCCTCCGGGACGGACGGCCTGGGGGCATCCGGCGCGGGAGCGGCCGGATCGGGGGCTCCCGGCGCGGCCGCCTGCTGTGCGACGCCTTGGGCGGCCGGCAGGAAGGCCGCCGCTGCACCCCTCTCCCAGGGAACGGTCTCGGGGCCCCGTCCCGGGACGGCTTGCGGGCCGGGTCCTGGGGCGGCCTGTGGAGCCGCTCCTGGAACTGCCCGCGAGCCCCGCCCTGGACCCGCCTGCGGGTCCGGCCCCAGGGCCGCCTGCGGGCCGGCCGACGTGCCTTGCCAGGCCGCCGGGCCGGATCGGCCGCGGGCAGGCGGTGTGTGGTCGTCGTTCGCCAGCGTGCTCCCACCCACGAAGCTGCTCCCCTCAGTCGCGCCTACGCGGCGCGCCATTCTTCGCATTGCGCGCCGAGGGGGAGCAAGCGGGCATTACGGGGTCACCAGCACGGCCGGGCGCCCGGCACGCGGAGCACCCCGGCGCTCATCAGGCGGTTTCCGGTGGCCCCCCGCGCCCCCGGCCGTGCACGCGCGCCGGGGAGCCGACGGGAAGACCACCCGAACCGGTGACCGTTCCGCGCTACTTCTCGACCTCGGCGGCGAGCTTGGCGAGCACCTGGTCGTAGATGCGGCCGAGGCCCTTGGGGGCGAAGGTCTTCTCGAAGAACCCGCCGATGCCGCCGGCACCGTTCCACACGGTCGTGACGACGACCCTCGACCGGCCCTCGCCGGCCGGGGTGACCGTCCAGGTGGTGACCATGGAGGAGTTGCGGTCCTTCTCGACGAGCTGCCCGTCGGTCGGCTCGGTGACCTCCAGCAGGCAGTCACGGACGCGCTTGCTGGTGGCCTGGAGCTTCCAGCGGACGAGGGTGCCCTCGCCGTCGCCGCCCTCGCGCACCTCGTACTCGCTGAAGTGCTCGGGCAGCAGCTTCTCGCGGGTCTCCTTGTAGTCGGCCAGCGCGTCGAACACCGTCTCCGCGTCCGCCGCGATGACCCGCTCCGTCGTGGCCTCGACCTGCGCCATGCCATGTCCTCCAGCACTCGTTCCTAAGGGGAGGCACAAGCCAACCACCTGCGGGGTGGCCGCCCAAATCCGGGGAGGCCCGGCAGAGGCGATCATGGGAACAAGTGTTCTATTGTGTGGGCCTGTGCTACCGAGGAGGCGTCCATGCGCTGGGACAACCTGAGCGAGAACCCGACCGGGGACACCGTGCTGTTCGGTACGGACGCCGTGACCACGCGTACGTTCGACACCCCCGAGTTCCGGGGCATCACGTTCCACGAGGTGCGGGCCCGTTCGATCGTGAACCGGGTGCCCGGCGCCTCCCGTATGCCGTTCGAGTGGACCGTCAACCCGTACCGGGGCTGCACGCACGCGTGCGTGTACTGCTTCGCCCGCAAGACGCACAGCTACCTGGACCTCGACACGGGCCTGGGCTTCGACTCCCAGATCGTGGTGAAGATCAATGCCCCGGAGCTGCTGCGCAGGCAGCTCGCCTCACCGCGCTGGCAGGGCGCGCACATCGCCATGGGCACGAACGTGGACTGCTACCAGCGAGCCGAGGGCCGCTACCAGCTGATGCCCGGCATCATCTCCGCGCTGCGCGACCACGCGAACCCGTTCTCCATCCTCACCAAGGGGACGCTGATCCTCCGCGACCTGGACCTGCTGCTCCAGGCGGCCGAGGTGACCGACGTCGGCATCTCCGTCTCCGTCGGCTTCACCGACCGCGAGCTGTGGCGGACCGTCGAGCCCGGCACCCCGGCCCCGGAGCGCCGCCTCGACGTCGTACGGACGCTGACGGACCACGGCATCGGCTGCGGGGTGCTGATGGCGCCGGTGATCCCCTTCCTCGGCGACCACCCCGACGAGTTGCGCGCCACCGTCCGCGCGATCGCGGCCTCCGGGGCGACGTCGGTGACCCCGCTCGTGCTCCATCTGCGGCCCGGGGCGCGCGAGTGGTTCATGGCGTGGCTGAACCGGCACCATCCGCACCTGGTGCGGCGCTACGAGCGGCTGTACGCGGACGGCGCCTACGCCCCGAAGTGGTACCAGCGCCGGATCACCCGTCAGGTGCACGAGCTGGCGGACGAGTTCGGCATAGGCCCCGCGCGGCGCGGCACGCCCCGGCGGATCGCCACGCCACCGCCCGTACCGCCGGAGCGGCAGCCGTCGGAGCGGCAGCCGTCGGGGCCGGGTCCCACACAGCTCACCCTCCTCTGATCGGGTCAAGTCTGATCACGGCATGCCCGCCCGGGCCGGAATGCGGGGACGATCCGCCGAGGGCCGCAAGGTCCTCGCAAGCCCTCGTTCCGCTCGCTCGGGAGGCCGTATGCAGAGACGTGCAGGAGTGCTGATCGCCGCCGGGGCGCTGATGGCGGGCGCGGTCACCGCCGTACCGTCGGCGGCGGAACCCTCCCTCAGGGAGCCGGCAGGCCCTCTCGTATGGAAGGGGTGCGCCACCAAGCAGTACCCCAGGCTCCAGTGCGCGACGGTACGGGTGCCGCTGGACCACGCCGATCCGGACGGTGAGCGGATCACGCTCGCGCTCTCCCGGGTCGCGCACACCGCGAAGACCTTCCAGGGCCCGCTGCTCGTCAATCCGGGCGGCCCGGGCGCCAGTGGGCGCTCGATGGCCGGATTCGTGGCGGCGTCCCTGCCGTCGAAGGTGGCGGCGCAGTACGACGTCATCGGCTTCGACCCGCGGGGCGTGGGCGCGAGCCGGCCGGCGCTCGACTGCAAGCCGGGCTACTTCACGCCCGTACGGCAGGACTCCGTGCCGCGCGACCAGCGCGACGAGCGGGTGAACCTGGCCCGCGCGGCGTCGTTCGCCAAGGCGTGCGGCGACAAGTACGGCGACCTGCTGAGGCACATGAGCACGGTGGACGCGGCCCGCGACCTCGATGTCGTCCGGCAGGCGCTCGGCGCGGAGAAGATCAACTACTTCGGGTACTCGTACGGGACGTACCTCGGCGCCGTCTACGCCAAGCTGTTCCCGCAGCGGGTGCGGCGGGCGGTCCTGGACTCGGTGGTCGACCCGCACAGGGTCTGGTACCGCCTCAACCTGGCGCAGGACGTGGCGTTCGACGCCCGCCACAAGGCGTTCATGGGGTGGGTGGCCAAGCACCACAGGACCTACCGGCTGGGCACCGACCCGGCGAAGGTCGAGGCGCGCTGGTACGCGATGCGGGAGGCGCTGAGGAAGAAGCCGGCGGGCCGGAAGGTGGGCCCGGCCGAACTGGAGGACACGTTCCTGCCGGGCGGGTACTTCAACGGCTTCTGGCCCACGCTCGCCGAGGCCTTCTCGGCGTACGTGAACGACAACGACCCGGACCCGCTCGTCGCGGCCCACAGGACCCTGGCGACCTCCGACGCCGACGACGACAACAGCTACTCCGTCTACGCGGCCGTGCAGTGCCGTGACGCCGACTGGCCGAAGGACTGGGGCGTCTGGCACCGGGACAACTGGGACGTGTACGGCAAAGCCCCCTTCAACACCTGGAACAACGCCTGGTACAACGCGCCCTGCGCCTTCTGGCCGGCCCCGTCCATGACGGCGCCGGACCTGGCGAACGCCGCCCTGCCGCCGGTGCTGCTGTTCCAGGCGACGGAGGACGCGGCCACGCCGTACGAGGGCGGTGTGGCCGTCCACGAACAGCTGCGCGGCTCCAGCCTGGTCGTCGAGCGGGGCGGCGGGAACCACGCGATCACGTTGGCCGGCAACGCCTGCCTGGACCGGCACCTGGTGCGCTACCTGGAGACGGGCGTGGTGCCGCGGAGCGGCGGGGCGGGGGTGGCGGACGCGGTCTGCGCGGCGGTGCCCGATCCGCAGCCGGCGAAGCCGGTACGGGGCACGGGGCCCGCGGGCCGGACCGGCGGCACCGCGCTGCACGGGGTGCTGGGTCACGGGCTGCCCGCTCCGAGGTGACGGGCTGATTGTCAGTGGCGTGCGCGAGGATGAGGCGCATGAGCAACCACCTCACCCACGTGCACGCCCCTGCGGGGGTCGCCCCCGGTTCCGGTTACAGCCATGTCGTCTGGGGCAGCGGCCGGTTCATCGCGATATCCGGCCAGTGCGCCTTCGACGCGGACGGCCGGGTGGTGGGCGAGGGTGACGCGGGCGCCCAGGCCCGCCAGGTCTTCGAGAACCTGCGGCGGTGCCTGGCCGCGGCGGGCGCCGGTTTCGACGACGTGGTGAAGCTGACGTATTTCGTCACGGACGTGGCCCACCTGCCTGCGGTGCGGGCCGCCCGGGACGAGTTGATCGACACAGCACGTCCGCCGGCGAGCTCGGCGGTCCAGGTGTCGGCGCTGTTCCGGCCCGAACTGCTCGTGGAGATCGAGGCGTTCGCGGTCCTTCCGGAGGGGCCCCGGCCATGACGGACGTCGTCCGGGTGCGGGACATGGTGGTGGACGACTGCGAGGCCGTCGCCGAGGTCCGGGTGCGCGGCTGGCAGACGACGTACGAGGGGCTGATACCGACGTGGTACCTGGCGGCGATGACCGTCGAGGCGGACGCCGAAACCCGCCGCACGCACTTCGCCCAGGACAGCACCCGCACCGTCAACCTGGTGGCGGAGCGCGCCGGTTCGGTGGTCGGCTGGGCGTGCTACGGCCCGTACCGGGACGGCCGGGCCCCGACCGGTGAGGCCGAGCTGTACGCGCTGTACGCGCGGCCGGACCAGCTCTCGACGGGCGTGGGGCGCGCCCTCATGGACGAGGCGACGACCCGCGCGGCCGGCGAAGGGTACGCGGCGATGCGGTTGTGGGTGCTGAGGGACAACGCCCGCGCACGGCGCTTCTACGAGAAGGCCGGCTTCGCGCCCGACGGGGCGGAGGAACCCTGGCACGTGGCGGGCACGACGGTCACGGAGGTCCGTTACGCCCGCCGTCTGCCGGCCTGAGCCCCAGGCGTCTCAAGGCCGCCGCGGCGGCCGCGGCGAGGCGGGGGTGGGCGCGGGCGGCTTCGAGCACCGGGCGGGCGCGGGGGTCGCCGAGGGCGCCGAGCCCTTCCGCGCAGGCGACACCCACCCGCCAGTGCGGGTCGCCGACCGGCAGGCGGCGCTCCAGGACGGTGATCAGCGCCGGTACGGACTCCGGAGCGCGCAGCTGGGCGAGCAGCCGGACCGGCAGCAGGGCGTAGGCGACGCGCAGCTCGTTGGTGGCGAGCGCGGCCGCCGCCTTCGGGGTGCGCGGGTCGCCCAGCCGGGCGAGGGCGTACGCGGCGGAGACGCAGCGCGCCGGGTCGCGGTGGTTGAGGAGCAGAACCAGGGCCTCGAAGGCGCGCCGGTCACCGGCGAGGCCCAGCCGGAACGCGGCGATCTCCCGGGCCCACAGCGGCTGCCCGGGCCGGGTGAGGACGGCGGCGAGCTCGTCCGGGTCCCGGACGGTGATCAGCCGTTCGTACGCGGCCGATCCGCCGGCCTCGTCGCGCAGCCGGTGCGCGAGCGACCTGAACTCCTCGTCAGTACCGTCCATGACATCCGAGCCGCCCGCATCGTCCTGGCCGTCCGAGCCGCCCACACCGTCGGCACCGTGCCGGCCTCCCGCACCGGCGGCGCCGTCCGGGCCGTCCGCCTCCTCCGTACCGTCCATGGCGTCCGAGCCTTCCGCACCCCCAGCACCGCCCGAGCCGCCCACATCATCGGCACCGTGCCGGCCGTCCGCACCCCCGGCACCGCCCGCACCGCCCGAGGCGCTGACACCTCCCACACAGCCGGCACCGCCCGCACCGCCCGCACCGCCCATGGCGCCCGAGCCGTAGGAACTGTCCCGGGCCTCCGCACCGTCCGTGGCGTCCATGGCCGTCAGTATCCCGTCCGGCAGCGATCCAGATCACATGTTCCGGCCACTTCCCAGGACTGGCGCGCTCGTTACTCGCCGGTTAATCTCAAGTGAGCGGGCTACACCCGCACCCTCACGGCGGCCTGGTGACGCAGCCGCCGCGAGTGCCTTGTCGGTTCGGCACCTTGTACGACGTGGCTCCGGGACAGAGTCCGTCGTTTCTCCTCACCGCGACAGCACGGCTGCGCAGCACGCCTGCGCACGATCCGCTCGCACCCGCGTACGCCACCTCCCGGTCGTACCCCCGCGCGCGCCCCTCATCAGTCGTCACTCATCCCTGGAGTCCCGTGATGGACACCCCTCTCGCCACCATTGCCGTCGTCGGTCTCGGCACCATGGGCGCCGGTATCGCCGAGGTCCTGGCCCGGGCCGGCCGCGAGGTCGTCGGCATCGACATCAGCGAGGCCGCCGCCGGCCGCGCGATCGCCACCCTGGAGGCCGCCACCGCCCGCTCCGTGGCGCGTGAGCGGATCACCGAGGAGGAGCGGCGCGACATCCTCGCCCGCTTCCGTACCTTCTCCGACATCCAGGCCGCCGCCGACGCCGACCTCGTCATCGAGGTCGTGCCCGAGTCGTACGAGGCCAAGCAGCAGGTCTTCCGGGCGCTGGACTCCGTCGTCCGCCCCGACGCGATCATCGCCACCGGCACGAACGCCCTGTCCGTGACCCGGCTCGCCGCGGACTCCGCGCACCCCGAGCGCGTGCTGGGCCTGCACTTCTTCAACCCGGCCCCGGCGATGAAGCTGGTCGAGGTGGTCTCCTCGGTGCTGACCGCCCCGCAGGCCGTCGCCGCCGTCACCGACCTCGCCCACCAGCTCGGCAAGGAGCCTGTCGCGGTCGGCGACCGGCCCGGTTTCGTCGCGGACGGCCTGCTCTTCGGCTACCTGAACCAGGCGGCCGCGATGTACGAGGCCAAGTACGCCTCCCGCGAGGACATCGACGCCGCGATGAAGCTGGGCTGCGGCCTGCCGATGGGCCCGCTGGCTCTGCTCGACCTGATCGGCATCGACACCGCCCGTACCGTCCTGGACGCCATGTACGCCGAGTCCCGCGACCGGCTGCACGCCCCGGCGCCCATCCTGAAGCAGCTCAGCGAGGCGGGCCTGACCGGCCGCAAGTCGGGGCGCGGCTTCTACACGTACGAGGCGGCGGGCAGCGGTGTCGTGGTGCGTGACGCGCTGACCCCGCTGGAGACGGCCGGGACGGGGGCGGCGGTCCGCGAGGTCCGCTCCGTCGGCGTCGCCGGCTCCGGCACCATGGCGAGCGGTATCGCGGAGGTCTTCGCCAAGGCCGGGTACGACGTCGTCCTCGCCGCCCGCTCGCTGGAGAAGGCCGAGACGGCCAAGGGCCGGATCACGAAGTCCCTCGCCCGCTCCGTCGACAAGGGGCGCATGACCGCCGAGGCGCGCGACGAGACGCTGGCCCGCATCACGCCCGCCGGTTCCCTCGACGCCTTCGCCGAGGTCGACCTGGCGGTGGAGGCGGTCGCCGAGGACCTGGAGATCAAGCAGCAGCTGTTCGCGACCCTGGACAAGGTCTGCAAGCCGGGCGCGGTGCTGGCCACCACGACCTCCTCCCTCCCCGTCGTCGCCTGCGCCCGCGCCACCTCGCGCCCGCAGGACGTGATCGGGATGCACTTCTTCAACCCGGCCCCGGCCATGAAGCTCGTCGAGGTCGTGCGTACGGTCCTGACCGGCGACGATGTCCACGCCACCGTCCGCGAGGTCACCGCGAAGATCCGCAAGCACCCGGTGGACTGCGGCGACCGCGCCGGTTTCATCGTGAACGCGCTGCTCTTCCCGTACCTGAACAACGCGATCAAGATGGTCGAGCAGCACTACGCCTCGCTCGACGACATCGACGCCGCGATGAAGCTCGGCGGCGGCTACCCCATGGGCCCCTTCGAGCTCCTCGACGTGGTCGGGCTGGACGTCTCGCTCGCCATCGAGCGGGTCCTGCACCGCGAGTTCCGCGACCCGGGCCTGGCTCCGGCGCCCCTCCTGGAGCACCTGGTGGCGGCGGGCTGCCTCGGCCGCAAGACGGGGCGCGGCTTCCGCGAATATGCCCGGCGCTGAGCCTTACGGGGAGTGGGGCGGGCTGCTCGACGGTGCGGGCGGCCCGGCCTCCCGGTCGGCCCCACAGGCGCGGTCTCCTGCACAAATGCAGTACGTTCAGGTCATGTCCCAGCCCGCCAAGTCACCCCGTGCCACCGCCACGCCCGACGCCCCCGAGAGTGCCGCGGGCAGCCGCGCCGCCGCCCAGCGGCTCAAAATGCGCCGCGAGCTGGCGGCCGCGGCCATGGAACTGTTTGCCACGAAGGGGTACGAAGCGACGACGGTCGACGAGATCGCCGCCGCGGCCGGGGTCGCCCGGCGCACCTTCTTCCGCCACTTCCGCTCCAAGGAAGAGGCGATCTTCCCCGACCACGACGACACCCTGGTGCGGGCGGAGGCGGTCCTGAACGCCGCCCCCGCGCACGAGCACCCGCTCGACACGGTCTGCCGTGGCATCAAGGAAGTCATGAAGATGTACGCGGCGTCTCCCGCCGTGTCGGTCGAGCGCTACCGCCTCACCCGCGAGGTGCCCACCCTCCGGGAGCGCGAGATCGCCTCGGTGGCCCGCTACGAGCGGCTGTTCACCCGCTACCTGCTGGGCCACTTCGACGAGCGCGACCACCACGATGGCAACGACGACCCGCTGCTGGCCGAGGTGGCCGCCTCCGCGGTCGTCACGGCGCACAACCACGTACTGCGCCGGTGGCTGCGGGCGGGCGGCCAGGGAGACGTGGAGGCCCAGCTGGACCACGCCTTCGCCATCGTCCGGGACACCTTCGGCACGGGCATAGGCGCGGGGCGCGCCGCCGGCGCGACGACCCCCACCAAGCCCCCCGCCGCGACGGCGAGCACCACCGGCGACGTGCTGGTGACAGTGGCCCGCACGGACGCGCCGCTGGACGAGATCATGCGCACCATCGAGCGGACCCTCAAGACCCGCTGACCCTCAAGACCCGCTGACCCGCTGACCCGCTGACCCGCGACCCGCTGAGGCCTCGCGGCCACGCCCGCCCTGCTCGACGGCTCCCCGTCGGGCTCGGCGGGCTTTTTCGTGCCGCTCCACCACCCGGTTCGATCGATCATCGCTCATCTGTGAACGGCGGATTGCATCTGAGAGAAATTGTTGGCACTCAGTGCCTTGCGGCCTGGCACACGGTGTCATACGTTGATGTTGTCCGGGCGGCCGGCGTGCAGAGACATCTCGTACGCCGGCTGTCCCCGCAAGGCCATCGCGCCTCGCGCGCCCGGACGCCTGCGTCACAGGCAACTTCGCGCACCACCCCGCGCCGCCAAGCACCACCCGGCCGAACCGACGGCACACCTCCACAGCAGCAGCACTTCCCCGACGTTCCCCTCAAACGTCTGCTCAAGACGATCTTCGCCGGAGGCAACACCGTGAAGGAAATCCTGGACGCGATTCAGTCGCCGGACACCACGTCCGCGGACTTCGCCGCTCTGCCCCTCCCCGAGTCCTACCGCGCGGTGACCGTGCACAAGGACGAGACCGAGATGTTCGCCGGTCTCACCACCCGCGAGAAGGACCCGCGCAAGTCGCTGCACGTCGACAATGTGCCGCTGCCCGAACTGGGCCCCGGCGAGGCACTGGTGGCCGTGATGGCCTCCTCGGTCAACTACAACTCCGTGTGGACGTCGATCTTCGAGCCGGTCTCGACCTTCAGCTTCCTGGAGCGGTACGGCAAGCTCTCCGAGCTCACCAAGCGCCACGACCTGCCGTACCACATCATCGGCTCCGACCTGGCGGGCGTGGTCCTGCGCACCGGCCCGGGCGTGAACGCCTGGCGCCCCGGTGACGAGGTCGTCGCGCACTGCCTGTCCGTCGAGCTGGAGTCGTCCGACGGCCACAACGACACGATGCTCGACCCCGAGCAGCGCATCTGGGGCTTCGAGACCAACTTCGGCGGCCTGGCCGAGATCGCGCTCGTCAAGTCCAACCAGCTGATGCCGAAGCCCGACCACCTCAGCTGGGAGGAGGCGGCGGCGCCGGGCCTGGTGAACTCCACCGCGTACCGCCAGCTCGTCTCCCGCAACGGCGCCGGCATGAAGCAGGGCGACAACGTCCTGATCTGGGGCGCGAGCGGCGGCCTCGGCTCGTACGCCACCCAGTTCGCCCTGGCCGGTGGCGCCAACCCGATCTGTGTCGTCTCCAGCGAGCAGAAGGCGGACATCTGCCGCGCGATGGGCGCCGAGGCGATCATCGACCGCAGCGCCGAGGGCTACAAGTTCTGGAAGGACGAGCGCACCCAGGACCCCAAGGAATGGAAGCGCTTCGGCAAGCGCATCCGTGAGTTCACCGGCGGCGAGGACATCGACATCGTCTTCGAGCACCCCGGCCGCGAGACCTTCGGCGCGTCCGTGTACGTCACCCGCAAGGGCGGCACGATCACCACCTGCGCCTCGACCTCGGGCTACATGCACGAGTACGACAACCGCTACCTGTGGATGTCGCTGAAGCGGATCATCGGCTCGCACTTCGCGAACTACCGCGAGGCGTGGGAGGCCAACCGCCTGATCGCCAAGGGCAAGATCCACCCGACGCTGTCGAAGACGTACGCGCTGGAGGACACCGGCCAGGCCGCGTACGACGTCCACCGCAACCTCCACCAGGGCAAGGTCGGCGTCCTGTGCCTGGCGCCCGAGGAGGGCATGGGCGTGAAGAACCAGGAGATGCGGGACAAGCACATCGACGCCATCAACCGCTTCCGGAACATCTGATGCCGGAACGGAAGAAGGACCGCCCCTGGCTCATGCGGACGTACGCCGGTCACTCGACCGCCGAGGCGTCCAACGAGCTGTACCGGCGCAACCTCGCCAAGGGCCAGACCGGTCTGTCGGTCGCCTTCGACCTGCCCACGCAGACCGGCTACGACCCCGACCACATCCTCGCCCGCGGCGAGGTGGGCCGGGTCGGGGTCCCGGTCTCGCACCTCGGTGACATGCGCCGGCTGTTCCAGGACATCCCCCTGGAGCAGATGAACACCTCCATGACCATCAACGCCACCGCCATGTGGCTGCTGGCGATGTACCAGGTGGTCGCGGAGGAGCAGGGCGCGGACATCACCAAGCTCCAGGGGACGACGCAGAACGACATCGTCAAGGAGTACCTGTCGCGCGGGACGCACGTCTTCCCGCCCGGTCCGTCGCTGCGGCTGACCACCGACATGATCACCTACACGGTGAACCACATCCCCAAGTGGAACCCGATCAACATCTGCAGCTACCACCTCCAGGAGGCGGGCGCCACGCCCGTCCAGGAGATCTCGTACGCCATGTCGACGGCGACCGCCGTCCTCGACGCGGTGTTCGCCTCCGGTCAGGTCCCGGAGGAGCGCAAGGGTGATGTGGTCGCGCGTATCTCCTTCTTCGTGAACGCGGGCGTCCGCTTCATCGAGGAGATGTGCAAGATGCGCGCCTTCGGCCGCATCTGGGACAAGATCACGCGTGAGCGGTACGGGATCGAGGACCCCAAGCACCGCCGCTTCCGCTACGGCGTGCAGGTCAACTCGCTCGGCCTGACCGAGGCGCAGCCGGAGAACAACGTCCAGCGCATCGTCCTGGAGATGCTCGCCGTGACGCTGTCGAAGGACGCACGCGCGCGTGCCGTCCAGCTCCCGGCCTGGAACGAGGCCCTGGGCCTCCCCCGCCCCTGGGACCAGCAGTGGAGCCTCCGCATCCAGCAGGTGCTGGCGCACGAGAGCGATCTGCTGGAGTACGAGGACATCTTCGCCGGCTCGCACGTCATCGAGGCCAAGGTGGACGCCCTGGTCGAGGAGTGCCTGACCGAGATCGACCGGATCCAGGAGATGGGCGGCGCGATGGCCGCCGTCGAGTCCGGCTACCTCAAGTCGCAGCTGGTGTCCTCGCACGCCGAGCGGCGGGCCAGGATCGAGTCCGGCGAGGAGAAGATCGTCGGCGTCAACATCTACGAGACGACCGAGCCGAACCCGCTCACCGCGGACCTGGACACCGCCATCATGACGGTGGACCCGGCCAACGAGGCGCGGGTGGTGGCGAAGCTCCACGAGTGGCGCGACAACCGCGACGAGAGCCGGGCCCAGGAGGCCCTGGCCCGCCTGAAGGCGACTGCGGCCGGGGACGCGAACCTGTTCGAGGCCACCCTGGAGTGCGCCCGCGCGGGTGTCACCACCGGCGAGTGGTCGTGGGCGCTGCGGGACGTGTTCGGCGAGTTCCGCGCGCCGACGGGTGTGTCGTCCGCGCCGGTCGCGATCGCCGCCGAGGAGGGCACCCCGCTGGCCGCCGTACGCGAGACGGTGGCGCGGACGGCCGACGAGCTGGGCGCCGGGCGGCTGCGGCTGCTGGTGGGCAAGCCGGGCCTGGACGGGCACTCCAACGGCGCCGAGCAGATCGCGGTACGCGCGCGTGACGCCGGTTTCGAGGTGGTCTACCAGGGCATCCGGCTGACCCCCGAGCAGATCGTGAACGCCGCGCTCGCGGAGGACGTCCACTGCGTGGGCCTGTCCATCCTGTCCGGGTCGCACGCCGAGCTGGTGCCGGACGTGCTGGCCCGGCTGCGCGACGCGGGTGCCACCGACATTCCGGTCATCGTCGGCGGGATCATCCCGAGCGCCGACGCCGCCGAACTGAAGCGGGCGGGTGTGGCCGCCGTCTTCACACCGAAGGACTTCGGTATCACGGAGATCATCGGCCGTATCGTCGACGAGATCCGTACCGCGAACAAGCTCGACCCCCTGGAGGTCCCCGCATGACGACCGTCAACCGTCTCCGCCCGCGCCGCTCCTGCCTGGCGGTTCCCGGTTCCAACCCGCGCTTCCTGGAGAAGGCCCAGGGGCTCCCCGCCGACCAGGTCTTCCTGGACCTGGAGGACGCGTGCGCGCCGCTGGCCAAGCCGGAGGCGCGGCACACCATCGTCAAGTTCCTCAACGAGGGCGACTGGACGGGCAAGACCAGGGTCGTGCGGGTCAACGACTGGACCACGGAGTGGACATACCGCGACGTCGTCACCGTCGTCGAGGGCGCGGGCCCGAACCTGGACTGCATCATGCTGCCGAAGGTGCAGACGGCCGAGCAGGTCGTGGCGCTGGACCTGCTGCTGACCCAGATCGAGAAGACGATGGGCTTCGAGGTCGGCCGGATCGGCATCGAGGCGCAGATCGAGAACGCCCAGGGCCTCAACAACGTCAACGCGATCGCCCAGGCCTCGCCGCGCGTCGAGACGATCATCTTCGGCCCGGCCGACTTCATGGCGTCCATCAACATGAAGTCGCTGGTCGTCGGCGAGCAGCCGCCCGGCTACCCGGCCGACGCGTACCACTACATCCTGATGAAGATCCTGATGGCGGCCCGCGCCAACGACCTCCAGGCGATCGACGGTCCGTACCTGCAGATCAAGAACGTGGACGGCTTCCGCGCGGTGGCCGGCCGCGCCGCGGCCCTCGGCTTCGACGGCAAGTGGGTGCTGCACCCGGGTCAGGTCGACGCGGCCAACGAGGTGTTCTCGCCCTCCCAGGAGGACTTCGACCACGCCGAGCTGATCCTGGACGCGTACGAGTACTACACGTCCGAGGCGGGCGGCAAGAAGGGCTCGGCGATGCTCGGCGACGAAATGATCGACGAGGCCAGCCGCAAGATGGCGCTCGTCATCTCCGGCAAGGGCCGCGCCGCCGGTATGACCCGTACCTCGAAGTTCGAAGCCCCCTCCGCCTGACGGCGGCAGAACCGGACGGGCCGCTCCGTCCCCGGCGCGCCGGGGCGGGACCGGCCCACCGGCCGCTCCCCGTCACGCTCCACCCGACGCACCCGGAAGGGCAGCACCCATGCAGTTCGGCCGCACCTACGAAGAGTTCGAAGTCGGCGCCGTGTACAAGCACTGGCCCGGGAAGACGGTCACCGAGTACGACGACCACCTCTTCTGCCTGCTCACCATGAACCACCACCCCCTCCACATGGACACCAACTATGCGGAGAAGACGACGGACTTCGGGAAGAACGTCGTCGTGGGCAACTACATCTACTCGCTGCTGCTGGGCATGTCCGTGCCGGACGTGTCGGGCAAGGCGATCGCCAACCTGGAGATCGAGTCGCTGCGGCACGTGGCGCCGACCTTCCACGGCGACACCATCTACGGCGAGACCACCGTCCTCGACAAGACCCCGTCCAGGTCCAAGAGCGACCGCGGGATCGTGTACGTCGAGACCAGGGGCTACAAGCAGGACGGCACGCTGGTCTGCGTGTTCCGCCGCAAGGTGATGGTCCCCACCGAGACGTACATCAAGGAGCGCGGCGGCGAGCAGCCCGGCCGCCCGGAACTGAAGGCGCAGGAGAAGTAGTCATGGCCCGACTCGCGCAGACCCACGGTCTGACGGACGTCCAGCAGGAGATCCTGTCCACGGTCCGGGAATTCGTCGACAAGGAGATCATTCCGGTCGCGACCGAGCTGGAGCACCGCGACGAGTACCCGCAGGACATCGTCGACGGGCTGAAGGAGCTGGGTGTCTTCGGTCTGATGATCCCGGAGGAGTACGGGGGTCTGGGCGAGTCCCTGCTCACGTACGCGCTGTGCGTGGAGGAGATCGCGCGCGGCTGGATGTCCGTGTCGGGCATCATCAACACCCACTTCATCGTCGCGTACATGCTCAAGCAGCACGGTACGCAGGAGCAGAAGGACACCTTCCTGCCCCGGATGGCGGCCGGCGAGGTGCGGGGCGCGTTCTCGATGTCGGAGCCGGCCCTCGGTTCGGATGTGTCCGCGATCACATCGAAGGCGGCCAAGGACGGCGACGAGTACGTCCTGAACGGTCAGAAGATGTGGCTGACGAACGGCGGTACGTCAACACTCGTCGCCGTTCTCGTCCGAAGTGACGAAGGACACCCGGAGGGCACCGCCCCCCACAAGTCGATGACGACCTTCCTGGTGGAGAAGGAGCCCGGTTTCGGAGAGGTCCGGCCCGGCCTGACCATCCCCGGGAAGATCGACAAGATGGGTTACAAGGGGGTCGACACCACCGAACTCATCATGGACGGACTGCGCATTCCGGCCAATCGAGTGCTCGGCGGGGTCACCGGCCGAGGATTTTACCAAATGATGGACGGCGTCGAGGTCGGCCGCGTGAATGTAGCGGCACGTGGTTGCGGCGTGGCGCAGCGTGCGTTTGAGCTGGGCGTCTCGTATGCCCAGCAACGTCACACTTTCGGTAAGCCGATCGCTCAGCACCAGGCGATCCAGTTCAAACTGGCCGAGATGGCTACCAAGGTGGAGGCCGCCCATGCCATGATGGTCAACGCAGCACGCAAAAAGGACTCCGGGGAGCGAAACGACCTGGAAGCAGGGATGGCGAAGTACCTCGCCTCCGAATACTGCAAGGAGGTCGTCGAGGACGCCTTCCGTATCCATGGCGGCTACGGGTTCTCGAAGGAGTACGAAATCGAGCGTCTCTACCGAGAGGCGCCGATGCTGCTCATCGGCGAAGGTACCGCCGAGATCCAGAAAATGATCATTGGGCGTCGGTTGCTCGAGGAGTACCGATTCCAGGGGTGATTGTCGCTTTTGAGCCGGTTTGGCCGCGAAGAAGATCACACCCTGTCATCGTCTTCCGGCCGCCGACTCGACTTCTGGCTTGCCCAGTTGCGGCCCGCAACCGATAGCATCGCCGAAAAGCCGCCGTCCCCCGCATCCGCGCGGCATCACCGCTACGAAGGTCATCCATGCCCCACAGCCAAACCTCTGCACCTCGCGGCCGCGTCCGCATCGCACGCGGAGCATCGCCGTGGCTTCTGCCGACCGTCGCCACCGCTGCACTCAGTCTTGCCCGCTCGCGCCGTTCCAAGCGTGCCGCGGCCATCGCTGTGCCCACCACCGCCCTGGCGGCGGGCATGCTGTGGTTCTTCCGCGACCCCGAGCGCGAGATCGCGCAGGGCAGGGTCATCTCGCCCGCAGACGGGGTGGTGCAGAGCATCATGCCGTGGAAGGACGGACGGACCCGGGTCGCCATCTTCATGAGCCCGCTGAACGTCCACGTCAACCGCGCCCCGCTGGCGGGCACGGTGACGTCCGTCGAGCACGTCCCGGGTGGGTTCGTGCCGGCGTTCAACAAGGAGAGCGAGAACAACGAGCGCGTTGTCTGGCACTTCGACACCGAGTTCGGCGACATCGAGATGGTGCAGATCGCGGGTGCGGTCGCCCGTCGCATCGTGCCGTACATCCCCCAGGGGACCAAGGTCGAGCAGGGCGAGCGCATCGGTCTGATCCGCTTCGGATCGCGCGTTGACATCTACCTTCCGGAAGGTGTCGACGTCGCTGTCGAGGTCGGTCAGACCACGACCGCGGGGGTGACTCGAATTGACCGTGATTGATCCTGACACACGGGCCGACTGGGTCGCCGACGCCGAGGCGGACGTCGCCGAGGAAGCCGAGGAGATGCCGCTGTCGCTGCGTCTCTCAATAGCGGACACGCTCACGCTGGGCAACGCCACCTGCGGCTTCATGGCGGTGTACTTCACCACCACCGGCATCCTGATCCCGCACCTCACGGGCAGCGACGAGACCGGCATGGCACGGCACTCCGCCGCGACCGCCGTGATCCTGATGCTCTGCGCGGCGGTCTTCGACCTCTTCGACGGGCTCGTGGCGCGCAAGCTGCGCAGCTCGCCGATGGGCGCGGAACTCGACAACCTGTCGGATCTGATCAGCTTCGGTCTGGCCCCGGCGTACTTCGTGCTGGTGTACGGGATGGTCGCGGACGACGCGCACCAGCGGGTCTCCGCGGTGGCGGCCATCGTGGTGCTGCTGGCGGTGGTGCTACGGCTCGCCAGATTCAGCTGCGTGACCATGAAGGACGGCATGTTCCAGGGCATGCCGTCCCCGTTCGGCGCGCTGACGGTCGTCTCGATCGTGCTGCTGGAGCTGCCGTTCATCCCGACGCTGCTGGCGATCATCGGTACGGCGTGGCTGATGGTGAGCCGCGTCGAGTACCCGAAGCCGCGGGGCATCCTCGCGGTGGCGATGCTCAGCTGGATCGTGGGGGCGATGGGCCTGCTGGCGGCGTGGGCGTTCGACGCCCCGGGCGGCCAGCTGCTGCTCCAGACCGGCTGCGCGCTGCAGGTGGTGCTGGGCGCGGTGATCCCCCTCTTCGCGACGGCCCGGCGGGTGAACACCTTCCGCGACAACCGCCGCGAGAGCCGCGAGGCGCGGGCGGCGCAGCTGCCGTAGCGGTACGTACGGATACGGGTGAGGGCCCGGAGCGGATTCACCGCTCCGGGCCCTCACCCGTATCCGGGACCACGGGCGTGCCCACGCGCGGGCGCGTTCGGTGCGGGCCGCCCGGGTGCGGCCTTGGCGGGGCGCCGCGCGGCCGCCGGGCGGGGGTGGGCGGCCGCCGGGCGGTGTGGGCGGGCGCCGCGGGGGTGTGGCCGGCGCCGCGGGGGTGTGGGCGGGCGCCGCGGGGGCTTTGCCCCCTCCCCGCCCCTTCCCGAACCGGGGCTCCGCCCCGGACCCCGTGTGCGACCTTCGGCCGCATGTCCTCACACGCCGGACGGGCTGAACATGCAGCCCCGCTGGGGATCCCTCACACCTCAGGAACCGGCCAGCACCTTGTAGTAGTACGTCGTGGGGTGCGGGGTGCCGGCCGGGGTGAGGGCGTAGTCGGGGATCGAGCCCGCCCGGGTCCAGCCCGCCGAGCGGTAGAGGGACTCGGCCGGGCTGCCGGTCTCGGTGTCCAGGACGAGGAGGGTCAGGCCCTCGTCGAGGGCCGCGCGTTCGGCCGTGGCCAGGAGGCGGCGGCCCAGGCCACGCCCACGGGCGGTGCGGTGGACGAGGAGCTTGGCGATGTCGGCGCGGTGGGGCTGGTTCGGCATGGTGGCCCGGACGAGGGTGATCACGCCGGAGACGGCGCCGTCGTCGTCGTACGACGCCCAGACGTGCCGTACGCCCCGCTCGGCCTCCTCGGCGACCCCCTGCCACCAGGAGGCCGCCTCGGCGTGGCCGAGCGGGGCGAGAAAGCCCACGGAGGCGCCGCTGTCGACGGCGTCCACCAGCAGGGCGGCGAGCCCGTCGGACGCGTGGGCACGGATCTGCGGCGCGGTCAGGCACTCTATGTCGCTCATGATCAGAGCGTGGCACGAGGGCGTTTCGGCGCGGTGACGAGGGACCCGTCCGGTCAGCCGCCCGGTGTGAAGGCCTTGGCCGCGTCGGAGACCTGGGGCTGGCGCACCACCCGCGCGCCGCCCGTGACGGACTTGTCGGGCTGGAGGATCACGCTCTGCCGCGACGACGGCGCCTTCGGGTCGGAGAAGTCGTGGGTCACACCGAAGCCCCCGTCCAGGGCGTTCAGCGTCCGCAGCGCCTTGCCGACGCCCTCGCGGGTGAGGTCCTTGTCCGCGCACGCCTTCTTCAGGGCCTCGCCGAAGACCTCGGCGGCCGACCAGCCGGCGACGACGCCGTTGTCGAGGGCGTCCTTCGGGTAGGCGGCGCGGTAGTCCGCGGCGAGCTTCTTCGCGGCGGGGGCGTCGGCGCCGATCGGCAGGCTCGGTGTGGCCACGTAGTACATCTTCTCCAGCGCCGGTCCGGCCTGGGTGGCCAGCAGTTGCGGGGAGTACGCGGAGTTGTTGCCGATGACCGGCACGGTGAGCTTCACCGCCGCCGCCACGCCGACGAGCGAGGCCGCCTGGCGCGGGCCCGCGCTCAGCACGATCGCCTTCACCCCGGCCTGCTTGAGCGCGGCCACCTGCGCCGACATGTCGTTGTCGGTCGGCTTGATCTTCTGCTCGACGACCGTGAGACCGGCCTTGCCGGCCGCGTACTTCGAGCCCTTCAGCGCGTTCTCGCCGTAGTCGCCCTCGAAGTAGACGTGGCCGAGCTTGTCGCCCTTCTTCAGGCCCTTCTCCTTCAGCAGGAAGTCGACCGCGTTGATGGTCTCGATGTCGTACGTGGTGCCGATGACCCGGATGTACGGGCTGCCCAGCAGCGACGCCGACCAGGCCTGCGGCAGCACCAGGCCCTTGTCCTGGCCGTCGACCCGCGGCTTGACGGCGGCGACGAACGGCGAACCGATGAACTGGGGGAAGCCCAGCACCTTCGGCTCCAGTTCGGTGTACCCGGCGAGCGCCTTCTGCGGGTCGTAGCCGTGGTCCCGGACCGTCAGCTCCACGGTGCGGCCGCAGACGCCGCCTTTCGCGTTGAGCTGCTTGACGTACAGCTGCTGGGCCTGGGTGACGCTCTTGCCGAGGGTGGCGTACACGCCGGTCATGTCGGTCAGGACGCCCAGCTGGATCGCCTTGGCGTCGACGCCCTGGCCGGTCTTCACGCCGTCGGCGCCCGCCGCCCCGTCCTGGTCGGTCTTCGCCTTGGAGCTGCAGCCCGCGGCCGCCGTCAGGGCGACGAGCGCGGTGAGTGCCGCGGCGAGCCGCCGGTGTCTGCGTATGGTCATCGTTCCTCCGCTGAGGTGCGCACGGTTCTTACAGGACGTACGGGACGCCGGGCGGCCAGGCGGACCAGGCCTCCGGGCAGGAAGAGCACCACCGCCACGACGGCGGCGCCGTACAGGTAGCGCGACGCCTCGCCCGGGGCGATACCGCCCGTGCCGGGGGCGGAGACGAGGGGCAGCGCGTCGCTGTACCGGTTGAGGATCTGCGGCAGCACGGAGACGAAGACGCCCCCGATCACCGCGCCCGCCACCGAGCCCAGACCGCCGATGACGATCATGGCGAGGTACTCGAGGGAGAGCAGCATGCCGAAGTACTCCGGCACGGTCCGCTGGAACACCAGCGCGAGCAGGACGCCGGCGAGACCGGCGTACATCGAGGAGAGCACGAAGGCGGCCGCGCGGTAGCGGGCCACCGGGATGCCCAGCACCCCGGCCGCGATCCGGTGGTCCCGGATGGCGTTCAGGGCACGGCCTGGCCGGCCGCGCAGCACGCCCCGCGCGAAGAGGGCGGAGGCGACGAGCAGGGCGAGGCCCAGGTACCAGAGCTTCTCGGCGGCGCCGAACGGGACGGCCGCGATCAGCAGCTCGCTCTCGTCGAAGGTGACGCCGAGGAGGGAGAGCGGCGGGACGGCGCGGCCGTTGAAGCCGCCGGTCAGGTCGTGGGCGTTGAACAGCACGTGCTGGCCGATGAAGATCAGCGCGAGCGTGGCGATGCCGAGGTACGCGCCGCGCAGCCGCCCCGCGATGGGGCTGAACAGCCCGCCCGCCGCGCCCGCCAGCGCCACCGCGCCGACGGCGGCGAGCCAGCCGGGCAGGCCGAGGCCGGTCAGCCCGTCCGAGCCGTCCCCGGCGAGCGCGCAGTAGCCGTACGCGCCGACGGCGAGGAAGAAGGCGTGGCCCATGGAGAGCTGCCCGGTGGAGCCGGTCAGCAGGTTGATGCCGATGGCGCCGATGGCGGCGGCCATGGCGAACAGCCCGGCCTGGAGCCAGAACCGTTCGAGGTAGAAGGGGAGGGCGAGGAGGAGGACCGCGCCGAATGCGTACGCGTACGTACGCGGGCGGGTGAACGTCTCAGACACGGGCCAGCTCCTTCGTACCGAAGAGCCCCGCGGGCCGGATCAGCAGGACCGCGACCATGACCAGGTAGGGCGCCAGGTCGCCGATGCCTCGGCCGAGGAAGGTGAGGTCGCTCTGGTAGCCGGTGGCGAGGGACTCGGTGATGCCGACGAGCAGCCCTCCGACGAGCGCGCCGGTCGTCGAGTCGAGCCCGCCGAGGATGGCGGCCGGGAAGGCTTTGAGGGCGGCGAGGGAGGTGGAGCGTTCCAGTCCGGGCGTCGGGAAGACCGTGAGGAAGAGGGCCGCGACGGCGGCGAGGCCCCCGGCGACGGCCCACGCGCCGAGCGAGACCCGCCCGAGCCGTACACCCATCAGGGCGGCCGTGGACGGACTCTCGGCGGCGGCGCGCATGGCGACGCCCCAGGCGGTGAACCGGAAGACGAGCAGGAACGCGGTGATGAGGAGCGCGGCGGCGAGGAACGCGGCGATGCGCGTCTGGGCGATGGTGACGGAGCCGATGGTCACGACCGCGTCGCCCCACGGGTCGCCGAGGGTGAGCACATCCGTACCGATGCGTCGGGTCAGCTCGGTGGTGAGCAGGATGTCCACGCCGATCGTGACGATGGCGAGGACGCTGTGGTCCGAGCCCCGGTGACGGCGCATCACCAGGAACTCCACGGCCGCTCCGACGAGCGCGGCGCCCGCGATCCCGGCGGCCAGGGCGGGCCAGAAGCCGATGTCGTCGTGGAGGACGGCGGTGACGTAACCACCCGCGAGGAGGAGGGAGGCGTGGGCGAAGTTGACGACCTCGGTGGCGCGGAAGATGACCACGAAGCCGAGGGCGATGAGGGCGTAGACGGAGCCAAGGGATATGCCGTTGAGGAGGAGTTCGGCGAAGGTGGTCACTCGGCTGCCTCCTCTCCGAGATAGGCGCGGACGACCGCGGGGTCGTTCTGTACGTCGGTGGGGGCGCCGTCCGCGATACGGCGGCCGAAGTCGAGGACGGTGACGGAGTCGGCGAGCCGCATCACCACGCCCATGTCGTGTTCGACGAGGACGATGGAGATGCCGAGGCTGTCGCGGACGCCCGCGATGACGGCGGCGGTGCGGCGGCGTTCGTCGGCGGTCATGCCGGCGACGGGTTCGTCGAGGAGGAGCAGGGTCGGCTCCATGCACAGGGCGCGGGCCAGTTCGGCGAGCTTCTGCTGCCCGTACGGGAGGGAGGCGGCCGGGTGGTCGAGTTTGTCGGCGAGGCCCACGAAGTCGGCGATCTCGTGGACGCGGGCGCGGTGGCGGGCCTCCTCGCGGGTGGCGGACGGCAGGCGCAGCCCGGTGGCGAGGAAGCCGGCGCGGGTGAGGCGGTGGCGGCCGAGCATCAGGGCGTCGGCGAGGGTGGCGTGGGGCGGCAGGGCGAGGTTCTGGAAGATGCGGGCGACGCCGAGGGCGGCGATGCGGTGCGGGGGCAGGCCGGTGAGCTCGTGGTCGCCGAAGCGGACGCTGCCGGAGGTGGCGCGGTAGACGCCGGACAGGACGTTGAAGGTGGTGGACTTGCCGGCGCCGTTGGGGCCGATGACGGCGTGGACGGTGCCGGGGTGCACGGTGAAGCTGACGCCGTCGAGGGCGGTGAGGCCGGCGAAGCGCACGGTGAGGTCGCGGACGTCGAGGGTGGTCATGCCTGTGCCTCCCAGCGGGCCAGGTGCGGGACCTCGGCCGGGGACGCGTCGGCGGCGGCCTGTTCGTCGACGACGCCCAGGTAGCGGCGGCGTACTTCGTCGGAGGCGGCGAGTTCGGCGGCGGGGCCTTCGATGGTGACCTCGCCGACTTCCAGGACGTACGCGTGCGTGGCGAGGCGCAGCGCGAGGGCGGCGTTCTGCTCGACGAGGAGGACGGAGGTGCCCTGGGCGTGGATCTCGCGGATGGTGTCGGCGATCCGGGCGGCCATCAGCGGGGCGAGGCCGAGGGACGGCTCGTCGAGCAGGAGGAGGCGCGGGGAGGCCATCAGGGCGCGGGCGACGGCGAGCATCTGCTGTTCGCCGCCGGAGAGGAGGCCGGCGCGCTGGCGGGCGCGTTCGGCGAGGACGGGGAACAGCTCGTGGACGCGGCGGAGGGCTTCCGCTCTTCCGGAACGGGCGGCGGTGAGGGCGCCCGCGCGGAGGTTGTCCTCGACGGTCATGCGGGCGAAGACCTGGCGGCCCTCGGGTACGTGGCAGAGCCCGGCCGCGACGACCCGGTCGGGCGGCAGGGTGTGCAGCGGGCGGCCGGCGAAGGTGACGGTGCCGGCGGAGGCGGCGCCGCCGTGGAAGGCGAGCGTGCGCGACAGGGCGCGCAGCAGTGTGGACTTGCCGGCGCCGTTGCCGCCGAGGACGGCGACGACCGCGCCGTCCGGTACGTCCAGCGATACGTCGCGCAGCGCCCGTACCTTGCCGTACCCGGCTGTCAGACCCCGCACCTGCAGGGCGGCAGCGCTCATGGATTTCCCCTCGTCGGTGTGTTCGATCGCGCTCACCCCAGCACCGGGGCGGGACCCCCGTCCACGTTCGTGGCCGGAATCGCTGCCGTTGCCCAGCGGGCGCGGAGGCCGGTTGTGCACGCGCACAACACTGCGTGTCAGGGGCATGCCGGATGGGGTGCGGAGGTGGCATCCTCCGGGCCATGGGAGTCCGCAGACCGCGTACAGGCGATGACTGGAAACTACTCGCGCAGGCGTGTACGGCGCTGCTGGAGCGGCTGCCCGAGCTGGTGGACGAGCACGTGCGGGAACTGCACGAGTACTCCCCCGCGTACGGGCGGGTCATCGGCTACGACCAGCACTGGCAGGAGGCGCGGGAGGCGATGCGGATCGGCATCGAGACGATCACGGCGCCGCGCGCGTCACCGCGCCGCGACCTGGAGCACGCGGAGTGGCTGGGGCGGCGGCGCGCGGAGCAGGGCCTGCCGCTGGAGCTGGTCGTGCGCGCGTACCGGATGGCGGGGCACCTGGTGTGGGACGCGCTGCTGGAGGACGCTGGCGCGGACGCGCGGCGGCTGGCCGTGCTGATGCAGGCCGCGACGATGGTGTGGTCGGCGGTGGACGCGCAGGCCGACACGGCGTCGGAGGCGTACCGGGTGACGGAGCTGGAGCTTCGGCGCCGTACCGACGAGCAGTTGCAGGCGCTGCTCGACGCGCTGCTGGACGGCGGCCGGTCGCCGGAGGTCTCGGCGCGGGCGGCGGCGGGCCTGGACCTGCCGGAGCGCGGGCGGTACGCGGTGGTGGTGCTGCGCAGCGAGCGGCGGGACGTGGCGCACCGGCGGCTGGCCGGGGCGGGGCTGCGGTTCATCTGGCGGATGCGGACCGACTGCGAGATCGGCGTGGTGTCGCTGGACGAGGGCACGGGGCTCGACGCGCTGGCGGAGCTGATGGAGGGGCGGTGCCGGGGCCCGGGCGGCATCAGCCCCGTGGTGGTGGGCCTGACGGAGCTGGGCGGGGCGCGGCGGCTGGCGGAGCTGGCGCTGCGTACGTGTCCGGTGGACGCCCCGGCGATCGTGCGGCTGGACCGCCGGATGCCGGGCGCGCTGGTGGTCGGCCAGCCGGAGCTGGGCGCGCTGCTGGTCTCGGAAGTCCTGGGCGCCCTGCTGGACCTGGACCCGGCCGACCGGGCGGTGCTCCTGGAGACCCTGGACGTCTGGCTGGACTGCGAGGGCTCGGCGGGGCGGGCGGCGAGCCGCCTCTACTGCCACCGGAACACGGTCTTCAACCGCCTGCGCCGACTGGAGCAGCTCACCTCCCGCTCGCTGTCCCGGCCGCGGGACCTGACGGAGATGACCCTGGCCCTGGACGCCTTCCGCCTGACGGCGGGGCAGGGAACGTGAACCCCGCCGCGGGTGTCGTCCTGCTCGTCTGCCGGTGCGCCCTCCGCGCCCTGGTCCGGGGCCTCATGGGCGTCGGAGGAAGGTGACCGCCACCGTGGATCCCGTCGAGACGACCCCCGTCACCCCCGTCACCCCCGTCTGGAACGACCCCGCCCTCGACACCGGCACCCGCGTCCGTGCCCTGATCGCCGCCATGACCACCGAGGAGAAGGCCGCCCAGCTCGTGGGCGTCTGGGTCGGCGCGTCGGACGAGGGCGGCGAAGTGGCCCCCCACCAGCACGACATGGAGGACGCCGTCGACCTCGACGCCCTCCTGCCGACCGGACTGGGGCAGTTGACGCGCCCGTTCGGCACCGCCCCCGTCGACCCCGCGCTCGGCGCGCTGTCCCTGCTGCGTACGCAGGCCCGCGTCGTCGCCGCCAACCGCTTCGGCATCCCCGCCCTGGCCCACGAGGAGTGCCTGGCCGGCTTCGCCACCTGGAAGGCCACCGCGTACCCCGTACCGCTGTCCTGGGGCGCCGCCTTCAACCCCGCGCTGGTACGCCGCATGGCCGCCGCCATCGGGCGGGACATGCGGTCCGTCGGCGTGCACCAGGGCCTCGCCCCCGTCCTGGACGTGGTGCGCGACGCCCGCTGGGGCCGGGTCGAGGAGACCATCGGCGAGGACCCGTACCTCGTCGGCACCGTCGCCACCGCGTACGTCCAGGGCCTGGAGTCCGCCGGGATCGTCGCGACCCTCAAGCACTTCGCCGGCTACTCCGCCTCGCGCGCCGGGCGCAACCTCGCGCCCGTCTCCATGGGCGCGCGCGAACGCGCCGACGTCCTCCTCCCGCCGTTCGAGATGGCCCTGCGCGAAGGCGGCGCCCGGTCCGTCATGGCCGCCTACACCGACACCGACGGGGTGCCCGCGACGGCTGACGACGAGCTGCTGACGGGCCTGCTCCGCGACACCTGGGGGTTCGACGGCACGGTCGTCGCCGACTACTTCGGCATCGCCTTCCTCCGGACGCTCCACGGCGTGGCGGGCGACTGGGCCGAGGCCGCCGGGACCGCGCTGCGGGCCGGGGTCGACGTCGAGCTGCCCACGGTGAAGACCTTCGGCGCGCCGCTGCTGGAGGCCCTGTCCTCCGGACGGGTCCCCGAAGCCCTCGTCGACCGGGCCGTGCACCGGGTCCTCACGCAGAAGGCGCGACTCGGGCTGCTCGACCCGGACTTCAGCCCCGTGCCCGCGGCGCTGGCCGGAGCGGGAGACCTCGACGACCCGGCGGCACTGCGCGGCACGGTCGATCTGGACACCGACACGAACCGCGAGCTGGCGCGGGAGGCCGCCGAGCAGGCGATGGTGCTCCTCAGCAACGACGGCACGCTGCCGCTCGCGCGGCCTCGCACCCTCGCCCTCGTGGGCCCGAACGCCGACGAGCCGACGGCCGTCCTCGGCTGCTACTCCTTCCCCGTCCACGTCGGCGTCCACCATCCCGGGGTCCCGGCCGGAATCGCCCTGCCGACGCTGCGGGAAGCCCTGGAGCGGGAGTTCCCCGGGACGCGGATCGTCACCGCGCGCGGCGCGGACGTCGACGGGGACGACACCTCCGGCTTCGCCGAGGCGGTACGGCTGGCCCGGAGCGCCGATGTCGTGGTCGCCGCGCTGGGTGACCGGGCCGGGCTCTTCGGCCGCGGCACCAGCGGTGAGGGGTGCGACGCCGAGTCCCTCGCGCTCCCCGGCGTACAGCAGGCGCTGCTGGACGCGCTGCTCGACACCGGTACGCCGGTGGTGACGGCCCTGCTGGCGGGGCGGCCCTACGCGCTCGGCCGCGCCGCGGGCGAGGCGGCGGCGATCGTGCAGGCCTTCTTCCCGGGCGTGGCGGGCACCGGGGCCCTGGCGGGCGTGCTCAGCGGGCGGACGAACCCCTCGGGCCGGCTGCCGATCGGTGTGCCGCGCGGCGCCGGCGCGCAGCCCGCCACCTACCTGGCGGCCCCGCTGGCCCAGGCCGGCGAGGTGTCCAGCGTCGACCCGACCGCCGCCTACGCGTTCGGGCACGGCCTGTCGTACACGTCCTTCACCTGGAGCGAGCTGACCGTGGAGACCGGGGAGAGCGGTACGGACGGGGCCTTACGGCTCGCCTTCTCGGTGCGCAACACCGGGGACCGGGACGGCACCGAAGTCGTCCAGCTGTATCTGCACGACCCGGTGGCCTCGGTCGTCCAGCCGGTGCAGCGCCTCATCGGCTACCGGCGGGTGCCGCTGCGGCCGGGTGCGTCGTGCCGGCTGACGGTGACCGTCCCGGCGGACGTCGCCTCGTTCACCGGCCGCGACGGGCGGCGTGTCGTGGAGCCGGGCCGGCTGGAGCTGCGCCTGGCCGCGTCCAGCGCCGATCCCCGCCTCACCGCGACGGTGCTGCTGACCGGCCGGGCCCGGTACGTGGACCACACGCGGCGGTTCCACGTGGAGTGGGCGGAGGACGCCGGGTGACCGCCGGCGGAAAGGCCGCGCCGCCCGGCCCACGGTGGGCGGAGCGGCGCGGCCAAGGACGTCGTCCCGGTCGTTACGACAGGAAGTCGCGGGCGAGGTTCGCCGCCTGGCGCTCCAGCAGCGGGCCCGCCTCGGCGATGCACTTCGCCGTGTCCGGCTCCAGTTCCGTCAGGGCGTAGGCGCGGCGGATGCCCGCCTTCCCCAGCGCCTCGGGCGGCAGGGCCAGGCGGCCGCAGACCGCGACGACCTCGATGCCCGCCGCGCGGGCCGCCGCCGCGACACCGGCGGGGGCCTTGCCGTGCAGGGTCTGCTCGTCGAGGGAGCCCTCGCCGGTGATGACCAGCGTGGCGCGGGACAGGGCCGGGGCGAAGCCCAGCACGTCCAGCATGACCTCGATGCCGGGGCGGAAGCTCGCGCCGAGGGCGACCAGCGCCCCGTACCCGATGCCGCCCGCCGCACCGGCGCCCGGCGAGGCGGCCAGCTCGGTGGCCTTGGGGCCGATGGACTCGGCGAGGACGGAGGCGAAGTGGGCCAGGGCGGCGTCCAGCTCCGCGACGTCCTCCGGTGAGGCGCCCTTCTGCGGCCCGTACACCGCGGGCGCGCCCTTCGGGCCGGTCAGCGGGTTGTCGACGTCGCTGGCGAGGACCAGGTCGACGTCCTGGAAGCGGGCGTCGAGGCCCGACAGGTCGGCGGTCGCGAGGTCCCGGAGGCCCCCGCCGCCCGGCCCGACGGGCTCGCCGTCCTTGTCCAGGAACCGGGCGCCCAGCGCCGCCAGCATCCCGGCGCCGCCATCCGTGGTCGCGCTGCCGCCCACGCCGAAGACGATGGTGCGCGCGCCCGCGTCCAGCGCGGCGCGCAGCAGCTCGCCGGAGCCGTACGTGGTGGACGTCAGCGGCGCGAAGACGCCCTCGGGGAGCAGCTGGAGGCCCGACGCCTCCGCCATCTCCACCACGGCCGTCCCGTCGCGCAGCGCGTACGCGGCGGTCACCGGCGCGCCGAGCGGACCGGTCACCCGTACCTCACGCCGTTCGAACCCGGCCGCCACCGCGGCGGCGACCGTGCCGTCGCCGCCGTCGGCCACGGGCAGGGTCTCCACCTCGAGCCCGGGGACGACATGCCGGAGCCCGGCCGTCACCCGCTCCGCGACCTGTACGGCCGTGAGCGAACCTTTGAACTTGTCAGCCGCGACGAGCACGCGCGCGGCCTCAGTTACTGCTCCGTCCGTCACCCTTGCATCCCTTGCTATCGAACAGGCAGTCGCGCCGACGCCGACCCTATCCGGAGGGTGAGACACTGTGCCACTCCTGTCCGGCGTACGGACCCCCTGGTCAGGCCGCGGACCAGGGCCAGTGGGCCGCCCGCCCGGCCTCCAGCAGCGGCACCATCCGGAACGCCGCGTCCGTCAGGCCGCCGAAGGTGTGGCGGTTGCCCGTGCCGGAAGGGGCGTGGCCCGGGCGGTAGCCCGCCAGGTTCCAGGTGTAGACCGGCACGTGCGCCGGGACCTGCGCCGTCGGGTCACCGTAGTGGCTGTAGGCCGCCTGCTCGTCAGTGACGATCAGCACCCGGTCGTGGCCGCGGTAGTGGGCGCGTACCGCCTCGGTCGTGTCGGTGCCGCCCAGGCTGTGGAAGCGGCCCAGGACCTTCAGCACGGACTCGCCCGCGCGGTACGGCACGGGCGCACTGGTCGTACCGAACTCCACCAGGTCGGCGTCGGCGGCGCGCATCGCCACCGCCGTGCCGAAGACGGCCGCCGCGTCGGCGCGGTTCAGCTGGGAGCGCTGCGACAGGGGCGCCCACATGGAGCCGGAGCGGTCGACCAGGACCAGGGTGCGGCCGGGCAGCGCGGGCACGTTCGCCAGCGAGTGGCCCAGCGCCTGCTCCAGCGGGTACGACCAGCGCAGCGAGGGCGCGTGCTGGTACGCGGCCAGGCAGCGGAACGGGAACTGCCGCGAGGCGGCGACCGTCTCCGGGTCCGAGATGGTGGCGGCGGCCCGGGCGGCGGCCTCGTCGCTCACCCCGGCCTCGTCGAAGTTCCGCAGGTTGCGCAGGAGGGCCATCACGCCCATGGACGGGATGACGGCCTCCCAGGCGGCGGCGTCCAGCGGGCCCTGGAGCCAGCCGGCCAGGGCTTCCCAGGTCATGCCCGCCTCGGCCAGCCGCGCGGCCCCGTCCGGGCCGGTGACCACGGCGCGCCGCTCGGTGACCGGCAGCTCCATCAGCGCCCGGTGGGCGGTGAGCATCCGGTTGGAGGCGGGCGGGAGCGCGGTCTCGGGGTGGTGGCGGCGGTCCAGGGCGTACTGGAACAGCTCGCCCTGCCAGGGCTGCCTGGCCGGGTCGGGCGCGGCGTGCACCAGGTTGAGGATGTCGCCGAAGCGGTAGCCCTTGCCGGCCGTGTCGTACTTCAGCAGCGACCGGGCGGTGTAGAGGCGCCGGACGGCGTCCGCGATGCCCCGCTTGACGGGTTTGGGCACATTGCGCCCGTACTGGGAGGTCCAGTAGCCGAGCAGCTCGCCGGGCTCGTCCGCGCGCTGGAGGACGGAGGCGATGACCTGCCGGTTGGCGGGACCGTCGGTGGCTCCCGCGTCGAGGCGGGCCCTGACGTACTCGGCGGCGCCGACGAGCGAGGCGGTCCGCATGTGGGCCTCGGTGCGCAGCCAGCGCAGCAGGCCCGCGGTCCACTCCGGATCCTCGACGGCGAGCGTGCGGACGAGCGCGGCGAACCGGTCGTCGCGGTCGCCGCCGGACTCGTAGAAGGTCGTCTGCGTGACGAAATTGGCGACGGCGAGCAGGAACAGCTCGGAGCGCGGGTCGCGCAGCACACCGGCGCCGCCCTGGTGGGTGGTGGTGCGCCCGGTCGACCGTACGGGCGAGACCGGGCGGCCGGTGGCCACGGCGACGGACCGGCGGACGTTGAAACGTGCCATGTGAATCCCCCCGAATTCGGTTCTTCGGTGGGAACGCGCGGCGGAAGGGGCGCCCGGGGCCGATGTCCCCCACTCCGCCGCGCCTCCCGAGATCAAGGTGGCCGCGGCGTGATTTCGTTGGAGTGAAGTAGCCGCGGCCCGCGCACCGGGAGGTGCGTGACGTACAGATGTCCAGAGTTCAAGGCCGGCGGAACCGACAAAGGTGCTCTGCCGACTGAGCTACACCGACCCGAAGTCGATGACGGGACTCGAACCCGCGACCGCCCCATTAACAGTGGAAGTAGGTCCTGCCTTCGCACCTGGACGTCGATGACTCTAGGGAGGCAACTCTCCGGGCGCCATGGATTATTCGACCGCCTCGTCGCCCGAGTCGCGGGTGTGGGCCATTCGTGTGACGCTGCCATCATGACGTGGGCATCGTGGACGACGACCGATGTGTACACGGGTCGTGGCGGGGTTCGGACCGACGAGCTCGGAATCGTCACGGGCAATGTCACCGTGCACACCACCTGGGCGGGCGGCGAGGCACAGATCGCCGTCCAGTACAGCGGGGCGACCGACTGGTTCACCATGACGGGCAGCCCTGTGCCGTGCCGTTCGGAGAAGGACAGCAGGGATCTGCACGAGGCCGTGGTGGAGGCCGTACGGGCGGGCGGCGGGGCCGTCGTACCGTCCCCCTCCCTGCCCTCTCCATGACCTTGCGGGAGACACCGGCCGCATCCGTGGGCCCGGACCCGCACGACCGGGTCCTGGGCGGCTGGTCGGGGCGTATCGCCGGGAACATGCTCGGCAAACCGGTCGAGCGCGGCGACTACTGGACACGCGACCGGATCGACCGCTACCTGCGGGCGACCGACGCCCTCCCCCTGACCGACTACCTCCCCGAGCCGCCGCCGGACGCGGATGCCGCCGGTTTCGCGCTGCGGCCCGAGTGGCGGGAGTGCGTACGCGGCCGGATCCACGGCAGTTGCCGGGACGACGACGTGGACTACGCGATCATGGCCCTGCACCTGCTGGAGACGCACGGGTTCGCCTTCACCACCGAGCAGGTCGGCGAGCTGTGGCTGCTGCGCCTGCCCTACCTCCAGACGTTCACCGCCGAGCGGGCCGCCTACCGCAACCTCGCGAACGGCCTGAAGCCCCCGCTCACCGCCACCTACGACAACCCCTACCAGGAGTGGATCGGCGCCCTCATCCGCGCCGACGTGTTCGGCTGGACCTCCCCCGGCGACCCTGTCCGCGCCGCCTCCCTGGCCCGCCGCGACGCGGTACTGTCCCACACGGGCAACGGCGTGTACGCCGCGATGTGGGCGGCCGCCCTCGTCGCCGCGGCCTTCACGGCGCCCGGCCCGCGCGCCGCCGTCGAAACGGCCCTGGAGCGCATCCCCGCGAGCTGCCGCCTCGCCCGCGTGGTCCGGCACATGGTGGCGCTGCACGACGCGGGCGTGACCTGGTCCGACGCCCTGACGGAGGCGGAGCGCGAGACGGCCGGGCTGCACTGGATCCACGCCGTCCCGAACGCCGCCGTCATCACGGCAGGGCTGTTGTACGGGGACGGCGACTTCACCCGCACCATCGCGCTGACGGTGCGCGGCGGCCTCGACACCGACTCCAACGGCGCCACCGCCGGGTCGGTCGCGGGCGTGCTGTGCGGGGCGTCCGGCATCCCGCGCCACTGGACGGACCCGCTCCAGGACCGGGTGCGCAGCGCGGTGTTCGGCTTCGACGGCGTACGGATAGGTGACCTCGCCGAGCGGACGCTCGCACTAAGCTGACGCCGTGACCGCGAACGATTACGCCGCGTACATCGCCGGGCTCCCCCGCGTCCTGGCCGGCGCCGCAGCGCTCTTCCGCGACGGCGAGGGCCGTGTGCTGCTGGTCGAGCCCAACTACCGGGAAGGCTGGGTGCTGCCCGGCGGCACCATCGAGTCGGACACCGGGGAGACCCCGAGGCAGGCCGCCCGGCGGGAGACGCTGGAGGAGATCGGCCTGGACGTGGAGCTCGGCCCGCTGCTCGCGGTCGACTGGGTGCACGGGACGGGGCGTCCGCCGATCGTGGCGTACGTGTACGACGGGGGCGTGCTGAGCGGCGAGCAGTTCCGGGCGATCCGGCTCCAGGACTCGGAGCTGATCTCGTGGAAGCTGGTGGAGCGCGAGGACCTGCCCACGCATCTGCTCGGCTCGCTGGGCTTCCGCGTGACGTCCGCGCTGGACGCGCTGGTGGCCGGGCGTGGCGCACTGGAACTGGAGAACGGCCGCCCGGTGAGCCGTCCGGCGCCGTGAATTGGTTCGCGGGCGCGGGGCGACGCTGCGTAACCTCGGCCGCATGACTCTCGTCGCGATCCTCAGCGGTGCCGGTATCTCCACGGACTCCGGCATCAGTGACTACCGTGGGCCGAACGGCCTGTGGCGGCGCGATCCGGAGGCCGAGAAGCTGGTCACGTACGACTACTACATGGCCGACCCGGAGATCCGGCGCCGGTCGTGGCGGATGCGGCGCGACAGCGCGGCGCTGCGGGCCGAGCCGAACGCCGCGCACCGGGCGATCGCCGAGCTGGAGCGGACGCCGGGCTTCGCGGTGCGCGTGCTCACCCAGAACGTGGACGGCTGCACCAGCTCGCCGGGATGCCGGCGCGCAAGGTCCTCGAACTGCACGGCACCGCGCGGGCCGTGGTGTGCACCGGGTGTCATGCGCGCTCGTCGATGGAGGAGGCGCTGGCCCGCGTCGAGGCCGGCGAGGCCGACCCGGCGTGCGAGGCGTGCGGCGGGATCCTGAAGTCGGCGACGGTGATGTTCGGGGAGCGGCTGGACCCGGTGGTGCTGGGTGAGGCGATGGGGATCGCCAAGGCCGCCGAGGTGTTCCTCGCGGTCGGCTCGACGCTCCAGGTACAGCCCGCCGCCTCGCTCGCCGGGATCGCGGCGGAGCACGGGGCGCGGCTGATCATCGTGAACGCCGAGCCCACGCCGTACGACGAACTGGCCGACGAGGTCGTGCGGGAGCCCATCGGCACGGCTCTGCCGGCGCTGCTGAAGCGGCTCGCATGATGCCGTGCGTACGCCGGCCGCCGGCCCTTCGCCAGACGTCGGCCGGCCGGTTCCGCGGCGCTCCCGGTGCCTACCGGCCAGGGCAGGCGGACGCCGCGCGTGACCTCGGCGGTGCCGCCCAGGCGGATCAGCGGGCCTGGCGGGCCGTGCTGGACGGTGGCGGTGATCGTGCGAGGTTCCCGCCAGAGCCGGCACCCGGCGGCACTCGTCGTCACTCAACGGCACCTCGTCCATCACCGCGGTGGGGCAGCCGCCCCTGCCGGCGCGCATACACGCGCGGACGATCGCCACGGGCAGAGCGTCACGGCGCCCACTCCGCGGCATGGCCCCCCTCGCGCGCCCTTCCCCGTTCAGGGGATCACCATGATGCTTCCCCCACCAGAAGCACAAGACCGCCTAGAACAGGGCCCCGCTCTCGAAGGCGAGCAGGCGCTGCTTGCGTTCGAGGCCACCGCCGTAGCCGGTGAGGCCGCCGCTCGCGCCGATGACGCGGTGGCACGGGACGATGATCCCCACCGGGTTCTTGCCGTTGGCGAGGCCGACGGCGCGGGAGGCGCCAGGGCTGCCGAGGGCCTCGGCCAGTTCGCCGTACGAACGGGTCTCACCGTACGGGATCTTGCGCAACTGCTCCCAGACGCTGCGCTGGAACGGCGTACCGGCGAGGTTGAGGGGCAGGTCGAACTCGGTGAGTTCGCGCGCGTAGTAGGCGTCGAGCCGGCGGATCACCTCGCCGAAGGGGCGCGGGTCCGGGTCGCCGAAGGACTCCTCCGGCGGGCGGTGGCGCTGGTCGGTCATGTAGAGGCCGCTGAGGACGCCATCGGTGGCGACGAGGGTGAGCGGGCCGTACGGGCTGTCGGTGACGGTGTGCTGACGACGCATCGGTCGGCTTCCTTACGCGGGTAGGTGGTTGATGGGGTGGCTGTCGGTCGCCCACAGGTACTGGACGGCGTACGCGCGCCAGGGCCGCCACGCGGCGGCACGGGCCGTGAGCGCGGCGGGCGTGGAGGGCAGGCCGAGGCCGGCGGCGGCGCGCCGGACGCCCAGGTCGGTGGGGAGGAACGCGTCGGGGTCGCCCAGGGCGCGCATGGCGATCACCTCCACCGTCCAGGGGCCGAACCCGGGCAGCCGGGCCAGGTGTACGCGGGCCTCGTCCCAGTCGCTGTCCGGGCCGAGCCGGAGCGAGCCGTCGGCGAGGGCGCCGACGAGGGTGGTGAGCGTGGTGCGGCGGCTGCCCGGCAGGGCGAGCGCCTCGGGGTCGAGCGCGGCGAGCGCCTCGGGCGCCGGGAACAGGTGGGTGAGCCCGCCCTCGGGGTCGTCGACGGGTGTGCCGTGCGCGGCGACCAGGCGGGCCGCGTGGGTGCGGGCGGCGGCGGTGGAGACCTGCTGGCCGAGGACCGCGCGTACCGCGAACTCGGCGGCGTCGACGGTGCGCGGGACACGCCGGCCTGGCGCCTTGTCGACCAGCGGCGCGAGGAGGGGATCCGTACGGAGCTGGTCGTCGACCGCGACCGGGTCGGCGTCCAGGTCGAGCATCCAGCGGCAGCGGCTGATGGCGAGGGTGAGGTCGCGCAGGTCGGTGAGGGAGAGGCGGCAGGCGATGTGGTCGGGGTGCGGGGCGAGGGCGACGATGCCGTGGCCGTGCGGGAGGGCGAGGGTGCGCCGGTAGGCGCCGTCGCGCCACTCCTCGACGCCGGGGACGGCGGTGGCGGCCAGGTGGCCGAAGAGGTTGTCGGGGTTGAGGGGCGCGCGGTACGGCAGCCGGAGCGTGATGACACCCGGGGTCCGGGGCGTCCCCGCAACAGCCCGGGCGGCAGGGGTGTTGGCAGCCCGGGTGCCGGCGGCCCGGGCGCTGGTGGCGCGGGTGCTGTCGGTCCGGCTGGTGGTGACGCGGGTGCGCAGCTCGCTCGGGGCGAGGGCGAAGACCTCGCGGACGGTGTCGTTGAAGGTGCGTACGGAGGAGAACCCGGCGGCGAACGCGACGTCCGCCATGGGCAGTCCGGTCGTCTCGATGAGGACGCGGGCGGTCTGGGCGCGCTGGGCGCGGGCCAGGGCGAGCGGTCCGGCACCGAGCTCGGCGAGCAGCTGGCGCTCGATCTGCCGGGTCGAGTAGCCGAGGCGGGCGGCCAGGCCCGGTACGCCCTCGCGGTCGACGACGCCGTCGCGGATGAGGCGCATGGCGCGGGCGACGGCGTCGGCGCGGGCGTTCCACTCGGGCGAGCCGGGGCTGGTGTCGGGCCGGCACCGTTTGCAGGCGCGGTATCCGGCCTGCTGGCAGGCGGCGGCGCTCGGGTAGAACACCATGTTCCCGGGCTTCGGCGGCACGACCGGGCAGCTGGGCCGGCAGTAGATGCGGGTGGTCAGGACGGCGGTGAAGAACCAGCCGTCGAAGCGGGCGTCCTTGGACTGGACGGCCCTCACGCAGCGCTCGGTATCGGTGTGCATGGCTCAAGCATGGAAGACGGCGCGCGGTGGATGCTGGCGAGAATGCGACATCAGCCTGGCGCTGCCAGCGATCCGCCGATTCCCGCCCGGACCACCGTCACGACGTGAGATCATCCCGTCACGCCACGTCGCGAACGACGACCACGCAGGGGGACGGACGATGACCGAGCGGATCCTTCTCGACCCTCACACCCGGGACCACCGGGCGCAGTCGGAGACGCTGCGCCGGTGGGGGCCGGTGGCTCCGGCCGAGTGGCCGGGCGGGGTGCACTGCTGGGCGGTCGTGGGCCACGCCGAACTGGAGACCGTACTGACCGATCCGCGGTTCGCCCGCTCGCCCGCTCGCTGGCGGGCCCTGCGGGAGGGGGAGATCCCGCCGGACTGGCCGATGCTGGCGCACCTCACACGGCAGTGGATGCTGACCGCCGACGGCGCCGATCACCGGCGGCTGCGGCAGGCGGTGTCGGCGGCGTTCACGCCTCGCCGCGTCGAGGGGCTCACGCCCGCGATCACACGGACCGTCGACGCCCTGCTGGACGAGCTGGCGACAGCGGTGGCGGACGGTCCGGTCGACCTCCGCTCGGCCTACGCGCTGCCGCTTCCGCTGCGTACGCTCTGCGCCCTGTTCGGGATCCCGTCCCAGGACCAGCCGGCCGTCGTCGCGCTCGTGGGCCGGGCGTTCTCGCGGTCGGCGCTCACCCCGGAGGAGTCCGCCCGGCTCACCCGCGAGATCAACGCGTACCTGGCGGATCTGGTGAAGAGCCGGTCCGCGGCGCCCGGCGACGACCTGGTGACCGACCTGCTGCGCGGGGACGCCGCGGGCCGACTGTCGGAAGCGGAACTGCTCGACACGCTGTGGCTGTTCCTGGGCGCCGGGTTCGAGACCACGGCCGGGGCTCTGGTCAACACGGCCCACGCCCTGCTCGCGCACCCCGAGGAGCTGCGCCGCGCCCTGAGCGGGGAGGTGGGCTGGGACACGGTCGTGGAGGAGGGCCTCCGCCACGACTCGAGCGTCTACGCGCTGCCCTTCGCGTTCCCCACGGAGGACGTGGAGCTGGGCGGCCGGTCGCTGCGCGAGGGTGACGCCCTGCTGCTGTGCTTCGCGGCCGCCAACCGGGACCCGCGGCGGGGCTCCGGCCGCTTCGAGCCCCGCCGCGACGGTGAGCGCGCCCGGCACCTCGGGTTCGGGCACGGGCCGCACTTCTGCGTCGGCGCCCCGCTCGCCCGCCTCCAACTGCGCATCGCCCTGGGGGCGTTGTTCGAGCGGTTCCCGGACCTCCGCCTCGCCGCCCCGCCCGCCCCACCGGTGCCCTCGCTCATCGCCAGCACGCCCAGCGCGCTGTATGTCACCGGGCAGTCGGCTCACTGGTAGCTCATGCAGAGGCTGACCTCCGGGCAGAACATGACATACGTGGCGTTGTAGCCGGACGTCACCCTCACGGGGTTCGGGTCGGGACCGTAGTTGATGTAGGACCCGGGATCGGGTGTGACGGTCAGGGTGACCGATGTTCCGACCGGGAAGCTCGCGGTACAGGAGCCGGTCGGGTCCTGTTGTGGTGTGGACCCGTACGGATCGGCCGCCGCCTGGTGGCAGTTGATCCCGGCCGGGGTGCTGGTGACGGTTCCACCGCCCCATCCGTCGCTGACCCACACGTACAGCTGGCCCTGCTGCGTCTGGGCCTGGACGGGAGCGGCGGTGCCCAGCCTCGCCGTCGTGACGAGCACGGCGGCGCCCAGGGCCGTACGCCCGGCGTGGGTGGGGTTGGTGCTCATGAGTGGCTCCCTGCCCTGTCCACGATCACGATGCGGTGGGATACGCGTGCGGGTCCAGGACGGTGATCAGATGGATCACCTCCACGGGCAGTCCCGCCCGGCGGGCCGCCTTGCGGACCGCTTCGGGACTGGCCGCCTCGCACAGGCAGTAGACCCGGTGGTCGTCCTCGGTCACGTAACTGTGCAACCAGACCACTTCGGTACCACTGTTGGCCTCGACGATGGCCTTCACCGGCCTTCCGGCCAGGAAGTCGGCGATTCCCTTGCGGAAGTAGTGTTCGACCAGGTAGCGGGGCATCGGACATCCATCGTCGATCACGTGGAATTCGCGTGTGGAATCACGCTAAAGCCGAGCCGGGGCGGGGACATCGGGCAGCGCACCCCAGCTTTCACCGGCCCGACCCCAGATACGCGCCGCCACGGCCCGGTCACTCATCGGGAGCCGGCTGGGAGTCGAGCTTGCGCAGCGCCTCGGCCCGGCTGTGGACTCCGAGTTTGCGCAGGATCGCGGTGACGTGGTGGCCGGCGGTCTTGGGAGTGATGAACAGCCGGGCGGCGATGTCCGGCCCGGACAGCCCCTCCCTCAGCAGATCGACGATCTCCTGCTCACGCGCCGTCAAGCCGTACTGATGGGCCCGCGTGGCCGCGCGGGGACCACGGGTTCCCAGCCGGACCCCCAACTCCCTCAGCCGGGTACGCCCACGGACGGCGGCGGCCCGGGCACCGAGGGCGTCGAAGCCTGCCACCGCCTCGGCCACCGCTTCCGGGTCACCCGCGAGCCGAGCCAGCGCCGCGTCGTACGGGCAGCCCAGCCGCTGCCATGCCGTGGCGGCGGCGGCCCAGTCCCCGGCCAGCTCCAGCGCGAAGGGTCCCGCGGCCGATCCGGCGGGCGATCCGGCGGGCGATCCGGCGGGCGATCCGGCGGGCGGGCGGCCTCCGGCCAGCCGGATCCAGCGGGCGCAGGCGCCGGCCGCCCAGGGATCGTGATCCTGGCCGGCCGGGGGCAGTCCGCGCGTCGCCTCCGCGATCGCCGCCGCGTCGTCTCCCGCCAGCCAGGCCGCTTCGGCCCGGGCCTCCCACACCGGCCCCATCCGGACCAGGTCGCTCGGCTCGCCGAGGGTCGCGGCCTCGTCGAGCAGGGGGCGGACCTCGGGATCTCCGCGCCGGGCACGAACGAGGGCGAGCGCGAGCAGGGGAAAGATCCGGCTCACCGGCGGCAGCGACCGCAGGGGCAGCACCGCCGCGGCCTCCTCGGCGGCCTCGTCCCATGCCCCCTGGTGGACCAGGCCCATCGCCCGGGCCCCGCGGAGGTAGTCGAGGAACATGTCGAGGTCGTAGTGGCGGCAGAAGGCGACCGCCCGCTCGTCGTACTCCCGCGCCCGGCCGAAGTCGCGGTGGACCATGGCGACCGCCGAGATGACCGGGCCGAACATCCCGGCATGCTCGACCAGGCGCTGCGCCGCGGCCTGCCGCCAGGCGTCCTCGAGCTCCTCCCACCCGCGGTCCTCACGCAGCACCGTGGCGATCGCCGCGTGGAACCGCGCGCGCAGGACCAGCCCCGCGTCGCCGATGTGCCGGCCCACCTCGATGGCCCGGTCCGCGTGGGCGGCCGTCGTCACCACGTCGCAGTCGAAGCCGGCCTGCTCCGCCACATTGAGGTAGGCCCGCCCCAGTTCCAGCGTCGGCCCGCCGCGCTCCAGCAGCCGGACCGCCTCGATCCCGCGTTCCCGCGCCTCCCGGTTCCGGCCGAGCAACCACAGCATGTACGAGCACCAGCGCTGGTCGTCCCCCTCGTGCAGCACGTCGTTCATGGCGTGCCGAAGGCGCCCCGCCGCCTCCCACGACTCGATCGCGTCCGGCACCAGACCCGTCATGTACGAGGCGAAGGCGTGCCCCTCCAGCAGCGTCGCCCGCCGCGCCTCCGGGGCGGCACCGGCGTGGCGCAGCGCCCGGGCGAACTGGGCTGCCGCCTCACGGTGGGCCGCCAGCCCCGACGCGTGCGCAGCGGCGGCGGGTGCGTACGCCAGGACCGCCTCCGCGTCACCCGCCTCGTCCGCGTGGTAGGCCAGGCGGGACGGGTTCGCCGCCGGACCGGTGGTGGAGGACCGCAGCGCGTCCAGCACCAGCGCGTGGAGCCGTCGGCGACGGATACCGGGGATGGAGTCCAGGACCGCGCCCCTGACCAGTTCGTGCCGGAACGCCAGCTGGGTCCCTGCCGCCTCCAGCACGCCCACCGCGAGCACCTCGTCGACCGCGGTCTCCGCGTCCGCCACGATGTCGCCGAGCAGGTCGATCGGGGCGCTGGGCCCGACCACGGCCGCGGCCTCCACCACCTCGCGCGCGTGCGTGCGCAGTCGGCCGAGCCGGCCGATCACGGCCTCGCGCACCGTCGCGGGGATGCCGGGTTCCGGGGCGGCCAGCACCTCGGTGACGAAGAACGGGTTGCCGCCCGTGATCGCGTGCAGCGCGGCCGGATCGTGCGGCCCTCCGGCCGCCATCCGGGCGACCGCGGAGCGGCTCAACGGCTCCAGGTCGTACCGGGCCAGCGCCGGACAGCCGGTCAGGTCGCCGAGTACGACGGCCAGCGGGTGCAGCGGGCCCACCTCGTCGTCGCGGTAGGTCACCAGCAGCATCGCCCGTGTCGTCTCGATCCGCCGGGACACGAACCGGAGCAGGTCGAAGGTGGCGCCGTCGGCCCAATGGACGTCCTCGCAGACCAGAAGCGTGGCGTCCGGGCCCTGACGCAGGGTGTGCAGCAGGGATCGGAAGACGGCCGGGCTCCCGGCACCGGCGGCGAGCGTCTCCTCCACCTCGGGGCCCAGATCCGCGGCCACATCGACCAGCGGGCCCAACGGGCGGGGAGTGCTGAGCGGATCGCAATGGCCGACGAGCACCCGCGCGTCGCGTCCCCGCGCCCGCTCGGCGAGGGCGCGCACCACCGCGGTCTTGCCGATGCCCGCCTCGCCACGGAGCAGGACCACCCGGCCCCGGCCGCGCACCGCCTCGCCGATGTGCTCCTCCAGCGCCTCCAGGACGCCGGCCCGCTCCAACAGCTCCATAGTCACGGCGTATCACGACAGCCGGTACCGGTCGAGTCGTCACGCCGCGCACCGGACCGTCACTCCCCGTGCGCGTCGCTCGTCGGCGGACCGTCTCCTCGGCGACGCACGTCACGCGGTCCGGAGTCGCAGGAGTGCGGTGGCCGTCACCGCACCCAGGAGAGCCACGGGCATCGGTGCCCGGTACCGCCGAAGCAGGAGCACGACCGCGAGTCCGGCGAGCGCGGTGAGAGTCGGCGGACCGGGCGGGCCCGTGATACGGAAGGGGCCCCAGGATGGGTCTGACGAGGGCGACGAGAGCGGCGGTGGCCGCACCGATCAAGGCCGGTCCGGTGGGCAGGAACGAAGCAGCTGCCATCCCTGACCCGACTGTGAGACCGGAACGAAGGCGCTCTGCGCACACGCCTGACGCGGACGTGTCATTCGTCGGTGGACACCCGGTACTGGGCATCGCCAACACCGTGGCATGGCGGACGGGCCCCCGCCCGCCGCGCCGAGCGGGTGACGGGCGCCACGGCCTGGGCGAGATGGGCGGCCGTCGCCGGACTGCTCACCCCGCGACAGTCCTCGGATCTGCTCGTGGCCCTGGCGGCGGCCGGGCACGACGAAGCCGAGCGCCAACTGGCCACGCCGCACCGCCTGCGCGCCCTGCTCTGGCCTGTCCTGGATGCCCTCGTCGACGGCGAGCCCGCGCCGCCCGAACAGTGGGACGAATTCCACCGGTCGCTGCTGCTGGCCCGCCAGAACGCTGAGCTGCCGCCCGCCTTCCCGCTGCGCTGGCAACCCGCCAAAGGCCGGCTCACCGACCTGGGTCAGGCACTCGCCCTGCAAGCCGAAGAGCTGCTGGGCGGGCCGTCCGGCTCGCGAAATTGGGCGCGCGTAACCGGGTGGAGGCGGCCATCGCCGCGTACGAGGCCGGCCTGGTCCCGTCGCGCCCCCGCTGAGCGGTGCGCCGGGCAGCGGGCCAGTTGCTCGTCGTAGCGGGTTACGGTCCTGGGCGGTTTCCATGGTGAGGCTTGCGCACCTGCTCGGCGAACGCCTCGTACGCACGCTCGTCGAAGAGGACGAACCGGGCCTCCTCGACCGCCGTTTCCGTGGACCGCACGGTCTCCACGGCGATGCGGGCGGCGTCGTCCATGGGCCAGCGGTAGACGCCCGTGGAGATGGCGGGGAAGGCGACCGTGCGGGCGCCCAGTTCGTCGGCGAGGCGGAGGGACTCGCGGTAGCAGGAGGCGAGGAGGGCGGAACGGTCCTCCTCTGTGGAGAAGACCGGGCCGACGGTGTGGATCACCCAGCGGGCGCTCAGGCGGCCGGCGGTGGTGGCGACGGCTGTGCCGGTGGGCAGGCCGCGGCCGTACTTCGAGGCGCGCAGCGTGCGGCACTCGGCGAGGATGTCGGGGCCGCCGCGCCGGTGGATGGCGCCGTCGACGCCTCCGCCGCCGAGGAGGGAGGAGTTGGCGGCGTTGACGATGGCGTCGACGTGCTGGTCGGCGATGTCTCCGCGTACGAGGGTGATGTTCACCGCCGGGCCTTTCGCAGGTGGCGCCAGACCGCCTTGGCCGCGTTGTGCCCGGACATGCCGTGGACGCCCGGGCCGGGCGGCGTCGCGGAGGAGCAGAGGAAGACGGCCGGGTGCGGGGTGTTGTAGGGGAAGAGGGAGAGCCGGGGGCGCAGCAGCAGTTGGAGGCCGGAGGCGGCGCCGCAGGCGATGTCGCCGCCGATGTAGTTGGCGTTGCGCGCGGCGAGTTGGGGCGGGCCGGCGGTGGCGCGGGCGAGGACGAGGTCGCGGAAGCCGGGGGCGAACCGCTCGATCTGCCGCTCGATCGCCTCGGTGAGGTCGCCCTCCCAGGCGTGCGGGACGTGGCCGTAGGCCCAGAAGACGTGCTTGCCCTCGGGGGCGCGGGACGGGTCGACGAGGCTGGGCTGGGCGGTGATCAGGAACGGGGTGCGGGGGGCCATGCCGCCGGACGCCTGGTTCAGGGCGGTGCCGATCTCGCGGCTGCTTGGGCCGACTTGGACCGTGCCGGCGCGCCGGGGCTCGGCGGCGGTCCAGGGGACGGGGCCGTCCAGCGCGTAATCGATCTTGTAGACGGAGGCGCCGTAGCGGTAGCGGTCGTAGAACCGGCCGAAACCGGCGATGCGGGCCAGCGCGGTCGGTGAGGTGTCGAAGACGTACGCGCGGGCGGGCGGCAGGTCGTCGAGCCGCTTGACCTCGTACCCGGTGTGGACGGTGCCGCCGAGGTCCTTCACGTACGCGGCCAGGGCGTCGGAGATCGCCTGCGAGCCGCCGCGCGGGAGCGGCCAGCCGCCGGCGTGCGCGGCGAGCGCGAAGACGAGCCCGATCGCGCCGGTGGCGAGGCCGCCGAGCGGGGCGATGACGTGGGCGACGAGCCCGGCGAACAGGGCGCGGGCCCGGTCGTCGCGGAAGCGGCGCATCAGCCAGGTGGAGGGCGGCAGGCCGTCGATGCCGAACCGGGCGAGGGTGACCGGGTCGCGCGGGAGGGCGGTCAGCGGCAGGGACATGAAGTCGCGGGCGAGGGTGTCCCACGTGCCGAGGTACGGCGCGACGAGGCGGCGGTACGTGCCGGCGTCCCGGGGCCCGAAGGAGGCGGCGGTCTCGGAGACGGACCGGGACAGCACGGCGGCCGTGCCGTCGTCGAAGGGGTGCGCCATGGGCAGCTCGGGGTGCAGCCACTCCAGTCCGTACCGGTCCAGCGGCATGGCCTTGAAGGCGGGCGATCCGACGCCCAGCGGGTGTACGGCGGAGCACGGGTCGTGCCGGAAGCCGGGCAGCGTGAGCTCCTCGGTCCTGGCTCCGCCGCCGACCGTGTCGAGAGCCTCGAACAGGGCGACGGAGAACCCGCGGCGGGCCAGTTCGGCGGCGGCGGTCAGTCCGTTGGGCCCCGCCCCCACGACGACGGCATCGAGCATCGACGGCACGTTGGGACTCCTTCGTCAGCCAATGGCCAAGGTATCTCAGGATATTGGGCCGGTGGGCGGCCCCTGGCGGCGGGAGGTCACCGGCGTGCGGGCATGGCCGCGCCGCGCGTCCGGAAACCGCCTACCGGGCGGTCAGCAGCGTGCGTATGCGCTCCGCCGTGGCCCGGTCGCGGGCGGCGGTGAAGGGCAGTGCGTTGGCACCCGTGACACGGAACGGGGCGCCCGTCAGGGTGGCGTGGGCGCCGCCCGCCTCCTCGACCAGGAGCAGACCGGCCGCGTGGTCCCAGGCGTACTCCCAGGAGAAGGCGACCGCGTCCAGGGCGCCCCGGGCCACGCCCAGGTACTCCAGGCCGGCCGAGCCGCACGGGCGGGCGTGGACGCCCTCGGTGTCGAGCCCGAGGAGCGCCGCCTTCTGCTCCGGGGTGGTGTAGTCGGGGTGGGACATGGCGACCTCCAGCACCGCGCCCGGTACGGGCGCCCCGGACCGGATCTCCGCGCCGTTCAGCCGCGCGCCGCGCCCGCGCACCGCCACGGCCATCTCGTCCAGCGCCGGGGCGTACGTCCACGAGGCCAGGACCTCGCCGCGCACCGCCAGCGCGACGAGCGTGCAGAACCCGGGATCGCCGTGTGCGAAGTGCCAGGTGCCGTCGACGGGGTCGACGATCCACACCGGCGCGTCGCCCTGCAGCGCCTCGTACACCGCCGGGTCGGCGTGCACGGCCTCCTCGCCGACCACCACCGAGCCGGGCAGCAGCTCGGTGAGCGAGGCGGTGAGATGGGCCTCGGCGGCCCGGTCGGCCACCGTCACCAGATCGTGCGGCCCGCTCTTCTCGACGACCTCGTGCGCGGCGAGCTGCCGCCAGCGCGGCACGATCTCGGCGGCGGCCGCCGTGCGCACCGCCTCCTCGACCGCGGAGGACACCGCGGCGGACAGGGATCCGGAACCGTCGAGAAGCTCATCGATCATGCGTCCAGCTAAGCACGGCCCACTGACATCGCGTGGGCGGGTCAGCGCCCGACCGCGTAACCCTGCATCCCGCGCGGGTTCGCCGCCGCCGACAGGATCCCGGTGCTCGGGTCCCGGGCCACCGCGCACAGCCGCCCTTCCGACCAGGGGCCGCCGATGGTGACGTCGTGTCCGCGGCGGCGCAGGTCCACGACGACGGCCGGGTCCGTCCGGGACTCGACGGTGAGGCCACCGGGCCGCATGCCGCGCGGGTGGAAGGAGCCGGGGAAGCCGTCGTTGTGCCAGTTCGGCGCGTCGATCGCGGCCTGGAGGTCCAGTCCGCCGTGGGTGACGGCGAGGAAGAAGTGCAGCGCCCACTGGTCCTGCTGGTCGCCGCCCGGCGTGCCGAACGCCATGACCGGCTCTCCGTCGCGCAGCGCCAGGGACGGCGTGAGCGTGGTGCGGGGGCGGCGGCCGGGCGTCAGGGAGTTCGGCAGGCCGGGGTCCAGCCACGCCATCTGGAGCCGGGTGCCGAGCGGGAAGCCCAGTTCGGGCACGACGGGGTTGGACTGGAGCCAGCCGCCGCTGGGCGTGGCCGCGACCATGTTGCCCCACCGGTCGACGACGTCGAGGTGACAGGTGTCGCCCCGGGTGGCGCCGTCGCGCTGGACGGCCGGCTCTCCGGCCGTCGGGGCGTTGCGGGCGACCGTCGGCCCGGCCGCCGGCGGGGCCTGGCCGTCGACGGTCGGTTCGCCGGCCCCGGCCGCCACCGGGACGGCCGGGGCACCGAAGCCGGGCCGGCCCTCGGCGACGGCGACGGCGTGGGCGCTCAGACGCGGCGTACGGCCGCCGGGGCTGCCGGGGCGCAGCTCGTAGGAGGCCTTCTTCCCGACCAGTGCGCGCCGTTCGGCGTTGTACGGGGCGGAGAGCAGGGTGTCGAGCGGGACGTCGGCGGCGTCCCCGTACCAGGCCTCCCGGTCGGCCATGGCGAGCTTGCAGCCCTCGACGAGCAGGTGGACGTAGTCGGCGGAGCCGTACGGGGGCAGGCGGCCGGGCAGCAGGGCCAGTTGCTGGAGGAACACGGGGCCCTGGCTCCAGCCGCCCGCCTTGCACACGGTCCAGCCGTTCCAGTCGTACGTGACCGGGTCCTCGTACGTCGCGGACCAGCCCGCCAGGTCGGCGGCGGTCAGGGTGCCGGTGTGGTGGGCGCCGCTGGTGTCCATGGTGGGGCGCCCCGCCTGGCGTACGAGCGCCTCGGCGATGAAGCCCTGCCGCCAGATCCGCCGGGCCTCCTCGATCTGGCCGGTCCGGTCGTCACCGGCCGCGGCGGTCGCCTCGTCGATGAGGCGGCGCCAGGTACGGGCGAGGGCGGGGTTGCGGAACAGCCGCCCGGGGGCGGGGGGCCGGCCGCCCGGGAGGTAGACGTCGGCGGAGGAGGTCCACTCGTTCTCGAAGAGCGCGCGTACGGTCTCCACGGTGGCGCCGACCCGCTCCACGGGCGCGTGCCCGGCCTCCGCGTACTCGATGGCGTACCGCAGGACCTGGGCGAGGGACCTGGTGCCGTGGTCGCGCAGCAGGAGCATCCACGTGTCGAAGGCGCCGGGCACGGCGGCGGCCAGCGGCCCGGTGCCGGGCACCAGGCCGAGGCCGAGGGAGCGGTAGTGCTCGATGGTCGCGCCGGCCGGGGCGGGCCCCTGGCCGCACAGCACCCGCACCTCGCCGCCGGCGGGCGCGAGGATGACCGGCACCTCGCCGGCCGGGCCGTTGAGGTGCGGCTCCACGACGTGCAGGACGAACCCGGCGGCGACGGCGGCGTCGAAGGCGTTGCCGCCGTCCTCCAGGACGGCCATGGCCGACTGGGAGGCGAGCCAGTGGGTGGAGGACACCATCCCGAAGGTGCCCTGGAGGGTCGGTCGGGTGGTGAACATACGGCCTGTCACCTCACTGTGCGGCCTCGGGGAACGGGACGTCCGTGATCGGCGGGCGGGCGGTCGACCGCGTTCAGGAGGCGACCGACGGGTTCGAGCCCGCTCGGGAGCGGCGCAGTTCCTCGTTGAGGCGCTGGGCTTCTTCGAGTTGGTCCTCGAGGATGATGATGCGGCAGGCGGCGTCGACCGGGGTGCCCTGGTCGACGAGTTCGCGGGCACGGACGGCGATGCGCAGCTGGTAGCGGGAGTAGCGGCGGTGGCCACCCTCGGACCGCAGCGGGGTGATGAGCCGGGCGTCGCCCAGGGCGCGGAGGAACGCGGGCGTGGTGCCGGTCAGTTCCGCGGCGCGGCCCATGGTGTAGGCGGGGTAGTCGTCGTCATCGAGTTTGTCGGCGGCGTTCTGTGGGGTCTCTCGGGTCACTGGCACCTCTTCGTGGGGACGCAATCGAGGGGCCCTGGTGCCGTACGGCACCAGGGCCCCGAGGGGTTTCAACACCATCTACCGGCGCTGGGCGCCGTTCTGCGGTTCCGCGTGTCCGCCCCGGAGGGCGACAGATGCGGGGATCGTCGATGCGTGACCGGGGACCACCTTCCAATCCGGGGCCTGCGAGTCCCGGGCGGCTGCGTCCTCGCCCGGGCGATCCTGATGGCGTCTGCTCCTCTCTCGAACTTCTGGCTACGGGTGAACCCTAGCCCGGGCATCCGCCAATGTCTACAGCGGCGGGTGCAGATTTCCCTCTTCCTTGACGGCAGGATCGAAGAGGCGGGGCCCGTGGACCCCCGTCGGCGCCCGGCCCGGCCCCCACCCAGTCCCGGTCCGACCCCTGCCCGATCCCCGCCGGCCCGCCTCGGGCCACGTCGGCGCGCCGCGGCGCGACCAGCGTGAGGCGACACCCTCGCCGATGGTGAATATCTACCCCGGCAACTACAGAATTTCTGGGACTGTTTTTCGAATGCGGGAAAGCATCCGTGCACGGCTGCCCGTTCCGTGCTACTGTCGATTTCAGTTGCAGTTGTGGTTCCCAAAGACTTCAAGTGCCCTCACCGGTCCAAGTACCGACGAGAGCACTTTTGTATTTCCGGTGATATTTTCCGGACGGGGCGATCATCGCGGCGACTCGGGGTTCGCACAGTGCGAGCCCCTGGGCACTGCCCCGAAGGAGATATGACATGGCTACTGGCACCGTGAAGTGGTTCAACGCGGAAAAGGGTTTCGGCTTCATCGAGCAGGACGGTGGCGGCCCCGACGTCTTCGCCCACTACTCGAACATCGCCTCGTCCGGCTTCCGTGAGCTGCAGGAAGGCCAGAAGGTGTCCTTCGACATCGCGCAGGGCCAGAAGGGCCCGACGGCCGAGAACATCGTCTCCGTCTGACGCGACGCGTACCACCACGTAGCTGGGGCCCGCACCTTGGGTGCGGGCCCCAGCTCGTTGCTTTTCCCCGAGCGTCCCGCCCGCCCTGTGGTCACGGGCTCGCGGCCCGCCGCTCACCCCGCACCGGCACGCTGAATTCGGCCTGCTCGGTCCGTCTCATTTCTTCGGCTCGATCTTGCGATTCTCCCCGCGGCTGCGCCGCTGGAAATTTCCTCGATACGTGCCGCATCGAGGAAGGTTCCGCATGAACCGCACGTCCCGTTCGAACGACCGTTACTCCCGCAACCGCACGGGCGGATCCGCCGCCACGGGCGGAAAGTCCTTCCGCTCCGGCTCCCCGGACCGCTCCGGCGCGCCGAACCGGTCGGGCGGCCCCGGCCGCTTCCGCGGCCACGGTCGTCCCGCGGCGCCGCAGGGCGAGTTCGCCCCGCCCGTCACCCTCACCCCGGCGCTCCCGCCCGTCGAGACGTTCGCCGGCCTCGACATGCCGGCGCCCCTGCTCGCGGCGCTCACCGCCGAAGGCGTGACCGTACCGTTCCCGATCCAGGCGGCGACCCTGCCGAACTCGCTGGCCGGCCGGGACGTCCTGGGGCGCGGCCGCACCGGCTCCGGCAAGACCCTGGCGTTCGGGCTCGCCCTGCTGGCCCGCACGGCCGGGAAGCGCGCCGAGCCCAAGCAGCCGCTGGCCCTCGTCCTCGTACCCACCCGGGAACTGGCCCAGCAGGTCACCGACGCGCTCACTCCGTACGCCCGCTCGCTGCGCCTGCGGCTCACCACGGTGGTCGGCGGCATGTCGATCGGCCGCCAGGCGGGCTCCCTGCGCTCCGGGGCCGAGGTCGTCGTCGCGACGCCCGGCCGGCTCAAGGACCTGATCGACCGTGGCGCCTGCCGGCTGGACCAGGTCGGCATCACCGTCCTGGACGAGGCCGACCAGATGGCCGACATGGGCTTCATGCCCCAGGTCACCGCGCTGCTCGACCAGGTACGCGCCGGAGGCCAGCGGATGCTGTTCTCCGCCACCCTGGACCGCAACGTCGACCTGCTCGTCCGCCGCTACCTCCACGACCCGGTGGTCCACTCCGTCGACCCCTCCGCGGGGGCCGTCACCACGATGGAGCACCACCTGCTCCATGTGCACGGCGCCGACAAGCACGCCACCGTCACGGAGATCGCCGCGCGCGACGGCCGGGTGATCATGTTCCTCGACACCAAGCACGCCGTGGACCGGCTCACCAAGGACCTCCTGGCCATCGGGGTACGCGCGTCCGCCCTGCACGGCGGCAAGTCGCAGCCCCAACGCACCCGTACGCTGGCCCAGTTCAAGACCGGGCACGTCACGGTGCTGGTGGCGACCAACGTCGCGGCACGCGGCATCCACGTCGACAACCTCGACCTCGTCGTGAACGTCGACCCGCCGACCGACCACAAGGACTACCTGCACCGCGGTGGCCGCACCGCCCGCGCGGGCGAGTCCGGCAGCGTGGTCACCCTGGTGCTGCCCAACCAGCGCCGCACGATGAGCCGCCTGATGGCCGATGCGGGGATCACCCCGCAGGCCACCCAGGTCCGCTCCGGCGAGGCCGAACTGAGCCGCATCACCGGGGCCCAGACCCCTCCCGGCGTCCCCGTCACCATCACGGCGCCGGTCGTGGAGCGGGCCAAGGGCGGCGGCGCTCCTGCCGCCGGCCGCCGCAGCCGCCCGGGCCGGGCGCGCCGCCGCCCGGTGCGCAACGGCACGGCCGCGTAACCGGTCGCCTTTACGCGCCGCCGCGTAACCTGCGCCTTTACGCGCGGCCGCGTAATCGGTCTCCTTTACGCGCGGCCGCGTAACGCGCTCCCTTATGCACGGCCGCGTAATCCGCGCCCTTACGGGCCCTTACGGGCCCTCAGGCGCACGTGCACGTATTTGCTGTCCCCTCCGAACCAGTCACGGGCCGGCTCAGCTCCGAGCCCCTCTCCCCAACCTGCCGAGGCACCATGCGCTGCGTCATCGCCCGTTTCCCCTTCGACCTCGTCAAGCACGAGGTGCAGGAATCGATGAAGGGCATCAAGCCCGAGCCCATCACGGGCGAGTCCGTGATCATCGGCCGCCGCCACTATCCGGTGAAGCAGGTCGGTGAGGTCATCACGAGGCAGGACCGCCGTGACTTCACCGCCGCCGAAGTGACCCGAGCGCTCACCCGCCTCGGCTTCACGTGCAACAAGGCGCCGGCCGTCGCCGCCGCCGACGCCGTCGCCGCCCTCACACCGCTCCAGGCGGCATCGGCGATGCTCGGCGCGCCGGCCGCCCACCCGGCGTGACGACGGGGCGCTCAGCCCAGGCACGCACCGAGCAGGCACACCTGCGTCGGTGATGTCGGTTCGTCCGCCGAGGAACCCGGCAGAAGGTTCGCCAGTGAGGTGCCGGTGGGCGCCGTGGTGGCGTCTTCGGTGGGAGCGGGCGGTACGGGTGCCTCCGTGGCCGGGGCCGAGTCGGCGGCGGCCGGGGGCGGGGCGTCGGCGTTGCCGGCGTCCGTCCTCTCGGCCGGCTCGGGCGCGGCGGGGGCGTGGGGCGCCGGGCTGGCGGGCGCTGGGGGGCGGACCGTGGTCGCGGCGTCCGGCCGGTGACCGGCGGCCGGCGAGGCAGGCACCGCGGCGGCCGTGTTCTGCTGCCGCGTGCTGGGGTGCCGGGTGGCAGGCGTGCCCGGGGTGTCCGGCTGCGTGGACGACGCGTCGCCGGTCGCCGTCCGGGACGTGGACGTGGACGTGGACGTCGGCGTGGCCACCGGCTCCGGCGGCGGAGCCGCGTGGGTGTGGCTGGTGGAAGGCCTGGCGCTCGGCAGCGCGGCAATGGTGAGGCCGCCGCCGACGAGGGCGACGGCCGTCGCGGCCACGGCCCGGCGCCGGTGCTTCTTCCACCGCGCCAGTTGCCTGCGCCGCGCGGCGCGGCCCTGGCCCGTGGGCGAGGCGCCGCTCTCGAAGTCACTGGAGGAGCCGGCTGCGGGCGCGCCCGGCCCGCCCGACGCGCCGGACGTGTCCGCCGTCGCGTCGTGGGATGCCTGCAGCGTCGCGGCGGGGGACGCCACCGCGCTGTGGAGGCGAGGGGCGGCAGGGGCTATGTCGGGGGCGTAGGCGCCGCAACCCGGACACACGAATGCCCCGTTGAGATTCCGGCGGCACGCGGAGCAATAGTCCATCGGCGGTCTTTCTGTGTTCACGTTCGCGCGCGGTTCACGTTCGCACGCGGTGGGAGCGGCCAGTAACGCTAATGGCGTCTGCCGGAGGTAACGCGCAGCCCTTGTGATGCTCCTGCGAAGATTCGACGCCATGAGGCCCGTGCACGTGAAACACGGGCCTCACCGGCGTACCGGGAGCACCCGACCGGAATTCGGTCAGAGGCGACGTACCCGTGCGGCGATCCCATGCCCGAGCAGAAGGTAAATCACCGCGGGCAGACCGTAATTGAGGAGGACACGCAGGCCTTCGGTCTCCATGGTGAAGATGTCCTGGGACCAGCCGGCCAGCCAGTCCGCCACACTCTGCACAAAACCGACGAAGACGTTTCCCTGGTTGGCGTCGAGCAGATACAGCAGGATCCATAGCGCCAGAAAACCTGCCGCGATGTCCGCAATCGTATGGATGGCCAGGGCCACCCGATTCACTCCGGCGCCGTCCCGATGGGGCGCGTAGGTGTTCCGGTTCGGGTCATAGGGGTTGTAGGGGTCATTCACGGGCATGCCCTCTTGGGGCTGGGGACGGGGATTGCTCATGCCCTCCCTGCTTGCCCCCTCCGCATGCGCGAAACGCTTTTCAAACCTCCGATTCGATATCGATTTCCAGCCCAGCGCAATCCAGGCATAGCCTGATATGACGGTTGTCCGGAGGCGGGAGAACGGGATACCGGGAGTGAGACGTGCACGGTGAATACAAGGTGCCCGGCGGCAAGCTCGTGGTCGTCGACCTCGACGCGGAGGACGGTGTCCTGCGCCGGGTGAGGGTCGGCGGCGACTTCTTCCTGGAGCCCGACGAGGCGCTGCTCGCCATCGATGGCGCCCTGGAGGGCGCACCGGCCGACACCGACGCGTCGGGGCTGGCCGCCCGGATCGACGCGGCGCTGCCGCCGGGGACGCAGATGTTCGGGCTCACCACCGAGGGGATCGGGGTCGCGGTACGGCGCGCCCTGGCGCACGCCACCGACTGGACCGACTACGACTGGCAGCTCGTCCACGACGGGGCGCAGCCGCCCGCCCTGCACATGGCGCTCGACGAGGTCCTCACCACCGAGGTCGCCGCCGGGCGCCGGCCGCCGACGCTGCGCGTGTGGGAGTGGGGCGCGCCGGCCGTGGTGATCGGCAGCTTCCAGTCGCTGAGCAACGAGGTGGACGCGGAGGCCGCCGAGCGGCACGGCATCGCCGTCGTACGCCGGATCAGTGGCGGCGGGGCCATGTTCATCGAGCCGGGCAACACCATCACGTACTCACTGTCCGTGCCGGACGCCCTGGTGCAGGGGTTGTCCTTCACGGACAGCTACGCCTACCTCGACGACTGGGTGCTGGGCGCGCTCGGCGACATGGGCATCAAGGCCTGGTACCAGCCGCTCAACGACATCGCCACCGAGGCGGGCAAGATCGCCGGGGCGGCGCAGAAGCGCGTGGTGGGCGGCGAGGGAGCCGTACTGCACCATGTGACCATGGCGTACGACATCGACGCCGACAAGATGACGGACGTGCTGCGCATCGGCCGGGAGAAGCTCTCCGACAAGGGCACGAAGAGCGCGAAGAAGCGCGTCGATCCGCTGCGCCGCCAGACGGGGCTGCCCCGCGCGACGGTCATCGAGAAGATGATCGGCTCGTTCCGTGAGCGGTACGGGCTGTCCGAGGGCGCGGTCACGGACCAGGAGATGGCACACGCGCGTGAGCTCGCGCGGACCAAGTTCAGCTCGCCGGAATGGACGGCGCGGGTGCCCTAGACGTCGGCCGCCCTGGTCGTCTGGTTCCGCACCCGCTCGTGCACCAGTTCCTACGGGGACTATTGACATGCCCACACTCTCCTGGCTGTATGAGCACCGCGCATGGGAGCGCTCCCACCTCTGTATGTGTATCCCCTTCCTCCCCCCTCGACGGAAAGGCAGCACCACAGTGGACGGTCCGTTGCGCTCGGCCCGCACACCGGCGCTCGCCGGGGCGCTTGCCGCCGGTCTCCTGCTCCCCCTCCTCCCCCTCTTCCCCTCCACGTCCTCGGCCGCCGCCGCGCCCGCGTTCAACTATGGCGAGGCCCTCCAGAAGTCGGTCCTGTTCTACGAGGCCCAGCAGTCCGGCACGCTCCCGGACACCAACCGCCTGAACTGGCGCGGCGATTCCGCCCTCGACGACGGCAAGGACGTCGGACTCGACCTGACCGGCGGCTGGTATGACGCGGGCGACCACGTCAAGTTCGGGCTGCCGATGGCCTTCTCGGCCACCATGCTCGCCTGGGGCGGCGTGGAGCAGAAGGCCGCGTACACGTCCGCCGGACAGCTCGACCACCTCAAGGACAACCTCCGCTTCGTCAACGACTACTTCGTCAAGGCGCACCCCTCCCCTCATGTGCTGTACGGGCAGGTCGGCAACGGCGCCAAGGACCACGCCTGGTGGGGCCCGGCCGAGGTGATGCCGATGGAGCGGCCGGCCTACAAGATCGACGCGTCCTGCCCCGGATCGGACCTGGCGGGCCAGACGGCCGCCGCCATGGCCTCATCGTTCATGGTGTTCGCCGACAGCGACCCCGCGTACGCGGGCAAGCTCCTCACGCACGCCAAGCAGCTGTACGCCTTCGCCGACACCTACCGGGGCAAGTACAGCGACTGCATCACCGACGCGCGGTCGTACTACAACTCCTGGAGCGGCTACCACGACGAGCTGGTCTGGGGAGCGATCTGGCTCCACAAGGCGACCGGCGACCCCGCCTACCTCGCCAAGGCCGAGTCGTACTACGACAGACTGTCGACGGAGCCCCAGACGACCACCCGCTCCTACCGGTGGACCCTGTCCTGGGACGACAGCTCCTACGGCGCGTACGTGCTGCTGGCGCAGCTCACCGGGAAGCGGAAGTACGTCGACGACGCGAACCGCTGGCTCGACTGGTGGACCGTCGGCGTCAACGGCAACCGGGTCCGGTACTCGCCCGGCGGTCAGGCCGTCCTCGACAGCTGGGGATCGCTGCGGTACGCCGCCAACACGTCGTTCGCGGCCCTGTCGTACGCCGACTGGCTGACCGGTGACCCGGTGCGCAAGGCCCGCTACCACGACTTCGCCGTCCGCCAGATCAACTACGCGCTGGGCGACAACCCGCGCAAGTCGAGCTACGTCGTCGGCTTCGGCGTCAACCCGCCCACCAAGCCGCACCACAGGACCGGCCACGGCTCGTGGACCGACCAGATCAACAACCCGGTCGAGAGCCGCCACGTCCTGTACGGAGCGCTGGTCGGCGGCCCGAGCGCGCCGGACGACTCCTACACCGACGACCGCTCCAACTACGTGAACAACGAGGTCGCCACCGACTACAACGCGGCCTTCACGGGGGCGCTGGCGCGTCTGTACGCCGAGTACGGCGGCAGCCCGCTCGCCGACTTCCCGAAACCCGAGCGGCCCGACGGCCCGGAGATGTCCGTCCAGGCGTCGGTGAACGCCTCGGGCCCCGGCTTCACCGAGATCAAGGCCTACCTGATCAACAAGTCGGCTTGGCCCGCCCGGGCGTTGACCAACAGTTCGCTGCGCTACTACTTCACGCTGGAGCCCGGCGTCACGCCCGCGCAGATCAGCCACACCACGAACTACAACCAGTGCGGCAAGGTGACGGGCCCGACGCAGTACAAGGACAACGTGTACTACGTGACCGTCGACTGCTCCGAAGCGACGATCGCGCCGGCGGGCCAGTCCGCGTACCGCAAGGAGGTGCAGTTCCGGATCACCTCCGCCGGGGCGTGGGATCCGGCGAACGACTGGTCGTTCCGGTCGGTCCCGACGGCTCCGGGGAGCACGCCTGCCGACGCCCCGAACATCGTCCTGATGGAGGGCGCGGACAGGCAGTGGGGCGCGACGCCCGACGGAACGACGCCCGGCCCCGGCCCCGGCCCCGGCCCCGGCCCCACGCCGACCCCGACGCCCACGCCGACGCCCACACCCACGCCCACACCTTCAGCGGGATGCGCCGCCCAGCAGAGGGTCACCAATTCCTGGTCGGGCGGGTTCCAGGCCGAGATCACCGTGCGGAACACCGGCGCCGCGCCACTGACCGGCTGGGCGGTGAGCTGGGACCTCGGCGGCCGGACCGTCACCAGCGTCTGGAACGGGTCCCTGACGGTGGACGGCACCAGGGCCACCGTACGCAACACCGCCTGGAACGGCGGCGTCCCGGCGGCGGGCACTGTGTCGTTCGGCTTCACCGCCACCGGCAGCCCGGAGGCGCCGACCCTGCACTGCCTGAGCTCCTGACCCGATCCGACGCCCGCACCCCCGACGGAAAGGACCACCCCCGTGCGCCACCTCCTGTCCCGCAAGGCCGCGACCGCACGGCTCAGGCGGGCCGCCTCCGCCGCTGCCCTGTGCGTCTGCACCGCCCTGGGTGCCCTCGCGCTGCCCTCGACCGCCCACGCGGCCGACACCCCGCTGCGGGACCTCGCCGCCGCCAAGGGCATCCACATCGGCAACGCGGTGGCCGGGTACAAGCTGAGCGGGAACGCCCAGTACGCGGCCATCGCCGGTACGCAGTTCACCTCCCTCACCCCCGAGAACGCCATGAAATGGAGCTCCGTCGAGCCGGCCCGGGGCTCCTACAACTGGGCGGAGGCCGACCAGATCGTCGCCTTCGCGCAGGAGCACGACCAGCAGGTGCGCGGCCACACCCTGGTGTGGCACAGCCAGAACCCGGGCTGGCTGACCAGCGGTGGCTTCAGCGCCGCCGAGCTGCGGGCCATCCTCGAACGGCACATCGCCACCGAGGCAGGCCGGTACCGGGGGAAGATCGCCGCCTGGGACGTCGTCAACGAGATGTTCAACGAGGACGGCACGTACCGCTCCTCCCTCTGGTACAACGCCATGGGTCCGGGGTACGTGGCCGACGCGCTCCGGTGGGCCCGGCAGGCCGACCCGAACGCGAAGCTGTACCTGAACGACTACAACGTCGAAGGCATCAACGCGAAGAGCGACGCCCTGTACAACCTGGTCAGGTCGCTCAAGGCGCAGGGCGCGCCCATCGACGGCGTCGGCCTTCAGGCGCACTTCGTTCTCGGCCAGGTGCCGTCCACCCTCCAGGCCAACATCCAGCGGTTCGCCGACCTCGGTCTCGACGTGGCGATCACGGAGCTGGACGTACGGATGCAGCTCCCTGCCACCGACGCCAAGCTGGCCCAGCAGGCCGCCGACTACAGCGCCGTGGTCAAGGCGTGTCTGGCGGTCGGCCGCTGCGTGGGCATCACCGGCTGGGACATCTCCGACGCGGACTCGTGGGTGCCGGACGTCTTCCCCGGTTACGGTGCCGCCACGATGTACGACGCGAACTACCGGCCCAAGCCCGCCTACCACGCCGTGGCCACGGCCCTCGGCGGCGGCGGGACAACGCCTCCGCCGGGCGGCGCCTGCACCGCCACCTACGCGGTCGCCAACCAGTGGGGCGGCGGCTTCACCGCGAACGTCACGATCACGTGCCCGCCGGGCTCGTCCCTGACCAACTGGCAGGCGGCCTGGGACTTCGGCGCGGGCCAGCGGCTCACCCAGGCGTGGAACGCCGGCTGCCGGCAGGAGGGCACGCGCGTCACCTGCTCCCCCGCCTCCTGGAACGGTTCCGTCCCCTCCGGCGGATCGGTCTCCTTCGGTTTCAACGGCACCTGGAGCGGCAGCAATCCGGTTCCCGCCGTCACCGTGAGCTGACCCACCCACATCGACCCCCCACACACAGGAGTTCCGTATGAGATTCCGAACAGCCCTGGCGGCCACCGTCCTCGGCCTGACGGGCGTGCTCGGGGCATTACTGACCCCGGCTCAGGCCACGACGGCGACGGCAGCCGCCACTGGCTTCCGCATAAGCGACAGCGGACGTCTGCTCGAGTCCAACGGCGACGACTTCGTCATGCGGGGCGTCAACCACGCCCACACCTGGTACCCGACCAGGACCAGCTCCCTGGCGGACATCAAGGCCCTGGGCGCCAACACCGTACGGGTGGTGCTCAGCACCGGTGACCGGTGGGCCCGCAACGACACGGCCGACGTCGCGGCCGTCGCCGCGCAGTGCAGGCAGAACCGGCTCATCTGCGTGCTGGAGGCCCACGACACGACCGGGTACGGCGAGCAGAGCGGCGCCGTGTCCCTGTCCCGCGCGGCCGACTACTGGATCGGCGTGAAGAGCGCGCTGGAGGGCCAGGAGCGGTACGTCATCGTCAACATCGGCAACGAGCCGTACGGCAACACCGGCGCGCACGGCTGGACCTCCGACACCAAGGCCGCCATCCAGAAGCTGCGTGCCGCCGGGTTCGCCCACACGCTGATGGTGGACGCGCCCAACTGGGGCCAGGACTGGTCGTTCACGATGCGGGACAACGCCGCCTCCGTCTTCGCGGCGGACCCGGAGCGCAACACCGTCTTCTCCGTCCACATGTACGGGGTCTTCGACACGGCCGCCGAGATCAACGCCTACCTGAACCACTTCGTCGCCGCCCGGCTCCCGATCGTGGTGGGCGAGTTCGGGCACAACCACTCGGACGGCGACCCCGACGAGGACACCATCCTGGCCGCCACCCAGGCCCTGGGCCTGGGCTACCTCGGCTGGTCGTGGAGCGGCAACGGCGGCGGGGTCGAGTACCTCGACATGGCGGCCGGCTTCGACGCCACCGCGCTCACCCCCTGGGGCCGGCGGATCTTCCACGGCCCCAACGGCATCGCACACACCTCCAAGGAGGCGACCGTCTACGCGGGCACGGGCGGCACCGCGCCCTGCGCGGTCACCTACCGCGTCACCGGCCAATGGACGGGCGGCTTCCAGGGCGAGCTGACCGTACGCAACAGGGGCTCCGCCCCTGTCAACGGCTGGACCCTGGCCTGGACGTTCCCGAACGGCCAGAACATCACCCAGATGTGGGGCGGCACCCCCACCCGCAACGGCCCCACGGTCACGGTGACACCGGCCCCGTACACCTCGATGATCCCGGCGAACGGCTCGGTGAGCCTCGGGTTCCTGGGCACCTGGAACGGCTCCAACGAGCCCCCGGCGGCCTTCACCCTGAACGGAGCCGCCTGCTCACCGGCCTGAGAAGGGGCGCGGGGCCCTCAGAACTCCGTGGTGTCGAGCTCGATCCCGAACGGCTCCGGGAGCCGTACCGGTGTCCCGAAGGGATGAGGGCCGTTCACCTTCGTATAACCGAGCGGACCTGGCTCCGCGTACAGGGTGCAGGTCCGCTCCCGGCGGTCGACCAGCAGGTAGAGCGGCGCCCGGTACTCGGCGTACCGGCGTCGCTTCACCGTGCGGTCGGTGTCGCCGTTCGACTCGGAGGTCACCTCGACGATCAGGAGGGTCTGATCCGGCAGCAGCGCCCCCGCGGCGTCAGCCATGTCCTCCGGTACGACGGCCCGGTCGGGGACGTACCAGTTGCTGCTGCCGGGCAGGTCCGGATTGCCCGAGCCCGCCAGGCAGCCGAGCGTGCGCAGCGTCGGGCCGAGCTGTTCGCGGATCAGGTACACCACGTTTTCGTGATCCCACATCGGCACGACAGGTTCGATGAACCCCTCGACGATCTGCACCCGGTCGGCCCGGATGTGCTGGATCGCATACTTCAGCGCGGTTTCGGGGTCGTCGACTGCGTACGCATGCCGCTGAGCGCTCATGGGATCTCCGTCGGACGTCGTGACTGCACGCATGACCACCGCGTTCGGTCTATCGCAATACGGGTATTTCCGTCGGCGTTCTCCCACGCGCATCACCCCTTTCGGTGATCACCCGGCGGCGGAGTCCGCTCGTACCACTTCTGGTCGGCCTCCACCTGGGCGGCGAGCGAGATGAGCCGCTCCTCGCTGCCCGCCGGGCCGAGGAGTTGGGCGCCGACCGGGAGGCCGTCCTGGGTGAAGCCGGCGGGGATGTTGACGCCCGGCCAGCCCAGGACGTTCCAGGGCCAGGCGTAGGGGCAGGCGGCGGCCATGGTGAGGTCGGTGCGCCAGGCGGGGAGGGTGTCGAAGGTGCCGATGCGGGGCGGGGGCGCCGCTGTGGTGGGGGCGAGGAGGACGTCGTACGTGGCGAAGAGGGCGCCGATCCGGCGGTGCTGGTGGGCCTCGCGAGCGCGGGCGGCGCGCAGGGCCCGGCCGGCGAGCCGGCGGCCGGTACGGGTGGCGCTGCGGGTGCGCGCGTCCAGCAGGGAGGGGTCGGGGTGCCGGTCGGCGTAGGCGGCGATCCCGGCGGTGGCGCGGGGCAGGAAGCTCAGGCCGATGAGGCCGTAGCGCGGGCGGGCCTCCTCGACGGTGTGGCCGAGGCGGGCGAGGGCCTCGGCGAGGGCGGTGACGGCGCGGCGTATGCCGGGGTGGAGCGGGTTGTGCGTGGCGGTGAACGCGGAGCGCCAGGCCAGGGCGAAACGGAGGCGGCCGGGTTCGCGGCGGGCGGCGGCGGAGGCGTCGACGGGCGCGGGGTGGTACCGCTCGGCGGGGTGGGCCCCGGAGGCGGCGTCGAGGAGGAGGGCCGCGTCGGCGACCGTACGGGCGAGGGGGCCGTTGACGGTCAGGCCCTCGAAGCAGTCGGTGTACGGGTGGACGGAGACCCGGCCGCGCTGCGGTTTGATGCCCACCAGGTGGGTCCAGGCGGCGGGGATGCGGATGGAGCCCGCGCCGTCGGAGCCCAGGGCGGCGGGGACGAGCCCGGCGGCGACGGCGGCGGCCGAACCGCCCGACGAGCCGCCGGGAGTGTGGTCGGTGTTCCACGGGTTGCGGGTGGCGCCGAAGGCGGGGCCCTCGGTGAAGGGCCACTGGCCCAACTCGCAGGAGTTGGTCTTGCCGACGATGACGGCTCCGGCGGCGCGCAGGCGGCGTACCGCCTCCCCGTCCTCCCGCGCCGGCGGTATGTCGCCGTCGCAGCCGAAGCGGGTGGGCAGTCCGGCCACGTCGGTGTCGTCCTTGACGGCGACGGGGACGCCGAGCAAAGGGGCCCGCTCCCCTGCCGCGAGGCGGCGGTCGGCGTCCTCGGCCTCGGCGAGGGCCATGGCGGCGCGTACGCAGCGGAAGGCGTTCACCGTGCCCTGGGTGGCCTCGATCCGGTCGAGCGAGGTCTGCACCAGGGATACGGACGAGACCTGACCATCCGTCAAGGCGTCGCGCATGGACGTGATTCCGTCGAAGGACATGAACCGCAGGCTACTGGAGAGTAAGTACGGTGTCAGGGAGTCCGGCGCGCCATCAGCGCCACGTACAGCGCCAGCGAGGCCGCCAGCCCCACCGCCCACCCGTAGTCCGCGAGCGGTTTCAGCAGCGGGATCAGCCCGTCCTCCGGGAACGGCCCCTTTCCCGGCGCCGAGTGCGATCCGCCCACCGCGAGTACGCCCCCGACCACGAACGCCGCGACCGCCGCCGGGTTCCACCCGCGCACGTACCAGTAGCGGCCGCCCGGCCGGTAGAGGTCGGCGAGGTCCAGGACGGTGCGCCGGACGATCCAGTAGTCGGCGATGAGGATGCCCGCCACCGTACCGAGCAGGCCGCCCACCAGCCCCAGCCAGGTGAAGATGTACAGCTCGGGTGTCTCGGTCAGCTTCCACGGCATGATCAGCACCCCGACCACGCCCGTGATCAGCGCCCCCGTACGGAAGTTGATCAGTTTCGGGGCGAGGTTGGCGAGGTCGTACGCGGGTGAGACGACGTTCGCCGCGATGTTCACCGAGATCGTCGCGACGAGCACGGTCACGAGGGCGAACAGCAGCCCGAAGACGTTGTCCGTCCGGGCGGCGAGCGCGACGGGGTCCCAGACGGCCGCCCCGTACACCGCCTGGGAGCCGGACGTCACGAAGACGGACAGCAGCGCGAACAGCGTCATGGTGGTGGGCAGGCCCAGCGCCTGGCCCCAGATCTGGGCGCGCTGCCCGGCGCCGAAGCGAGTGAAGTCGGGGATGTTCAGCGACAAGGTCGCCCAGAAGGCGATCATGCCCATGAGGGAGGGGAAGAAGACCGGCCAGAAGTCCGCGCCCCACCCGAGCGCCGACGGCTGGTCCAGCAGCGGACCCGGACCGCCCGCCTTGGCCGTGATCCACGCCAGCAGCACCAGCGCGCCGACGATGACGAAGGGTGCCGCCCAGTTCTCGAACCGCCGCAGCGCCTCCATGCCCCGGTGGATGATGGCCAGTTCGAGCGCCCAGAAGAGCACGAAGCACAGCCACAGCGTCCACGGCTGGCCACCGACCCGCGCCGCCTGGGCCCACTCGCCGCCGAAGACCTTGCCGAGCAGGACGAAGATGCCCTGCCCGCCGATCCACGTCTGGATCCCGAACCACGCGCACGCCACCCCGGCCCGGATCAGCGCCGGCAGATTCGCGCCGCGCAGCCCGAACGACGCCCGTGCCAGGACCGGGAAGGGGATGCCGTACTTGGGGCCGGCGTGCCCGGTCAGCAGCATCGGTACGAGGACGATGACGTTGGCCAGCGCGATGGTGAAGACGGCCTGCTTCCAGTCCATCCCGAGCGCGACCAGCCCCGAGGCGAGCATCCAGGACGGGATGTTGTGGGCCATGCCCACCCAAAGAGCCGCGAAGTTGTAGGTGGTCCAGCGTCGTCGTTCCACCGGGACGGGCAGGAGGTCCTCGTTGACGAACCGGCTGTCGGCGGGGATGTCGGTGGGCGTGAGGTCGACGCGCCCCCCGGATATCGGAACGGTATCGGTCATGGCGGCGCAACCCTTCGTTCCCGGACCGGTCAGGCGGTCAGGCGTTCAGCGCGGGGATGATCTCGGAGCCGTACGCGTCGATCGTCGCTTCCTTCGCGTCATGCATGTCGTACACCGCGAACTGGTCGACGCCCAGGGCCTTGAGCGCCTTGAGCTTCGCGATGTGGGCGGCCGGCGGGCCCAGCAGGCAGAAGCGGTCGACGATCTCGTCCGGGACGAAGTCGGTGGAGGGGTTCCCGGCGCGGCCGTGATGGCTGTAGTCGTAGCCCTGACGGGCCTTGATGTACGAGGTGAGCGCCTCGGGCACCAGGTCCGAGTGCTCGCCGTACCGGCTCACCAGGTCGGCGACGTGGTTGCCGACCATGCCGCCGAACCAGCGGCACTGGTCGCGCGCATGCGCCAGGTCGTCGCCGACGTACGCGGGCGCGGCGACGCAGATGGTGACCGAGGACGGGTCGCGCCCGGCTTCCTCGGCCGCTTTCCGTACCGCCTTGATCATCCATTCGGTCAGGAACGGGTCGGCGAGCTGGAGGATGAACCCGTCCGCCTTCTGGCCCGCGAGGGCGAGCGCCTTGGGCCCGTACGCCGCCATCCACACGGGCAGTTTCCCGTTCCGTACCCAAGGGATGCGCAGCGGCTGCCCGTCGACGACCGCCTCACGGCCCTCCGCCAGGTCGCGGATGACGTCGATCGCCTCGCCGAGCCGGGCGAGGGTGTTGGGTTTGCGGCCCGCGACGCGCATCGCGGAGTCGCCACGTCCGATTCCGCAGACCGTGCGGTTGCCGTACATGTCGTTGAGGGTGGCGAAGGTGGAGGCGGTGACCTCCCACGTCCTGGTGCCCGGGTTGGTGACCATCGGGCCGACGATCAGTTTCCTCGTGTGCTCCAGGATGCGGCTGTAGATGACGAACGGTTCCTGCCACAGCACGGCGGAGTCGAAGGTCCAGCCATAGCGGAAGCCGTTGCGTTCCGCGCGCCGCATGAGACCGACCACGGCGGAGCCCGGCGGGTCGGTCTGCAGGACGAGTCCGAAGTCCACTGTCCTGGCCTCCTAGTTCAGGTACTGGCAGGTGGAGCGAGGGGTGTAGATGCCGTGCCCGGCGCGGCCGGTGTAGGTGCGCCGGTCGATGACGACCCGGCCGCGCGACAGGACGGTCTCGACCTGTCCTGTGACGGTCTTCCCTTCGTACGCCGAGTAGTCGACGTTCATGTGGTGGGTGGCGGCGGAGATGGTCTGCTCGGTGTGCGGGTCGTAGACGACGACATCGGCGTCGGCGCCGGGCGCGATGGTCCCCTTCTTGGGGTAGAGGCCGAACATCCGGGCGGGGGCCGCGCAGGCGATCTCGATCCAGCGGCGGCGGCTGATGTGCCCGTCGAGGACGGCCTGGTGGAGGAGGTCCATCCGGTTCTCGACGCCGGGCAGCCCGTTGGGAATCTTGGAGAAGTCGCCCCGTCCGAGCTCCTTCTGGCCGGTGAAGCAGAAGGGGCAGTGGTCGGTGGAGACCACCTGGAGGTCGTTGGTACGCAGCCCCCGCCACAGCGCCGCCTGGTGCTCGCGCGGCCGCAGCGGCGTACTGCACACGTACTTGGCGCCCTCGAAGCCGGGCTCGGCGAGGTTGTCGGTGGACAGGAAGAGGTACTGGGGGCAGGTCTCGCCGAAGACGTCGAGGCCCTTGTCGCGGGCGGCGGCGAGTTCGGCGACGGCCTCCTCGGCGGAGACGTGCACCACGTACAGCGGGGCCCCGCCGGCGACCCGGGCGAGCTGGATGGCGCGGTGAGTGGCCTCGGCCTCCAGCAGCACCTTGCGGACCTCGCCGTGGTAGCGGGGGTCGGTCTCGCCACGCGCGAGGGCCTGTTCGACGAGGACGTCGATCGCGATGCCGTTCTCGGCGTGCATCATGATCAGCCCGCCGTTGACGGTGGCGCGCTGCATGGCGCGGAGGATCTGCCCGTCGTCGCTGTAGAAGACGCCGGGGTAGGCCATGAAGAGCTTGAAGGACGTGACGCCCTCCTCCACCAGCAGGTCCATCTCCTTGAGCGAGGACTCGTCGACGTCGGAGAGGATCATGTGGAAGGCGTAGTCGATGGCGCACTTGCCGTCGGCCTTGGCGTGCCAGGCGTCGAGGCCGTCGCGCAGGGCGTGGCCCCTGGACTGGACGGCGAAGTCGACGATGGTGGTGGTGCCGCCCCACGCGGCCGCGCGGGTGCCGGTCTCGAAGTCGTCGGAGGCGAAGGTCCCGCCGAAGGGCAGTTCCATGTGGGTGTGGGCGTCGACGCCGCCCGGGATGACGTACTTGCCCGTCGCGTCGATCGTCCGCTCGGCTGTCCACGACTCGGAAGCGGTGGAGCCGTGGGCGGCGAGCGCGACGATGCGGCCGTCCTCTATCAGGACGTCGGCGTGGGTCTCGTCGGTGGCCGTGATGACGAGGCCGCCTCGGATGAGGGTGCGGGTGGTGCTCATGGCGTGTTTCGCCCCCTTGGGTCAGATGGAGCGCAGGGCCCGTTCGAGGATCGCGGCGCCCTCCTCGGCCTCGGCGACGGTCAGGGAGAGGGGCGGGGCGATGCGCAGGACGCTGGTGTTGTGGCCGCCGCCCTTGCCGATGAGCAGCCCGCCCTCGCGGGCCGCTTCGAGGACGGCGGCGGCGGCTTGCGGGTGGGCCTCGTCCGAGCCGGGTTTCACCAGCTCGATGCCCAGCATCAGACCTCGGCCGCGTACTTCCCGTACCAGAGGGTTGCTCGCCGTGATGGCGCGCAGCCGTTCGATGAGCAGCCCGCCCACGCGCCGGGCGTTGCCCTGGAGGTCGTGTTCGAGGAGGTAGGAGAGGTTGGCGAGGCCGGCGGCCATGGTGATGGGTGAGCCGCCGAAGGTGGAGATGGAGTTGGCGTTCAGGCAGTTCATGACCTCGGCGCGGGCGACGACACCGCCGATGGACATGCCGTTGCCGATGCCCTTGGCGAAGGTGAGGATGTCGGGCGGGCCGCTCGCGGCGTGCGCCTGCCAGCCCCAGAAGTGCTCGCCGGTACGGCCCCACCCGGTCTGCACCTCGTCGGCGATCCACAGGATGCCGCGGGGGGCGAGGACCTCGCGGAACGCGGCGTACAGCCCGTCCGGCGGGGAGGTGAAGCCGCCGACGCCCTGGATCGGCTCGGCGATCAGCGCGGCGACGTCGGCGGTATGCCCGAGCAGGTCTTCGAGGTCGGCGACGCACGCCTCGATGAACCGGGCGTCGGTCAGGTGCGCGTACGGTCCGCGGCTGCGGACGCCGCCGTGCACGTACAGCGTCTGGAGCGGCGAGAGGGTGGTCGGCGACCAGGCGCGGTTGCCGGTGACGGAGACGGCGGAGAAGGACCGGCCGTGGTAGCTGTTGCGCATCGCGAGGATCTGGTTGGTGCGGCGGTACGCGGTGGCCAGCAGCAGGGCTGTGTCGTTCGCCTCCGTACCGGAGGTGGTGAAGAAGACGCGGGCGTCGGGGATGCCGGAGAGGTGCGCGATGCGTTCGGCGAGCTCCACCATGGGGCGGTTGAGGTAGAGGGTGGAGGAGTGGATGATCCGCCCGGCCTGTTCGGTGACGGCCTTGGTGACCTCGGGGAGGGCGTGGGCGGTCATGGTGGTGAGGATGCCGCCGAAGAAGTCGAGGTAGCGCTTGCCGGTCGCGTCCCAGACGTACCGTCCCTCGCCGTGGGTGATCTCGATCGGGGCCTGGTAGTAGAGCGAGACCCAGTCGGGGATGACGGCCTTGTGGCGCGCGTACAGATCGGTCGCGTGGAGATCGGTCGTCATGGCTGCACCAGCCCCTCGTACGCGTCGGGGCGGCGGTCGCGGTAGAACGCCCACGTCTGCCGTACGTCGTCGATGAGGCGGAAGTCGAGGTCGCGGACGAGCAGTTCCTCCTCCTTGTCGGAGGCGACGTCGCCGACGAACTGGCCGCGCGGGTCGACGAAGTAGCTGGTTCCGTAGAAGTCGTTGTCCCCGTACTCCTCCTGTCCGACGCGGTTGATGGCGGCGACGTAGTAGAGGTTGGCGACGGCGGCCGCGGGCTGCTCCAGCTGCCAGAGGTGGGAGGACAGACCGCGGTGGGTGGCGGAGGGGTTGTAGACCAGCTGGGCGCCGTTCAGGCCGAGTTGGCGCCAGCCCTCGGGAAAGTGGCGGTCGTAGCAGATGTAGACGCCGACGCGGCCGACGGCGGTGTCGAAGACCGGCCAGCCGAGATTGCCGGGCCTGAAGTAGTACTTCTCCCAGAAGCCCCTGACCTGGGGGATGTGGTGCTTGCGGTATTTGCCGAGGTAGGAGCCGTCGGCGTCGATCACGGCGGCGGTGTTGTAGTAGAAGCCGGGGCCGTCGATCTCGAAGACCGGCACGACGATCACCATGCCGGTCTCGCGGGCCAGGTCCTGCATGCGCCGGACGGTCGGGCCGTCGGGGACGGGCTCGGCCCAGCGGTAGTGCTCCGGCTCCTGGACCTGGCAGAAGTAGGGGGCGTTGAACACCTCTTGGAAGCCGATGACCTTGGCACCCTGCCGGGCCGCCTCCCGGGCGTGCTCCTCATGCTTGGCGATCATGGATTCGGTGTCGCCGGTCCAGGTCGCCTGGACGAGGGCGGCGCGCACGATGTGGGACATGAGCTGCTCCTTCGGCACGGCGTCAGAGAGCCTCTACGCACGTAGACGGGGTGCGTAGGAAGCGAACGTAAGCCTCGTCACACCCCTGGGCAAGACCGCCGCCATTAACCGCCGGAGTCGATCATGTTTCGTACCCGAGTGGTCCACATCGGCCAAGATTCGGCGGGTTGTCGTTCAGGTCAGACTGCCGTTCAGGCCAGGCTGCCAGGCCAGGCTGCCGTTCAGGCTTCAGGCTCCGGCCAGGCCCGCGACGCGGAGGGCGTGCACCAGGTCCCGTTCGCGCGACGGGGAGGTGGCGGCGAGGGCGCGGGCGGCGGCCAGCAGGTGCGGCACCAGGCGGTACGGCGCGTACGCGGCGAGGCGGGCGGCGTCCTCGGCCGTACGGGACCGGACGAACGCGTCGATCAGCGCCTGGGCCTCCTCGGCGCGGCCGGCCTCGTGCAGCGCCAGCACGGCGGCGGCCGTCTCGGCGGTGGGCCGGGCCACGCCCTGGCGCAGCAGCTGCCGGGCGTCCTGGTCCCGCCCCGCGGCGGTGAGCGCCCCGGAGAGGTCCACGAGCCGCTCGGGCGGGAGGGAGGCGGCCTCCCACAGGAGGGTGGCCCAGTCGGGGGCCAGGCCGGCCCGGTGGAGCTCGGCGGCGAGCAGCGGCAGCCGCGCGGCGGGCCAGGCGGCGGCCTCGCAGAGCAGGGCGTGCGCCTCGCCGCCCCGGCCCTCGGCGCGGAGGCGCAGCAGGGCGGTGACGGTGTCGTGGGCGGCGCGGCGGGCGGCCTCATCCGGGTTCTCGTACGGCTGTTCCGGTTCCGGCTGCTGTCGTTCTCGTTCGGGCCCGCCGTGTCCGGGGCCGCCGCCGAAGCGGGCCCCGCGTGGGGCGGCGGCGGTGGGGGGCAGGTCCGGTACGGGATCGGGCTCGGGGGCGGCGTCCGGGAGGGCGTCCTCGTCCACGTCCTCGAGCCAGGCGTACCGGGCGCCCCGGGGGCGTTTCCTGGGCTTGGCGCCGGCGACGGTACGGCTCCGCCCGCGGGGCGCGGGAGCCGGCGCTTCGGGGAGCGCCGCCAGGCGGGCGCCCAGCTCCTCGATCCGGGCCGTCGCCCTGGCATGGTCGTCGCGCACCCAGGCGAGGTCGTGGGCGAGCCGTTCCGCGTCCGGTGAGCCCTCCGGGACCGTCCCCAGCAGGGCGACCAGCTCCTCCCCGCGCCGCACCGCGCCCGCCTGCTCCCGCACCATCAGGGCGAGCCGCTCACGCAGCGCCTCCCGGCCGCCCGGGCGCCGGTCGTGCGCGGCGGCCGCGGCGGCGTGCAGGTGCCGTACGCGTACCGTCTCGGCCCGTACCGCCGCCTCCGACCCCGGCAGGGCGCCGCCCCGCACGGCGGCGAGGTCCTGGAGCAGCGACTCGACCACGTCCCAGGGCGGTACCTCCGCGCCGTCGAGGCAGGCCCGCATCCCGTCGGGGTCGCGCTGCCGGAAGACGCCGTACCAGCCACCGCCCTCGTCGAGCTCCGCGACCAGGAGCCCGAGGTGGCGCGCGAACACCTCGACCTCCTCCGGGAGGTGATGCACCGTCATGTATGCCCCTGCCCACAGCCGACTGGAATCCTCCGGTCCGGAGGCATTCGACCTCAGCCGTGTTACAGCCGGGCTACGGGAGCTTTTCGGGCGTGAGTTTCACGGCGATGCCGACGTGCGGCCGCCTGCCGCGCCGCACCAGCGCCGCCGGCAGGTCGACCAGCCAGAACTGCCAGCCGTATTTGCGGGCCAGCAGCTTGCGTACGCCCTTGAGGTCGTCCAGCAGCCGTGCCGTGCCCTCGGCGCGGGCGGCGCCGTCCGCCACCCGGCCGCGCACGTCGCACGCGGTGACGACGACCCGGCTGTCGCGGCGCAGCCGCTTGACCTTCCAGGAGTCGGCGCGAGTCCAGACGTACAGTTCGTCGCCGTCCACCGCGTACCAGACCGGCGCGGCGACCCCCGTACCGTCCTTGCGGAACGTGGTCAGGCTGAGATAGCGGCCGTGCCGCAACCCTTCAGGTATCACGGCCGCGACCCTACGCCCCGCGCGCACCACCTTCGTACGCCACCCTCGCCTCGGTGGGGCGCAGGCCCCGACAGCTACGGGATCTGTGCGGGACTGCGCGAAGTCTCTGTTGATGTTCCGCCTGACGGCCCTTAACCTGACTCCATACCAAACCTTTTGGTATGGAGGGACGGGGGAAGCCACATGGCTGATCGGGAATGGCTGGACGAGGGCCTGGCGCTGCTCGCCGAACAGGGCGCACCAGCACTGACGCTGGACGCGCTGTGCGAGCGCGTGGGCAAGTCGAAGGGCGCCTTCTACCACCACTTCGGATCGATGCCGACGTACCGGGCCCGGCTGCTCGAACACTGGGAAGCCGGCTGCACCACGGCGATCATCGACGCGGTGGAGGACGACGGCACGCTTCCGGCGCGGGAGAAACTGCGCAACCTCCTGGCGCGCGTGGTCACTGATGAGGGGCCGGATCTGGAGGTGGCGATGCGGGCGTGGGCGAATCAGGACCGCATGGCGGCCGCGGTGCACGAGCGTGTGGACGCGACCCGGATCGCGTACCTGCGCCGCCTGTGCGGAGACGCCGGCCACCCCGCCCCGGACCGGATGGCAACGCTGCTCTACACGGTGCTGATCGGCGGCGCGCACCTGATTCCTCCGCTCCCGCCCACCGCCAAGCACGAGACCTACGAGCTGCTCCTCCCCCTTCTGGACCAGCTGCCGTCCGGCGACCGGGCCGGAGCACGCACAGCCGCTGCGGAGGCAGGGACGAGGAGCACACCGTCATGACAACTGCCACCAGGCAAGGTTCCGGCTCAGCACGGCACACCGGGCTGCGGCGCTGGGTTCCCCCGCTGATCCTCACCGCCGCCATCGCGCACATGCTGGTGGGAGCGGTAGTCGCCGGCCCGCACTGGCGCGGCATCGCGGCGGACGGGTTCTGGAACACCGTCAGCGGCGACGACTCACGCATGATGGCCCTGTGGTTCATGGTCAGCGGAGTGGCCCTGTTCGGCCTCGGTCTCCTCACCAGAAGGACCGTAGCGCTGACCGGCCGCCTACCCGCGGAGACCGGGTGGATCCTGCTGGTCACCGGCGTCCCGGTGTCACTGCTGGATCCGGTCTCAGGCGGCTGGGCACTGGTCGCCATCGGCATCCTCGCCCTGATGGAATCGCGGCGCGCCCGCCCGTGAACTCCTCCCCGGCAGGCCGGCGCGCCGCCTCAGGACGGCACCAGCGCGCACCGGGACACGAGGTCGTCCATCGACAGGTCCAGCACCCCTGCCAGCGCAGCGACCGTGAAGAAGGCGGGGGTCGGGGCGCGGCCCGTCTCGATCTTGCGGAGGGTCTCCGCCGAGAGCCCGGCGGCGGCCGCGATCTCGACCATGCTGCGCGGACCGCGCGCCTCGCGCAGCAACTGACCGAGGCGCTCGCCGCGTTCACGCTCTTCGGGGGTGAGGGGGGTTCGGACCATGAGCCCATACTAATACCGGTATAGTAATTGGCATGGTGGAGATCAAGACCGATGCCTCCCTGGAGGCCATGCGCGCCTCGGGCCGCGTCGTCGCCGAGACCCTGGCGGCGGTACGAGGGGCGGCGGCCCCCGGGGTCACGCTCGGCGCGCTGGACGTGGCCGCGCGCGAGGTGCTGCGTCAGGCGGGCGCGGGCTCGCCCTTCCTCGGCTACCGCCCGGAGTGGGCGCCGGTGCCGTTCCCGGCGGTGATCTGCACGTCCGTCAACGACGCGATCGTGCATGGCATACCGGACGGTTACCGGCTGCGCGACGGCGACCTCGTGAGCGTCGACTGCGGTGCCGTCCTGGGCGGCTGGGTGGGCGACGCGGCGATCAGCTTCACGGTCGGGCGGGCGCGCCCGGCGGACACGCGGCTGATCGACACGGCGTACGAGGCGCTGGACGCGGGTATCGCGGCGGCGGTCGTCGGCAACCGCGTCGGTGACATCGCGCACGCGATCGGCCGCGTGTGCCGCGCCGCCGGGTACGGCATCCCGGACGGGTTCGGCGGCCACGGGGTGGGGCGCCGGATACATGAGGACCCGGGCGTGCCGAACGAGGGCCGGCCGGGTCGCGGGATGCCGCTGCGCCACGGCATGGTGCTGGCCATCGAACCGATGCTGACCGCCGGCGGCGGCGACGACCACCGCACGGACCGCGACGGCTGGACGGTCCGCACCCTGGACGGCAGCCGCGCGGCGCACACGGAGCACACGGTCGCGATCACGGACGAGGGGCCGCGTGTACTGACGGCGCTCTGAGGCCTCCGTACGGCGTCAGTAGAGGATGGACGGCAGGTACGCCCCGGCCGGCTCGCTGTAGAGGCCGATGGTCATCAGGCTCATGAGCTGCTGCACCTTGAGCCCGTTGCCGAGACACCACTGCAACAGGGCGCTGTTGCCCGCCGGTACGAGGATGCCGGGACCGCCGAAGGCGGGCGCGGCGGCGATGAGCGCCCGGACGTCCTCGGTGGTCTCGCCGACCGCATGGGCGAAGAAGGACAGGTCCGTGGCGTATCCGGTGATCCGTCCGCCGTGCTCGGTCACGCGGGCGGTGCCCGCCTTGAGCGCGTCGACGAGCTCTCCGCCACGGTCGGCCCCGTGGACCCTCCGGCACAGGTCGTTGCAGGCCGCCAGGTCCGCGTCCGTGGCCGCCCGCACCTCGTACCCCGGCACGGCCCCTCCGATGGGAGGGCCCTGCAGGCAGGCCACCGTCTCGCGGAACTCGAACCCGAGCCCGGCGTAGAGCGCGAACGACCGGCAGTGGTAGCCGCTCTGCAACAGCCGGATGCCGGGCGCCTGCCGCTCGGCCGCCCGCTGCATCACGTCGAGCATGAGCCGGCGCCCGATTCCGCCGTTCTGTACGGCGGGGTCGACGGTGATCGGCCCGACGCCGGCGACGGGTGACCGCTCGTCGAGGCAGTTGCTGCCCACGATCCGGCCGTCGAGTTCGGCCACCACGGTGTAGAAGCCGGGGTGGTCGAACACCATCCGGAACATCTCCGTGGCCGGTTCGACGCCCGGCATGTCCGACCGGAACCCGTGCCCGCGGGCGATGCCGTCGAATGCCTCGAAGCAGATCCTGCCGCAGTCCTGGGCGTCCTCGGCTCTTCCGGGACGCAGTACGAGATCCACGATCGCCTCTCCTTCCGAACGGACGGCCCGCCAGGAGCCAGGGGCTCCCTTTCCATCAAACGTGCCCGCCATGCCTGCGGCAATCCGGCCGCGAAGCGGCGGGAACCCGAGTCGTACGCAGCCCTTGACGCGGCCACCCGCCCCTCACATACTGGCGGCCAAATCGATTTGGCCCCCGCGGTTCCGCCCCCGTCTCGGGCGAGTCACGGCCCAAACCCGAGCGAGCCGAACGGAGCTCGAACGTGTCCAGTCCCCATCCCACGCCCCGCGTCCCGTCCCCACCGCAGTCCACCCCCGACCACACCGAGCCGGGCTCCCCGCCGGCCCCCGACGCCCAGCTCACGTCCACGTCCACGTCCACGTCCGAAGCCGGGTCCACGCCCATGTCCGCGTCCACGCCTACGCCCGACTCGCCGCTCGAGTCCGCGACCGCGCCGGACTCCGGATCCGCGACCGGCACAGGCCCGGCGCTCCACCCCGACGCCCCGGCCGAGCCCGGCACCGACCCCCAGCAGGCCGAGGAGGCCAAGGCGGCCCATGGGCCCGGCGGCCCGCCTTCCGAGGCCCCCCATCCCGTGGACGAGTCGCGGCCGCTCAGCCGGATCCTGCTCTTCGGGCTCCAGCACGTGCTGGTCATGGCCGCGACGCCCATCTCGGCGATCTTCCTGATGAGCGCCACGCTCCGGCTCGACCCCGGCCTGACGGTCGATCTGCTCTCGGCCGCGTTCATCCTGTCCGGGATCGGGTCCCTGATCCAGTCGCTCGGGCCGTGGAAGTTCGGGCCCAAGCTGCCGTTCGTGATGTTGCCCGGGGGCGCGCCGCTCATCCTGTTCCTGGCCATCGCCGAGCAGCACGGTCTGCCCACCGCCACCGGGGCGGTGATCATCACCGCCGCGTTCTACTTCGTCGTGCTGCCCGTCTTCTCCCGGCTGCTGGCGTTCTTCCCCGCCCTGGTCATCGGCACGATGATCGTGATCGTCGGCGTGAACCTGGTGAAGGTCGGGGCCGTGCTCGTCACCGGCCGGCCCGGCACGCCGGGGTTCGCCGATCCCACCAACCTGCTCCTCGGCATGGCGACGATCGGCTTCACCGTCGCGTTCTACTGGCTGTTCACGGGCGTGCTGCGCCAACTCGCCGTCATGCTGGGCCTGATCGCCGGTACCGTCCTCGCCTTCCTCCTCGGCGGCGTCGACTTCTCCGCGGCCACCGAGGGCGGACTGCTGAACCTGCCGCAGGCACTGCCCTTCGGCTCGCCCGAGTTCAACCTGCTCGCCGCGCTGCCCCTGATGCTGTACAGCCTCGCCTCCATGGCGGAGGCCACCGGCCAGACGGTGATCAACGCGGAGGCGGTGGGCAAGGACATCGACAAGCGCGAGGACGTACCGAAGACCATCCGGGGCGACGCGCTCACCTCCCTCTTCGGCGGCTTCTTCGGCCTGCCGCTGATGGTCACCAGCGGCGAGAACATCGGCATCGTCCGCGTCACCGGCGTACGCAGCCGGTACGTCACCGCCGCCGCCGGAGTCGTCCTGATCGTCATCGGCTTCCTGGCCCCGATCACCCGGGCGATCAGCGTCATCCCGTCGGCCGTCGTCGGTGGCACGGCCATGGTGGTCTTCGCCGTCATCACGGTGCTCGGCGTGCAGATGCTCGGCCGGGCAGGGCAACTGGACCGCCACACCAACACCTTCATCTGCGCCGTCGCCCTCGCCCTGGGCCTGCTGCCCATCCTCATCCCGGGCGTGTACGGCGGCTTCCCGCCCAACGCCCGGATCCTCCTGGAGAGCGGCGTCGCCGTCGGCGCCACCACCGCCGCCGTCCTGAACGTCCTGTTCCACCACATCAAGCTGCCCCGCCCCCGTACCCGTACCGAAAGTGACCGATGAACGACCTGACCCCCGACCGCCTTCATCCCGACGGCGGCGGACTCCTCCTCGCCCCCGACGCGGTGCTGACGCCCGACGGGCTGAGGGACCACTACGCGGCCGTCGTCGCCGGTGACACCTTCCGCGCGGTCGGACCGGCCGAACGGCTGGCGCGGGAGCATCCGCACCTCACGCCCGTCCGGCTGCCCGGGCACGTCCTGATACCCGGCTTCGTCGACGCCCACCACCACCTCACGCAGAGCTTCGGCGCCGCGCTGGCCTTCGGGGAGCCGTCGGAGATCTTCCGCCGGGTGTGGGTGCCGCTCGAAGGTGCCCTGGACGAGGAGGCGGTGTACGTGGCGGCGAAACTGGCCGCCCTCGAATCGCTGCGCGGCGGGTTCACCACGGTTGCCGAGGCGGGCACCCGCGCGCCCGTGGACGTGGAGCTGGTGGCCGCCGCCGCACGGGACGCCGGCGTCCGCTGCGTACTCGGCCTGGTCTGCAACGACGTGGACGGGGACACCGACACGGTGCTCGCCTCCGCCGAGAAGCACCTGACCCGGTACGGCGCCGAGGAGCTGATCCACCCGTCCCTCGCCGTCTCCGTCCCGGAGGCCGCGACCGCCCGCACTTTGGGCCGCACCGCCCACCTCGCCGCCGAGGCGGGCGCGGTCGTCCAGATCCACGTCAACGAGCATCTCGCCGCCGTGGAGCGCTCCCTGGTCCAGCACGGGCTGCGGCCGCTGGAGTACCTGTACGAAGTCGGCGCCCTAGGGCCGCAGTTGCTGGCCGCGCACGCCACCCTGGTCACGCCCCGGGAGGTCAGCCTGCTCGCCGACAGCGGGGCGGCCGTCAGCTACAACCCCGTGGCCAGTGCCTGGAAGGGCAACGCCGTCGCTCCCGCGACGACGATGGCCGAGCGCGGGATCCGGTTCGGGCTGGGCACGGACGGGACGCGGGGTGACGCGTTCCGGCTGGCCGACGCCGCCGAGTCCGCGCAGCGCCTCACGTACGGGCTGGCCACCGGCGACTCGTCGTGCGGCGCCGGCTGGACGTGGCTCGACCGGGCCGCCCGGGGCGGCGCGGACGCGGTCGGGCTCGGCGCCCGTACGGGCCGGGTCGCCGAGGGCGCCGCCGCCGACTTCCTGCTCGTCGACGTCTCCGGGCCCGAGACGGCACTCTCCTGGGACCTGCCCTGGGAGCTGGTACGGCGCGGCAACCGTGACCAGATCAGCGCCGTGTTCGTGGCCGGCCGGCTGCGCCTGTGGCGCGGATGGCCGACCGGCTGGGACGGCCGGGCGCTGGTGCGGCGGGCGGCCGAGCTGGCCCAGGAGGTGATGCTGCGGGCGCCGGTGACCCGCGTCCACCCGACGTCCGCCGATGCCTGGGCGGCCTGCTCGTGAGTACGGAGACGATCGTCGTCCTCGCCGTCACGGTCGCCGTCGCGGCGTTCGTGCAGGGCGCGAGCGGTCTGGGCTTCGCCCTGATCGTCGCGCCCGTGGCGGGGCTGCTGGACCCGCAGCTGGTGCCCGTGTTCGTGCTGGCGTCGATGATCCCGCTCAACCTGTACGTCGCGTGGCGCGAGCGTGCCGCGCTGGACCTGCGGGGCGCGGGCTGGATCACGGCGGCGCGGCTCGCGGCCACCCCGGGCGGGCTGGTGCTGCTGTGGGTGATCCCCGATCGGCGGCTCGGCCTGTTCGTGGGCGTGGCGACCGTGCTGGCGGCGGTGGTGAGCCTGGCCGCGCCCGCGTTCACGCCCGGCAAGGGCGCGTATCTGGGCGCGGGGCTGGTCACCGGGCTCACCGAGACGGCGACCGGCGTGGGGGGCCCGCCGCTGGCGCTGGTGTACCAGCACCGGCCTCCTGCGGAACTGCGCGCCACGGTCGCCGTGTGCTTCCTCGTCGGTGAAGTGGCCTCGCTGGCCCTGCTGTTCGCCACGGGCCAGGGCAGCGCGGCCCAGCTGGGGTGGGCGGCGGCACTGCTCCCCGCCCTGGCGGCCGGCGCGTGGCTGAGCCGGCTGGTCCACCAACGGCTCGACGCGCGCCGGATGCGGCTCTTCGTGCTGGTCTTCGCCCTGGTTTCCGGGGCGGGGCTGATGCTGGGCCTGTGACCCACGGGCGGCCGCGCCTGGCCCCCGCGGTGACGCCCGGTGGGGTGGGGGCGTGGCCCCTCCGGGCTCACCTCCTCGAGGCCGGCGGCCTTGGGTCACGTCGGACAGGGGATCCTCCCCCTGCAGCCAACCTCTGCGGGGGCGACCCTGCACGGCCCCACCCCGGTCGTACGCCGGGTGCGGGCCGGTTCGCCGACCGTTTGTGGCACAAACGGTCCGCAGACGGAGCGGGTGTCCGGGGCGGGCTCACGCCGGGGGCCGTGACCCGGTGCGCTTCGCCCCGAGCCCCCGGGCCGGGGCTCAGGGGGCTGTGGCCCGGCGGGCTCCACCCCCGGCCTCGGGGGCGGGGTCTTACGCCGGGGCCGTGCCCCGCAGCGACGAGGCGCGCGGTACGACGCGCGGCTCCGGTGCGGTGGCCGTCGCGGCGGTGGCCTCGCCGCGCAGCCGGCCGAGCAGCAGCTCGACGGCGTCGGCGGCGGCCCGGTCCAGGTGGAGGTCGACGGCGGTGAGCGGTGGCTCGCAGGTGCGGGCGCGCAGCCCGTCGTACCGGGTGACGACCATGATGTCGTCCGGGATCCGCCGGCCGCTGTCCCGGATCGCCCGGACGGCGCCGACCGCGAAGGCGTCCACCAGCGCGCAGACGGCGTCCACGTCCGGGTGGTCGGCGAGCAGGGCGGCGCAGGTGTCGTATCCGGCCTGCTCGCCGCCCTGTTCGGGGGCCGTGGCGACGACCGGCGCCCAGCCGTGCTCGGCGGCGGCGCGCTCGTACGCGGCGCGGGCGTCGACGGCGGAGTGCCGTGACCCGGCGCCGATGAGCAGCGCGGGGTGCCGGGCGCCCTGCTCGTGCAGGTGGGCGAGCAGCAGGTCGACGACGAGTCCGCCGCGCAGGTCGACGTACGGGGCGTCGTCCCCTTCCGCCATGGGGCGCCCGAGCGCCACGTACGGCAGTCCGCGCTCGTGGAGCTGCGCCACGGCGACATCGTCCCGGTCGGGCTCGACGACGATGGCGCCGTCGATGTCCACCGAGTACAGCGCCGAACCGGACTGCACGGGCGGTACGAGCACGAGGGCGTACCCGTGCAGCAGTGCCCGCTCGGCGGCCGCGGCGGCGACCTCCATGTAGAACCCGAGCCGCGACGGCCCACCGGCCACCGCGAACGGCATCGACGAGGCCAGCGCGATGGCCTTCGCCTCGCCGCGCCGCAGCCGCTGCGCCCGCAGGTTGGGCCGGTAGCCGAGCTCGGCGGCGACCTTCTTGATGCGCTCCCGCGTCCGCGGGTCGACCTTGCCGATCCCGTTCAGGGCGTGCGAAACGGTCGTCCGCGACACCGACGCGGCCCGCGCCACATCGGCGATGGTGGGCGGCCGGGCTCCGGCACCGGAAGTGGCCATCTGCGTGGACGCTCCTCGCTCGCGCTGCTCGTACTACTCGTACGGCTCGTACTGACCGTGCTGCTGACAGCCCCATCTTCGCCGACCGGCCGCGGCGGCCGGAAGGCGCGTCCGGGCGACGGCCCCTTCCGCGGCGCGCTACGGCGTTCCGGCCGGGTGGACCACCATCGCCGAGCCGCCGCCCCGGCGGGTCTTCTCGGCGGCGGCGAGCCAGCGGCCGTCCGGGAGGCGTTGGACGCCGGTCGCGGCACCGATCTCGGGGTTCCGGCGGAACGCGTGGCCCAGGGCTTCCAGCTCGGCGCGCAACGGGCTGTCGTAGAGCGCCGGTTCGAGTTCCGTGGTCGGCTGGTTGCGCTGGCTGGCGCGGGGGGCGGCGATCGCCTCGACGAGCGGGAGGCCGCGGTCCAGGACGCCGGTCAGGGTCTGGAGGACCGTCGTGATGATGGTGGCGCCGCCCGGGGAGCCCACGGCCAGGACGGGGCGGGCGTGGTGGTCCAGGACGATGGTGGGCGACATGGAGGAGCGGGGGCGTTTGCCGGGGCCGGGGAGGTTCGGGTCGTGGACCGCCGGGTTGGCCGGGGCGAAGGAGAAGTCGGTCAGCTCGTTGTTGAGCAGGAAGCCCCGGTCCGGCACGGTGATGCCGCTGCCGCCCGTCGACTCGATGGTCAGCGTGTACGCGACGACGTTGCCCCACCTGTCGGACGCCGTCAGGTGCGTGGTGTTCTCGCCCTCGTACGTCGTCGGCGCCGCCGTCCCGCCCGTCGCGCACGGCCGCGGATCGCGCGGGTCGCCGGGGGCGAGCGGGCTCACCAGCACCGCGTCGTCGCGGATCAGGCACGCGCGCGAGTCGGCGAACCGCTGCGACAGGAGCCCCTTCACCGGGACGTCCTCGAAGGCCGGGTCGCCGACCCACCGCCCCCGGTCGGCGAACGCGATCCGGCTCGCTTCGATGAACCGGTGCAGGTACTGGGCCTTGGACAGGGACGAGAGGTCGGTGCCCTCCAGGATGTTCAGCGCCTCGCCCACGCTCGTGCCGCCCGACGAGGAGGGTGCCATGCCGTAGACGTGCAGGCCGCGGTACGACACCTTCGTGGGCTTGCGCCGCTCCGTCTCGTACCCCGCCAGGTCACGCTGTGTCAGGTCCCCGGCGCGGACGTTGCGGGTGGCGCCCTCCCGGACGGGCGGGTCCTGCACCGTGCGGATGATGTCGCGGGCCAGCTCGCCCTTGTACAGCGCCCCGACACCGTGGCGGCCGAGCTTCTCGTACGTACGCGCGAGGTCGGGGTTCTTGAAGACCGACCCGACGGCCGGCAGGCGTCCGCCCGGCAGGAACAGCTCCGCCGAGTCGGGGAAGTCCCGGAAACGGGCTTCGTTCGCGGCGGTCTGCGCCCGGAAGGTGGCGTCGACGGTGAAGCCGTCCCGGGCCAGCCGCTCGGCCGGCCTCAGCAGGTCCCGCAGCGGCTTGCTGCCCCACGCGTCGAGGGCGGTGTCCCAGGTGGCGGGGGTACCGGGCGTGCCGACGCTGAGCCCGCTGGTCATGGCCTCCTCGAAGGGCAGGGGCTTGCCGTCCTCGCCGAGGAACAGCGACTCGTCCGCCGACATCGGCGCGGTCTCGCGGCCGTCGATGGTCCGCACCTTGCGCGTCTTGGCGTCGTAGTGCACGAAGTAGCCTCCGCCGCCGATGCCCGCCGAGTACGGCTCGGTGACGCCGAGCGCCGCGGCCGTGGCGACCGCCGCGTCCACCGCGTTGCCCCCGCGCCGCAGCACCTCGATACCGGCGGCCGAGGCGTCCGCGTCGACGCTCGCGACGGCGCCGCCGTAGCCGATGGCCTCGGGTGTCTTCACCGGCGTCGTACGTTCCGTCGGCGGCGCCGCCGCGCCGACCGAGAGGACTGTCGCGGCGACCGCGGCGAGCGAGACGCCTCGTGCGGTGGACCGTGCGGTGGACCGTGCAGGGGACCGACGCATCCGAACCTCCAGTCAACGACCGTCCGCGCAGCCTAACTTCGCCGGAGGCCCCTCGCCAGGACCGCCTCGAACAACGTTCCGCTCCCCCGCTACCATGCGCGCCCATGTATGAAGACCTGCTCAACATCGTGCTCGGCGTGGTCGCCACCGGGGTCAGCGCGTCGCTCGGCTGGATCGCCCGCACCGCGCTGTGGCGCCGCAAGCAGGCCTTCTTCGGGCTGCCGGGGAACGCGGAGTGCGTGCTTGTCGTGAACCGCGAGGCGGGCCGCGAGGGCGCGGTGCACCGTTTCGACGTGTTCGCACTGCTGGAACTGTCCGCGCTCATCAAGGGCTGCGGCGCGCACGCCCGCATCGTGCAGCACGACCTGGCGCATCAGGGCTTCGGTGAGCGCACGGAGTTCTGCGTCGGGGGCCCAGGGTCGAACCAGCGCATGGAGGCGCATCTGCGGACGCTGGTGCCGGGGCTCTCCGTCAGCACGGACCCCGAGCCCGTCGAGGACCGCAGCTTGCTCGTGATCGGCTCCGAGCGCTACCGCATGGACCCGGGTACGTCCGAGTACGTCATCCTCGCCCGGCTCACCGCCGGTGAGGGGGCCCGGCCGGTGTTCCTCTTCTGCGGGCAGCGCGCGATAACCAACCAGGCGGCCACCCGCTATCTGGTGCGTCACCACGAGAAGCTGGCCCGGAAGTACGGGACCGACGGTTCGTTCGTGCTGCTGCTGAAGGTGGTCAATTCGCAGGCGTACGGTCCCGACGTCGTCGAGCTGGTCGCGGATGTGACCCGTACCGCGCGGTCGGCACCGGTGGTGGAGGCCGGCTAGCACCCCCTATCCGGCACAGACGGAAATTTCCGGCACCCGTAGGCAACCCGGGCCCTCCGCTCGCCCTCTCACCGAGGGACGAAAGATCGCATCGGAGGTTTTCCAGGTGACCCGCACACGCCCGCTCGCCCCCTTCCGCACCGCCGCCCTGGCCGGCACCGCGGTTCTCGCCGCGGCCGCCCTGACCGCGTGTTCGGGCGGTTCGGGCACCGGGAAGGCCGACGGGGAGGACGGCAAGCCGGACACCCGGATCTCGGTGAACCTCTCCGGGAGGCAGGCCGAGGCCGGCGAGCCGGTCCGGGTCACCCTCGCCGAGGGCAGGCTCCAGCAGGTCACCGTGACCGACTCCAAGGGCGCCACGCTGGAGGGCGCGGTCTCCGCCGACGGCAGGACCTGGACCTCCGTCCGCAAGGCCGCCCCCGGCACCGCTTACACCGTCGAGGCGCGCTCCACGGACGGCGGGACCGCCAAGGCGGGCTTCGCCACGGCCGCGCCGGACAAGGTGAACAAGCTGACGCTGGCGCCCGGCAAGAACAGCACGGTCGGCATCGCCCACCCCCTGTCGATCGTGTTCGACCACCCGGTGAAGAACAGGGCCGAGGTGGAGAAGCACCTCAAGGTGACGACCTCGGACAACACGGTCGGCTCCTGGGGCTGGATGGAGGACTGGTCGGGCAAGGACCGGGTCGACTGGCGGCCCAAGGAGTACTGGAAGCCGGGCACCAAGGTGACCCTCCGGGCCGAGCTGAACGGCATCGACTCGGGTCAGGGCGGCTGGTTCGTCCGCGACTACACGACCACCATGACCATAGGGAAGAACCAGCTGGTCGAGGTCGATCTCGACAACCACCGGCTCACGCTTCTCCGCGACGGCCGGGAGGTGAAGGACATCCCGATGTCGGGCGGCACGCCGGGCGGCGACAAGGCGTCGTGGCGCGGCAGGACCGTGTTGATGTCCAAGGAGGGCACGATCAACATGCGCTCCGAGACGGTCGGCCTGGGCGACGCGTACGACAAGATGGTCGACTATTCGATGCGCCTGACCTGGTCCGGGATGTACGCGCACGCGGCGCCCTGGAACGCCGCCTACATGGGCAACGCCAACAGGAGCTCCGGCTGCATCGGCATGGACACCCCGGACGCCCGGTGGGTGTACGACCAGGTGCAGGTGGGCGACCCGTTCGAGGTCGAGGGCGCCGACGCCAAGGGCACGCAGGCGCTGAACAACGGGTACGGCGAGTGGAACCTGTCGTGGGCGGACTGGCAGGCGAAGAGCGCCCTGCGTTGACACGACGTCCAATAATCGTTACCAGCGCGTAACTTACCGACGGGTTACCTCCAGTAAGCCACCCGTGTTTTCCTTCGGTTCACCTTTCAAGCGTTGACCAGCGATGGGGGAACGAACCGTGGGAAAGCGGCACACAGCCCTGCGTACGACGACGACCGGCGCCGTCTCGGCCGCCCTGCTGGCCGGGACGGCCCTGGGGTTCGCCCCCTCCGTCGCCGCCACCGAGACGACGGCCACCGACACGGCCGCCGGTATACGGTTCGTCGACATCGCCGGCGACGGCGGCACCGTACTCAAGGCCAACGTCATCACCCCGGCGGGCTCGGACGGAACCCGCCGCTACCCGGTCATCGTGCTGCCCACCAGCTGGTCGATGCCGCAGATCGAGTACCTCGCCCAGGCGCGGAAGCTCGCCGACGCCGGATACGTGGTGGTCAGCTACAACTCCCGCGGCTTCTGGCAGTCCGGCGGGAACATCGAGGTCGCCGGCCCGCCGGACATCGCCGACGCCTCCAAGGTCATCGACTGGGCGCTGGCCCACACCCCCGCCGACCCGGAGCGGATCGGCATGGCGGGCGTCAGCTACGGCGCGGGCATCAGCCTGCTCGCGGCCGCGCACGACAAGCGGATCAAGGCCGTGGTGGCCATGAGCGGCTGGGCCGACCTCATCGACTCCATCTACAGCGGCCGTACGCAGCACCTCCAGGCCGCCGCGATGCTCGGCGGCACCGGCTACCTCACCGGGCGCCCCAGCCCCGAACTCCAGCAGATCCTCAAGGACTTCCTCGCCTCCAACCTCGACAAGGAGCAGGAGATGATCGCGTGGGGCGCCAAGCGCTCCCCCGCCTTCGCGCTGGAGAAGATCAACGCCAACGGCGCCGCCATCATGCTCGGCAACGCCTGGGGCGACACCATCTTCCCGCCCAACCAGTACGCCTCCTTCTACGAGAAGCTCACCGGCCCCAAGCGCCTGGAGTTCCGGCCCGGCGACCACGCCACCGCGGAGGCGACCGGCCTGCTCGGCCTGCCCAACGACACCTGGACCAACGCCCACCGCTGGTTCGACCACCACCTCAAGGGCGTCGACAACGGCATCGACCGCGAGCAGCCGGTCCAGCTGAAGTCCCGCTCGACCGGCGGCTACGAGGGCTACCCCGACTGGAAGTCGGTCGGCGCGAACGAGCGCAAGATCGCCCTCGCCGACGCGCAGAAGGTGTACGCGAACGTCGACTCGGGCGCCAACGGCGGCATCATCATGCTGTCCAACGCCCTTGACCAGTTCCTGAAGCTGCCCCCGATGGCCTCCATCCCCCTCCTCCCCCGCTCCTTCGCCGCCGTCTGGCAGTCCGAGCGGTACGACACCGTCCAGCGCGTCCGGGGGACGGCGAAGCTGCACACCACGGTCACCAGCACGGAGTCGAGCGGCACCCTCGTCGCGTACCTCTACGACGTGGGCCCGCTCGGCGTCGGCAAGCTGGTCAGCAACGCCCCGTACACCTTCCACGGCAAGACGCCGGGCCGGCCGTTCGCCGTGGACCTGGAGCTGTTCTCCACCGCCTACGACGTTCCGGCCGGCCACCGGCTCGCCCTGGTCGTCGACACCGTCGACCCGCTGTACATCGAGCACAACCCGTCCGGCGCGCGGCTGACCTTCTCCTCGCCGTCGTCCGACCCGTCGTACGTGTCGGTCCCGCTGCGCGAGAAGTGATCTCCGGCCGCTGCCGGGCGGGGCTGGCCCATCGGGTCCGTCGGCACCCCGACTCGCCGCCGCGTTCCCTCCGCGTCTATCTCGGCGCGGAGGGACCCCCCGGCAGCAGCGTCCCTTGTTCGGCCGGTGCGACATCCACGGCCTCGGTCTTGGGACTGCGCCGCTGCCTCCTGGCCACCCAGGTGGCGAACCAGGAGAGCAGCATGCACATCCCGATGTAGATCGGTGAGATCACCATCACCACGGGGATGAACGGCAGATCGTAGTCGAGGTTCGACGCGATCAGCTTGCCCGCGTGGAGGAACTCCTCGTAGGTGATGAGGAAGCCCAGCGACGTGTCCTTCAGGGCGACCACCAGCTGGCTGATGATCGCCGGGAGCATGGCCCGCACCCCCTGGGGCACCAGGACGTACGTCATGACCTGCGTCTTGCGCATGCCCAGCGAGTACGCCGCCTCCCGCTGCCCGCGCTCGACCGAGTTGACGCCCGCCCGGAACACCTCGGCGAGCACCGAGCCGTTGTAGAGCGTCAGCCCGGCGACCAGAGCGGGCAGCGGGTGCACCTTCAGCGCCACGAAGATGAAGAAGATCATCACCAGGACGGGCATGGCGCGGAAGAACTCGACGACCAGGGTCGCCGCCCACCGGAAGACCCGGTGCTCGGACAGGCGTCCGGTGGCGAGGACGGCGCCGAGCGCGAGCGAGAGGACCGCGGCGTAGGCGAACGCCTTGAGCGTGTTGCCGAGGCCGCGCAGCAGCAGTTCCTGGATGCCCTCGTAGGCGAAGGGGTTCCACTTGGCGTAGGTGAACTGGTCGGTGTCGAACAGGAGGTGGGGGACCCAGCCGATCAGCGCCACGATGAGGACGGTCGACAGGATGCCGTACGCGAAGTGCCGTTGCCGGGTCCGGCGGCCCGGGATGTCGTACAGAGCGGTTGCGCTTGTCATCGGGCGACTCCCCAGCGCTTCTCCATGACGTTGAAGACCGCGCTGATGGTGAGGGTGATGATCAGGTAGCCCAGGGCGATCCAGATGAAGGTCCAGATGATGCTGTAGCCGAGCTCGTTGAGGGTCTTGTAGGTGCCCAGCAGCTCGGTGACGCTGAACGCCCCGGCGATGGCCGAGTTCTTGGCGAGGGCGATCAGCGTGGAGCCGACCGGAGGGATGACGCTGCGGAACGCCTGGGGCAGGACGACGGCACCCAGGGTCTGGCTGAAGGTCATGCCGAGGCTGCGGGCCGCCTCGCCCTGCCCCTTGGGCACGGTGTTGATGCCGGAGCGCAGTGCCTCGCAGACGAACGCGGAGGTGTAGCAGCCGAGCGCGAGCACCGCGAAGAGCGTGAAGGGCAGGACGAGGCCGAAGCGCGGCAGGCCGAGCAGGACGGCGAAGAAGAGCAGGGTGAGCGGGGTGTTGCGCAGCACGGTCACCCATACGGTGCCGAAGGAGCGCAGCGAGCCGACGGGGGCGACGCGGAACGACGCCATGAGGAAGCCGAGGGCGAGGGCGAGGAGGGAGGAGTAGACGGTGAGTTCGACGGTGCCGAGGAAGCCCTTGCCGTAGAGCGACCAGTTGTCTGTCAGTACGTTCATGGGTGCCTCGCTCTTCAGCTCGCCGGGTAGCGGTCGATGGCGGGCGGCTTCGGGGCGGGTGCGCCGGACAGGCCGAGGGTCGCGTCGTACGCCTTCTTCCAGTTGCCGTTCTTCTCGTTGGCCTCGATGGCGTCGTCGATGGCGAAGCGCAGCGCGTTGTCGGGGTGGGGGACGCCGATTCCGTACGGCTCCTTGGAGAAGGGTTTGCCGACGACCTTCAGCTCGTCGGGGACCTTGGCCGCGTACCCGAGGAGGATCGTGTCGTCGGTGGTGACGGCGTCGACCTGGTAGGTGAGCAGGTTGTCCACGCAGATGGAGTAGGTGTCGTACGCGACGAGGTCGGCCCGCGGGTACTCGGCCTCGATCCGCTGGAAGGGTGTGGAGCCGGCGGCCGAGCAGACCCGCTTGCCGGCCAGGTCCTGGGGGCCCTTGATGTCCTCCTCGTCGGCGCGGACGAGGAGGGACTGGCCGGCGAGGTAGTAGGGGCCGGCGAAGCCGACGAGTTTCTTGCGGTTGTCGTTGATGGTGTAGGTGCCGACGTAGTAGTCGATCTGGCCGTTCTGCAGGGCGGTCTCGCGGTTGGCGGAGGCGATGGTGCGGAAGGCGATGGTCGCCGGGTCGAAGCCGAGGTGGGCGGCGGTCATCTTGGCGATCTCGATGTCGAAGCCGGAGTAGCGGCCGCCGGCGGGGTCCTTCTCGCCGAGGTACGGCTGGTCCTCCTTGGCGCCGACGATCAGATGGCCGCGCCGCTTGGCGCGGTTCCAGGTCGGTGAGTCCGGCAGCCGGAAGCCGGTCGCCACCCGGTACCCGGGGAGTTTCTCGGGCTGTGGGCCCTTGACGGGCGGGCTGCCGTCCTTGCCGCAGGAGCCGGCGGTGAGGGTGATGGCCAGGGCCAGGGCGAAGGCGGCCAGAGCGCGTTTCGTCCGCGTACCGTCTGTACGGTTCATCGTTCCGGGCACCCCCTGTCAGTGCTTGAGGATCTTGGAGAGGAAGTCCTTGGCGCGCTCGCTGCGCGGGTTGGTGAAGAAGTCCTCGGGGATGCGGTCCTCGATGACGCGGCCGTCGGACATGAAGACCACGCGGTTGGCGGCCGAGCGGGCGAAGCCCATCTCGTGGGTGACGACGACCATGGTCATGCCGTCCCGGGCGAGCTGCTGCATGACCTCCAGCACCTCGTTGATCATTTCGGGGTCCAGGGCCGAGGTGGGCTCGTCGAAGAGGAGGGCCTTGGGGTCCATGGCGAGGGCGCGGGCGATGGCCACGCGCTGCTGCTGGCCGCCGGAGAGCTGGGCGGGGTACTTCTCCGCCTGGTTGGCGAGGCCGACGCGGTCCAGGAGCTCACGGGAGCGCCGGTCGGCGTCCTCCTTCTTGCGCCCCCGGACCTTGACGGGGGCCAGGGAGACGTTCTCCAGCACGGTCTTGTGGGCGAAGAGGTTGAACGACTGGAAGACCATGCCGACATCGGTGCGCAGCTTGGCCAGGGCCTTCCCCTCCTCGGGGAGGTCCTGCCCGTCGATGATGATGCGCCCGGACTCGATGGTCTCCAGCCGGTTGACCGCCCGGCAGAGCGTCGATTTGCCCGATCCGGAGGGGCCGATGACGACCACGACCTCTCCGCGGCCGACGGTGAGGGTGATGTCCTGAAGGACGTGCACGTTCCCGTAGTACTTGTTGACGTCACGCAGCTCGATCAACGGATCGACGGCCATACGCTGCCCTGCCCCATTCTCAGCTGTGTCGAGGTCAGCGCAAACTATCCAGCCCGAAAAGGGACTTCACACCCTCGACACGCATAAAGGCGGCATAAGCCGTATAACCACCCCAACCGGTACGCCCCGTGCCGCTATCCCTCGGCGGCCTCCGCGTACACCTGGGAAAGCTCCGGAGAACCGCTGATCGCCCAGTCCAGACCGGCCTCGACGACATGGATCTCCCGGCCGGAGACCAGCCGCACGACGGGGTGGCCGCCCGGCGTCAGGTGCCAGTGCGCGCCAGGCACCGTCCGTACGATGACCGTACCGAGGTACAGGCCGGCGTCGTTGCCCAGCCAGGGCAGTTCCTCGGGGTCGTCGCGCCAGCGCGGCAAAAGCTGGTCGATGGCCTCCAAGGACCGGGGGGTGTCGTCCAGTTGGATCCCGAACTCCTGCACCCGGGAGCGCAGGAGATCGCACTCCGCGAGCATGTCGGCAACGCCCTCCGGGTCGCGCTCCACCGCGGAGGCGGCGTGCCCCCCGCCGTGCCGTCTACGCCAGGCGTCCAGGAAAGGGATGTTCATACCGCCCAGCGTCGCACTGAACCCGCCGGGCGCACTACAGGGCGCGCGCTACAGCGCTACACCTCGAGGTCGACGACGACCGGCGCGTGGTCGGAGGCGCCCTTGCCCTTGCGCTCCTCGCGGTCGACATAAGCGTCCTTGACCGCGTCGGCGAACGCCTTGTTGCCGTACACCAGGTCGATGCGCATGCCCCGGTTCTTGGGGAAGCACAGCTGGCGGTAGTCCCAGTACGTGAACGGGTGGTCGTACTTCAGCGGGCGCGGCACCACGTCGGTGAGCCCGGTGTCGCGCAGCCCCGCGAGCGCGGCGCGCTCGGGCTCCGTGACGTGCGTGGAGCCCTCGAAGAAGGCCCGGTCGAAGACGTCGTCGTCGGTCGGCGCGATATTGAAGTCGCCGAGCACCGCGAAGGGGCGGGGACCCGCCGCGTCCTCGGCCACCGCGCTCTTGAGCGCCTCCAGCCAGCGCAGCTTGTAGGCGTAGTGCTCGTGGGCCACCTCACGGCCGTTCGGCACGTACACCGACCAGACGCGGGCCGGGCCACAGGTCGCGGACATGGCCCGCGGCTCGGCCACGCCCTCGTACTCCGGCCCGCCCGGCAGACCGTGGACGACGTCCTCCAGGCCGACGCGGGAGACCAGGGCCACGCCGTTCCACCGGCCGGTGGCGTGCACCGACGACTCGTAGCCGAGCTCGCGCAGCTCATCGGTGGGGAACTGGTCGGCGGTGCACTTGGTCTCCTGGACGCACAGCACGTCCGTGCCGCTGCTCTCCAGCCAGGCCAGCAGCCGGGGCAGACGGGCGGTGATCGAATTGACGTTCCAGGTGGCGATGCGCATGGCCCACAGCCTAACGGGGGCCTCTGACAGCCGGCCCCGCTCGGAGGGCCGGCCGTCAGAGCTCCGTGGCGTCCCCGGGTGCCAGCCGGCCGTGGTCCGTGCCGCCCAGGCCGCCGATCTGGCGGTCGTAGATCGGCCGGGCGAGGTCGGTGAGCAGCGCGTCGTGGATGTCGATGGCGCGCCGCGGCTTCACCTCGCGTACGTAGTCGATGACCTCGGAGATCTTGTTCCAGGGGGCCATCACCGGGAGCATCAGCGTCTCGACGGGGTGGTCGGGGACGGTGAGCGCGTCGCCGGGGTGGAAGACGGACCCGTCGACCAGGAAGCCGATGTTGGTGATCCGGGGGATGTCCGGGTGGATCACGGCGTGCAGCTCGCCGTGCACCTGGACGTCGAACCCGGCCGCGGTGAAGGTGTCGCCGTGGCCCACCGTGTGGACCCGGCCGGGGAAGGCCGCCGAGATCTGCTCCGCGACGCTGCGCAGCGTCCAGATCTCGGCGGCCGGGTTGGCCTCCAGGGCTGCCCTGAGCCGGCCCTCGTCGAAGTGGTCGGGGTGCTCGTGGGTGACCAGGACGGCCTCGGCGCCGAGCGCCGCGTCCTGCTCGCTGAACCCCCCGGGATCGACGACGAGCGTCCGCCCGTCCTTCTCCAGCCGCACGCACGCGTGGGACTTCTTGGTCAGCTTCATCAGGGCATCCTCTCCCTACACCTCGGGGGTGGTCTCCTCCAGGATCACCTGCTGGGCGACCTTGAACGCCGAGTTCGCCGCAGGGACGCCGCAATAGATCGCCGTCTGGAGCAGCACCTCCTTGATCTCGGCGGGCGACAGGCCGTTGCGGAGGGCGGCGCGGGTGTGGAAGGCCAGCTCGTCCAGGTGACCGCCGGCGACCAGCGCGGTCAGGGTGACGGCGCTGCGCATCCGGCGGTCCAGGCCGTCGCGGGTCCACACCTCGCCCCAGGCGTAGCGGGTGATCAGCTCCTGGAAGTCGCCAGTGAAGTCGTCCGCGCCGTCCATGGCCCGGTCGACATGGGCGTCGCCCAGGACTTCCCGCCGTACCTTCATCCCCGCGTCGTACGGGTCGGGCCGCCCGGCCGGAACGGGTGCGGGCGCGGCGGAGGGGACCACGCCGGGCGGGACGGCACCGGGCGGTACGGGTGCGGCGGCGGCGTCGGCGGGCGGGACGGCGACCGGCGGTGCGGGGCGCGCGGCGGCGGGCGCGGCCGGGGCGGCGAGGGCCGGGATCACGGGCGGCGCCGCGAGGGCCGTCATGCCGGTCGTCGAATCGGCCACAGCCTGCCATGACGTGGAGAAGTGCCGTACCAGCAGGTCGGTGACCGCCGCCGGCTGCTCCACGGGCGCGAGGTGCGACGCGCCGGGCACCACGGCGAGACGGGCGTCGGGGATGCCGGCCACCAGGTGGCGGGCCTCGGCGGGACCGGTGACGCGGTCCTCGGAGCCGACCAGGACGAGGGTGGGGACGCCCACGCGGCCGAGGTCGGCGCGTACGTCGAAGGCGGCGAGCGCCTCGCACGCGCCGACGTAGCAGCCGGCGTCGGTCGTGCGGACCATCTGCACGGCCCACTCGACGATGGCGGGCTGGGCGGCGGCGAAGCCGGGCGTGAACCAGCGCTCCGGCGCGGTGCGGGCCATGGGGTCGAGGCCGTTGGTGCGGACGATCACGCCACGCTGGCGGAACTCGTCGGCGGTGCCGAAGCGGGGCGACGAGGCGATCAGGGCGAGCGAGGCGAGCCGGTGCGGGGCGCGCAGCGCCAGGTCGGTGCCGATGGCGCCGCCGATGGAGCAGCCGACGTAACCGAAGCGCTGGACGCCGAGTTCGTCGAGGGTGGCCAGGAGCCGGTCGGTGAGCTCGGCGACGGAGGTCGCGGGGTGGGCGGGGGCGCCGCCGTGGCCGGGCAGGTCGAAGCGGATGACCCGCCACTGCCGGACGAGCTCGGGTATCTGCCGGTCCCACATGTGCCATGTCGTACCCAGTGAGGGAGCCAAGATCAGGACTGGGGCGTCTTCTGGCCCGTCAGAGCGGTATTGCAGGATGTTCGTCGGTGTCTCACTCACGCCCTGCACGTTCTCACATCTCACAACTTCTCACGTGCTGGGGTCGGCCCCCGCGCAAGCCGTCCCAGGTTGTGGCGGTTCCGCGAAGATCCTCCACGTACGGCTTGACGTACTACCGCTTGGTGGTCTCCACGCGTCGGCGAAGCTGCTTGATCGTGAACGGCGCCCGGCGTCGCCGGCGCCCCGTGAAGCATCCGGACGTGCTGGTGGTCGGCCGTCCGTTCCGGACGGTCGCCGATGCGCTGCCGGGCCGGGCCACCCGTGCGACGCCGCGTCGAATCGTCAGCCAATGCGCTGAGCCTCGGATTCACCCGAAGGGCGGGCGGCTGGACCGGCGGATCGGGGGCAGGCGGAGGGAATGGCCGAACTTTCACAGCTGTTGCAAGAGACCATGCGACGCAGGCACCTGAACGCGCAGGCTCTCGCCGACCGTACGGGCATTCGCACCCCGCGGATCCGGGTCTTCGCCGAGGACGGCGCCCACGGTCCCGTACAGCCCACCCCATCGGAGCTCGCCGAACTCGCGGACGCTCTGGCGCTCCCCCTGTCCGCCGTCCTGGAAGCCGCCCGCACACCGGCCGCGGTACCGGCTTGACCCCGTCAAGTGCGAGCCGCACGCTTCGGCGTCGCGACCTCCGGGTGCACCACGGACGACGGTTGGAACCGTAGCCGGGAGCGGTCCGACCCTGGCAGTCAGGGGGTTCCACCAGTTCCCCCTCTGGCAGGATGATCGGCATGACGGAGCCCGGCATGCGCTCTGGCGCGTGACAGCTGACCGTCGGTGCCGTGGACGGCGGTGCCCCGAACGGCGCCGATCACCTGCGTTCCCTGCACGACTGGGCCGGTCCGTCCGCCCTGCTCGCCACCATCATCACACCGCTCATGGCGGGCTTCTGCGTCGGCGTCGCCACGACCAGCCGCCCACGCCTGACGGTGAACGCCGCGGGGCTGTCCTTCGCCATCGATCCGGTCTCCAGGAACCGGACCGACGTCCCCGCCGCTGGGTCGCGGAGAACTCGAAAAGCCGGGTTACCGGACGCTTGGCACACTCAAGGAGTTCGGCGCCGACCCGGTCCTCCTGCGTGAGGCCGCATTCCACTTCGCGCCCGGCCTCTACCGCACCAACAGCGAACTCCTCGACCTCGACCCGCGCCTTGTCCCGCCGGCCCGACCTGACCGCTGAACCGCCGAGCTCGTTGGCCACGGCAGCCACTGGCCGGGGGCACATCACAGCCATTCGGGCCGGGAGATGAAGGAGAGGAAGCGCGAGCGCACGAGCCGAGTGCGCCCCGGCGGCTCCGTCCGATTGTCGTCTCGGTCTCCCAACGAAACCGGCAGACGGTGACGACACACAGGGTGGAAACGTTTTTGCGGCTTGCCTGCACGCCGGTCGCGAGTTGTTCAATTTTCTCCGAAACTCGCCAACGATCGCACGGTGACCTGATCGTTTGCCTTCTTCATATTGTCTGATTTTTTATGGCGGCCTTGTCATACCGTCCGGTTATGCACGTAGCTAGGTGCTGCGCTCACTTCCCGCTCCGGGCTCCCCATGAGCCTTGGGCAGGCCGGCGGTGGTTCGGCACCCCGTGCGCCGGCGGCCAGGGGAGAGGTCGTGAAACCTGAACCTGAGGAGAGGTCATGAAGAAGGCTTACGAAGCGCCGACGCTGGTCCGGCTCGGTACGTTCCGCAAGAAGACCGGGCTCCTGCAGAGCTCCGGCAACGACCGGCTCGTCCTGAGCAAGAACTGACGACCGACGGTTCCTGACCTGACGTCATGACTGAACTGCACGAGAGTGCGGGGACGGGCCCCGGCGACGCGCACTTCGCGGTCTTCACCGACCGCGAGGACGCGGCCGCCGTGGCCCGCTCCTTCGCCCTCCCCGGAACGCGAACCCTTCAGCACACCTCCGGCCGGCCGTGGTTGGTCGGGCAGTGGGACGACCAGGAGCTCGTCTCCGCGCACACCGGTCGTGCGGCCCTGGCCGTCATCGGCTGCTGCCCGGTCGATGCCGCCGAGCTGGAGCGCCACGCGGGACGGCTGCGCGATCTGGCCGAACTGGACGCGCTGGCCCGGTCCCTGCCCGGGAGCTTCCACCTCGTCGCCGCCCTCGACGGCCGGCTCCGGGTGCAGGGCACCGCGTCGGGGCTCCGGCTGGTCTTCCACGCCGCCGTGGACGGCGTACAGGTGGCCGCCACCCGCGCCGACGTACTCGCCGAGGCGCTCGGCACCGCTCCCGACGAGCAGCAGCTGGCGGTACGGCTGCTGTGGCCGGTGCCCTATCCGCTGTTCGAGGCGTCCCTGTGGCGTGACGTCACGGCTGTCCCCCCGCATGACGCGCTGATCGTCGGGGCGGACGGACGCAGCGCACGTCACTCGCGGTGGTGGACGCCGCCGGAGCCGGTCCGCACGCTCGCCGACGGCGCCCCGTTGGTCCGCGAAGCCCTCTCCGAGGCCGTCGGTGCCCGCACCCGCCACGGCGGTGTGGTCAGTTGTGACCTGTCCGGAGGACTGGACTCCACCTCCATCTGCTTCCTGGCGGACCGCTCGCCCGCCCGCGTGGTGGCCAGTACGTGGCCGGGGCGCGATCCGGCCGACACCGATCTGTACTGGGCCGAGCAGGCGGCGAAGCACCTGCCGGACGTCCAGCACGTCGTGTGGGACGCCGATGCCTCGCCGCTGGTCTACGACGATCTGCTCTCCATCGACGACCTGCTGGACGAGCCCACCATCGGCGTCATGGACCGTTCGCGGGTGCTGCACCACCTGCCCGGCATGGCGGAGCGGGGCAGCCGGCTGCACCTGACGGGCATCGGGGGCGACCACGTGGCGTGGTGCTCAGAGGCGTACTACCACAGGCTGGTGCGCACGCGTCCGCTGTTCGCGCTGCGGCAGTTGCGCGGCTTCCGGGCGCTGTGGCAGTGGCCGCTCGGCGGCACCGTCCGCGCACTGGCCGACTCACGGCCGTACGGGAAGTGGCTCGCCGATCACAGCGGCCGACTGCGCGACCCCGTCCCCGCCACGGTGACCACCAGCCTCGGATGGGGCATGCCTCCCCGCCTCTTCGACTGGGTGACGCCCGACGCGGAACGGCTGGCGCAGCGAGCCCTGCGCGAGGCGGCCGCGACGGCCACGCCGCTGCACCCGGACCGTGGCCTGCACACCGACCTGGAGCAGATCCGCTCCTGCACCCGCATCATCCGCCAGTGGGACCGGATGGCGGCCCGCGCCGGCGTACCGATGGCCTCGCCGTTCCTCGACGACCGCGTCATCGAGGCGTCCCTCGCCGTACGGCCGAGCGAGCGCGTGTCGCCCTGGCAGTACAAGCCCCTCCTGACCGCCGCCATGCGCGGAGTCGTGCCCGAGGTCTGCCTGCGGCGCACCAACAAGGCCGCGGCCTCCATGGACGCCGCCGACGGACTGCGTCGGCACCGCGCCGACCTGCTGGCCATGTGGGAGGACTCACGGCTGGAGCAGCTCGGCCTGGTCGACGGGAAGGCCCTGCGCGGCCTCGCCCAGCGGCCCGCCACCCCCGCTCTGCGCGACGCCATCCTCTACTCCACGATCGCCACCGAAGTATGGCTGCGTGGTCTGTCCCGCACCCGCACCCGCTAGGCCCGCCTCCGGAGAAAGGCAGCACACACCATGGCATTGCGGTTCCGCCCCGATGTCTCCACCGCGGAGACCCAGTACGGCACGGTCCTCCTGGACGAGCGCAGCGGGAACTACTGGGAGCTCAATCCCACCGGCACCCTGGTGGTGAAGACCCTCCTCCGAGGCGGCGACGAAGCGTCGGCCGTCGAGGCGCTGCTCGCGGAGTTCGACATCGACCAGGACCGCGCGGAGCAGGACGTCACGGCTCTCGTACAGGAGCTGCGGACGTCGGGGCTGGCCTCATGACGACGCCCAGCGCGCTGGAACGGCCCACCGGCGTCCCGTTCACCCGGCGTCTGGCCGCCCGCCTCGTGCTGCTTCCCGCCGTCGCGCTGTCGCTGCTGTCCCCGCGCCGGATCCGCGCCGCGCTCGGTGTCGTACGCCGCGGCGCCGCGCCCGCCACCGCCGCACAGGCGAAGAACGCCCGGGACGCGATGTGCGCGGTCAGCCTGCTCTGCGCCGGGCCGAAAGGCTGTCTGCCCCGTTCGCTGGGCGCGGCCCTGCTGTGCCGGCTGACGGGCAGCTGGCCCACGTGGTGCACAGGGGCGAGCGTGGTGCCCCCCTTCAACGCCCACGCCTGGATCGAGGCGGAGGGCCGGCCCATCGGCGAAGGTGTGCCCGACGACTACTTCACGCGGCTGCTGGCGGTGGGGCCCGTGACGGCGAACCGGCCGCCCGGCCCATGACGGCCGCCCGGACTTCCCGGGCGGAGGTGCCGGACCGCTCGACACGGGCCGCGGTGGCCACCATGTACCGGCTGACCACCGGGCACCGGACCTCCATCGTCGTGGCCACCGTGCTCACCCTCGTGGGCTCCGTACTGGGGCTGGCCCAGCCGCTCGTCGCCAAGCAGATCGTGGACGTGAGCGGCCACGGGCGGGCGTTCTGGCCCCTGCTGCTCCTCCTGGCCGTGCTGTTCGTCACCGAAGCGGCCACCGGCGCCATCGGCCGCTTCGTCCTGGAACGCATGGGTGAAGGAGTCGTACGACAACTCCGCCACGGGCTGGTGGGACGGCTGCTCAGGCTGGAGATGAGGGAGTACGACCGGCACCGCAGCGGCGATCTGATCTCCCGCGTGACCGCCGACACCACCCTGCTCAGGGAGGTGGTGTCCCAGGCCCTCGTCGATCTGGTGACCGGGGCGCTCGTCGCGGCCGGTGCGGTCGCCCTGATGCTGTGGATCGACCCGCTGCTGCTTCTCCTGGTCGCCCTGACCGTGGCGACCGCGGCGGCGGTGGTGGCTTCGTTGCTGAAGGGCATCCGGGCCGCCTCCGAACACATGCAGAACTCCGTCGGCGCGATCGCCGCCGACCTCGAGCGCGCGCTGGGCGCACTGCCGATGGTGCGGGTGCACCGCGCCGAGGACCGTGAGGCGCGGCGCATCGGCGAACGCATCGAGTCCGCTCACGACGCGGGCGTACGGACCGCGAGACTGGCCTCCGTGATGAGCCCGGCGGTCGAGCTCGCCGTCCAGGGCTCCTTCCTGCTCGTCCTGGTCATCGGCGGCCTGCGTGTCACCGGCCACGCCAACTCCCTCGGCGACCTCGTGGCCTTCCTGCTCTATGCCTCCTACCTCGTTCTGCCCCTGTCGTCGGTCTTCCGCGCGGTCGGCCTGATCCAGCGCGGCATGGGTGCCTACCAGCGCATCGAGCACGCGCTGTCACTGCCCGTGGAGCCCTCGCTGCCCGCGGAGCCCGCACGGCCCCGGACGCCGACCGTACGCGTGCGTACGTGCGAACCGGCTCGGCAGGCCGCCGCGTACGAGGAGCCCGCCCTCGCCCTGCGGGACCTCACCTTCGGCTACGACCCGGACCGGCCGGTCCTGCGCGGCGTCACCCTCACCGTCCCGCACCGGCGCCAGACGGCCCTGGTGGGCCGGTCGGGAGCCGGAAAGAGCACGATCTTCGCCCTGGTGGCCAGGTTCCACGAACCGGACTCGGGAGCCCTCCTCTTCGACGGACGGCCCGCCGGCGAACTGACCCGTGCCGAGTGCCGCGAACGCATCGCCGTCGTCGACCAGAACACCCATGTCGTCCACGGCACCCTGCGCGACAACATCACCTACGCCGTGCCGGACGCCCCGGAGGCCGACGTACGGCGCGTCGTCGAACTCGCCCAGCTCGACGATGTCGTACGCCGGCTGCGCGGCGGCCTGTCCGGTCTGCTCGGCGAGCGCGGCAGCACCCTCTCGGGAGGTGAGCGCCAGCGCGTCGCCCTGGCCCGCGCGCTGCTCGGCCGTCCCGAACTCCTCCTGCTCGACGAGCCCACGTCCCACCTCGACGCCATCAACGAAACCGCGCTCACCAAGGTGATGAAGGACATCGCGCGGGAATGCGCCCTGCTGGTGATCGCGCACCGCCTCTCCACCGTCCAGCACGCCGACCAGATCGTCGTACTGGACAACGGCCGAACCACCGCCTGCGGACGTCACGAGGAGCTGCTCACCTGCAGCCCCACCTACCGCGAACTGGCCGCCGGACAGATGCTGCGCCCCGCCGCGGCCCCAGCGTCCCCAGTGGCGACCGCTCGGAGCCACCCGCGCGGAAAGCGGTGAACGGGGCGCGCCGGGCCGGGGATGAGCCCTCCGGTCAGGGGGTCGCGGTCGAGACGACGTAGACGCGCGGGGCCGCCGGGTCGGTGAGGTCGACGGTGATGTCCTGGGTGGGACGCGGGTCCTTCTGGCGGTGCGTGGTGGCGGACCAGTCGCGGCCGGCGGGGAACGTCCAGCCGACGGTGCGGGCGTCGCGGTCGCTGATGGTGATGTCCTTGGCGTCGAGCGCGGCGCGGCTCGTCCCGACGTCGTTCAGGAAGTCGTCCAGTCCGGTGCCGTCGGTGGTGAACTCGACGTACAGCCTGCTCGACTTCCAGTTGCTCGTCTCGAAGTAGGCGACCTCGGTGGAGCCGGCCGGGATCGGCACCTCGAAGACGCGGCGCTTCATCTTGGACGGCCAGCTGTCCCGGAGGCCGGTGACGGAGGACTCGGCCTCCTTGTCGCGGCCGCTGGCCCGGCTCTGCTGGGCGGAGATCACCAGATAGCCGGCCGGGATGCCGATGAGCAGCACGATGACGACGGCGGTCAGGATCCGGCGGCGGATCATGCGCCGCCGCTCCTCGGGGGACGCGGGCCGGCTCAGCACGGACGTCACTGACATGACTACGGTTCCTGGGTGGTGGTGGTCGTACGGCCGTTGCGGATGGCCTGGGCGTACCGCTCGTACTTCTCGTAGCGCTCCAGGCGGCGGCGGTTGGCGCGGCGGAAGCGGCGCGCGACGAGCCGGGCGAGGTCGGCGGCTCCGACCATACCGGCCTCGGGGCCGAGCTGGGCCTTGGCGATCCGGGCCTCGGGGCGGTAGCCGCGGCCGGTGAGGTGGCGGCGGAAGGCGTCCCGGGCGGGGCCGATCAGCAGGTCGTCGGCGGCGCTGACGCCACCGCCGATGACGAAGCAGGACGGGTCGAGGGCGGCGGCCAGGTTGGCGATGCCGACGCCGAGCCACTGGCCGATGTCCTGGAACAGCTCGATGCACATCGGGTCGCCCTCGCGGGCGAGCTCGGTGATCAGCGGGCCGGTGATGTCGGGGACGGAGCCCTTGACGCGCTCGATGATGTTGTACGCGACCGGCGAGTCGGCCGCCGCGAGCTCGCGGGCCTCCCGGACGAGGGCGTTGCCGGAGCTGTACTGCTCCCAGCAGCCGCGGTTGCCGCACGGGCAGCGGTGGCCGCCGGGCACCACCTGCATATGGCCGAACTCGCCGGCGACACCGTACTTGCCGCGCTTGACCTGGCCGCCCTCCAGGATCGCGCCGCCGATACCGGTACCGAGCGTGATCATGACGAGGTGGTCCTCGCCACGGCCGGCGCCGAAGCGCCACTCCGCCCAGGCCGCGGTGTTGGCGTCGTTGTCGACCATGACGGGGACGGCGAGCCGGGCCTGGAGGGAGTCGCGCAGCGGCTCGTTGCGCCAGGCCAGGTGGGGGGCGAACAGGACGCGGCTGCGGTCGGCGTCGACCCAGCCGGCGGCGCCGATGCCCACCGCGTGCACGTCGTGCCGGTCGGACAGGTCCAGGACCAGCTCGGTGATGGTGTCCTCGACGACCTTGGCGCTCTTGGACTTGTCGGGCGTCTCGGTCTTGATCTGCTCCAGGATCCGGCCGTCGGCGTCGACGACGCCCGCCATCACCTTCGTACCGCCGATGTCGATGCCGACGGTCGGCACCCGGGGCGCGGTCAGGTGCGAGCGGCGCTCACGGGCGGAGACGGTCCGCAGGACGGTGGCGCGGGCGGAGCCCCGGTGGGCGAGATCGTGGTACGTGCTCACGAGTCCTGTCGTCCTGGTGGTGGGGGGCCGGACGGTGGGGGGTCCGGCGGCGGACGGCGCCCGCCGCCCTCGATTCTGCCAGGTACGCGGCCGGGGGCGGCGGTACGCCGTGGTCAGGGCGCCGGGGCCGGGGGGACCGCGTGGCCGCCGACGTGGGCGGGTGACGGGGCGCGTTCGAGCTCGTGGCGGAGGTCTTCGAGCTCGCTGCCGCCCGCCATCTGGCGGGTGAGTTCGTCGAGGGTGACGGAGTCCTTGGTGTGGCTCGCCGACATCACGCCCCGCTTCAGCAGCACGAACCGGTCACCGACCAGATACGCGTGGTGCGGGTTGTGCGTGATCAACACCACGCCGAGTCCGGCGTCGCGGGCGGCCGCCACGTACTTGAGGACCACCCCGGACTGCTTGACGCCGAGCGCCGCCGTCGGCTCGTCGAGGACGAGGACCTTGGCGCCGAAGTACACCGCGCGGGCGATGGCCACGCACTGGCGCTCACCGCCCGACAGGGTGCCGATCGGCTGGTCGACGTCCCGCAGGTCGATACCCATGCGCAGCAGCTCGGCGCGGGTCGTCTCGCGCATCAGGTCGGCGTCGAGGCGCCTGAAGGGGCCGGCGCCCTTGGTGGGCTCGGAGCCGAGGAAGAAGTTCCGCCAGACCGGCATGAGGGGGACGACGGCCAGGTCCTGGTAGACGGTGGCGATGCCCCGGTCCAGGGCCTCGCGCGGGGAGGAGAGGGAGGTCTCCTCGCCCTCGATGCGGAAGGTGCCCCCGTCGTGGGCGTGCAGCCCCGCGATGATCTTGATGAGGGTGGACTTGCCGGCGCCGTTGTCGCCCAGGACGCAGGTGATCTCGCCCGCGTGCACTTCGAGGGAGACCCCTTCGAGGGCGCGGATGTTGCCGTAGTACTTGCTGACGTCGGCCAGCTCGACGAGTGCGGTCACTTGGTTGCCTCCGCGCGCTTGCGGACCCAGGCGTTGAGCAGGGTCGCGAGAAGGAGCATCGCTCCGAGGAAGAACTTGAACCAGTCCGGGTTCCACTCGGCGTACACGATGCCCTTGCTGGTCATGCCGAAGATGAACGCGCCGACCGCCGAGCCGATGGCGGAGCCGTATCCGCCGGTGATCAGGCAGCCGCCGATCACGGCCGCGATGATGTAGATCAGCTCGTTGCCGACGCCCTCGCCGGACTGGACGACGTCGAACGAGAACAGCAGGTGCTGTCCGGACACCCAGGCGCAGAAGGCCACGCCCATGTAGAGGCCGATCTTCGTCGTACGGACCGGAACGCCGACGGCGCGGGCGGCGTCGGCGCCGCCGCCGACCGCGAAGATCCAGTTGCCGAAGCGGGTGCGTAGCAGGATCCAGGTGGCCAGCGCCACCAGGCCGAACCACCACAGGATGGTGACCTTGATGTCGATGCCGCCGAGGGAGAACTGGAAGGCGAACAGCGCCCGGGCGGAGCTGAAGCCCTCCATGTCGGCGATGGTCCTGGTCGACACGGTGCCGCTGATCAGCTTGGTCAGGCCGAGGTTCAGGCCGGTCAGCATCAGGAACGTACCGAGCGTGATGATGAAGCTCGGCAGTTTGGTCCGGGTGAGCATGACGCCGTTGAAGACGCCGATGGCGAGGGTGACCAGGAGGGAGACGAGGACGCCGACCCAGATGTTCGCGGTCATCTGGTAGCTGAACATCGAGGAGACCAGCGCGGAGCTGGTCACCAGCACACCGGCCGACAGGTCGAACTCGCCGCCGATCATCAGCAGCGCGACGGGGACGGCCATGATGCCGATCGTCGAGGCGGCGTAGAGGACCGTGCCGAAGCTGGACGCCCTCAGGAAGCTGTCGGCGACGATCGAGAAGAAGAGGAAGACGGCGACGGCTCCGACGACGGAGCCGAGCTCGGGGCGGCCGAGGAGCCTTCGCAGCGGTGAGGTGCGCAGCAGGCGCTCGTCGACGGGAGAACGGTCTTTCACGGGTGGTGCGGTCGCGGTCATCGGGTTCCTCGCTCCGTGAATTCCGCCAGCTTGGCGGCGTCCTTCTCGGTGATGATCTGCGGGCCGGTGAGGACGGGCCTGCCGCCGCCGAGCACGTCGGCGTTGTAGCGGTAGAGCCACAGCAGGTCGACGGCCTCGTACCCCTGGAGGTAGGGCTGCTGGTCGACGGCGAAGCCGAGCTGCTTGCTCTTCAGGCCGGCGGCCACCTTGGCGTTGAGGTCGAAGGTGTCGATCTCGGCGCCGGACCCGGCGGTCCTCTTCGCCTGGACGGCGGCGTCGGCGAACGGCGCGCCGAGGGTGACGACGGCGTCGATGGACCGGTCGGTCTGGAGTTTCGCCTCGATCGAGGCCTGTACGTCGGGCATGTTGGTGCCGTCGACGTACAGGTTCTGGACGTCGCCGTCGAAGGTCTTCTTCACCCCGGCGCAGCGCTGCTCGTGGCCGACGTTGCCCTGCTCGTGCAGGACGCACAGGGCCTTCTTGCGGCCGCGCTCGTCGAGCTCGTCGCCGACCGCCTCGCCGGCGATGTTCTCGTCCTGCCCGATGTGGGTGAGGGCGCCGAACGCCTTTGACTGTTCGGAGCCGGAGTTGACGGTGATCACCGGGATGCCGGCCTTGACGGCCTTGGCGACGGACGCCTTCATGGCGTCGGGCTTGGCGAGGGTGACGATCAGGCCGTCGACCTTCTTGTCGATGTAGGAGTCGACGAGCTGGGCCTGCTGCTGGCCCTCGTCGCTGTGGGCGTAGAGGAAGTTGATGTTGTCCTTGACGGCGGCCTGCTTGGCGCCGTTCTGGACGATGTCCCAGAAGGTGTCGCCGTCGCCGGAGTGGGTGACCATGGCGATGGTCCACTTCGGGGTGTCGACGGCCGCCCGGCCTTCGGCGGCGGCGGCCTTGCGGGCGTCCTCGGCGCGCTTGCCGCCCGTGGCGCTGCATCCCGCGGCGGCTCCCGCGAGGGACACTCCGAGCACCGTCGCCAGTACCGCGCGGAGCGCGCGTACCCCTGTCCGAACCCTTGCCACGACGCCGTGCCCTTCTTGCCGCTGTGCTCGCTGTGCTTGCTCTGCCTGCTCTGCTCGCTGTACCGGCCAAGTATCGGTCATGGTGATGTGCCCGGATTTCATCGGGTACCGCGGGCGGTCAGTTCCTCCAGCACCGGTACGTCCTTCCCGGTGACGAGGGCCGGGCCGGTGAGGACGGGCTTGCCGCCGCCGATGACGTTGAGGTTGTCCTTGTGGAGCCAGAGCGCGTCGACGGCGAGGTAGCCCTGGAGGTAGGGCTGCTGGTCGACGGCGAAGCCGATCTGCTGGGCCTTGAGCTGGGCGACGACGGCCGCGTTGAGGTCGAAGGTGTCGATCTCGGCGCCGGAGCCGGCGCTCTGCTTGGCCTTGACGGAGGCGGCGGCGAACGGGGCACCGAGGGTGACGACGGCGTCGATGTCCTTGGCGCTCTGGAGCTTGGCCTCGATGGAGGAGGTCGCGGCGGGCATGTTGGTGCCCTCGACGTTGAGGTTCTCCACGGTGCCCTTGAAGGTCTTCCTGACGCCGGCGCAGCGCTCTTCGAGGGAAACGTTTCCCTGCTCGTGGATGACGCAGAGCGCCTTCTTCTTGCCGCGTGCGGTGAGCTCCTCGCCGACGGCTTCGCCCGCCACGGCCTCGTCCTGGCCGATGTGGCCGAGCGCGCCGAAGGCCTTGGAGTGCTGCCCGCCGGAGTTGATGGTGACGACCGGGATGCCGGCGGCGACGGCCTTGGCGACGGACGCCTTGACCGCTTCGGGCTTGGCGAGGGTGACGATCAGGCCGTCGACCTTCTTCGTGACGTAGGAGTCGATGAGGGCGGCCTGTTCCTTGCCCTCCTTGTTGGCGGCGTAGAGGAACTCGACGTTGTCCTTGGCGGCGGCGACCTTGGCGCCGCTCTGGACGATGTCCCAGAAGGTGTCGCCCTCGCCGGAGTGGGTGACCATCGCGACGGTCATGCGTGGGGTGGCGGCGGGTTTGCCGCCGCCGGAGGTGTGGGTGGCCTTGTTCTCGGAGTCCTTGCCGCCCGAGCTGCTGCATCCGGCGGCGGTGACGGTGAGTGCGACTGCGGTCAGCAGGGCTGCTGCTGCCGTGCGGGTGGTACGCATCGTGGGTCCGCCTTGTCTTCCCCGGCGCCGCCCGATTGCGGCTGGGTGAGTTTCTACGGGCGTGGGGCGGACCCGTCAATAGTTTGTCCGAACATTCTTACGCGATGACGTACGGACGGGCTTACGGCCGCACCAGGAGCTGGAACTCGAAGGCGTACCGCGACGCCCGGTAGATGTGCGAGCCGAACTCCACCGCCCGGCCGGTGTCGTCGAAGGTGGTCCGCTCCATCGTCAGCAGCGGCGCGCCCTTCTCCTCGGTGAGCAGCTCCGCCTCCAGGCTCGTCGCGGCCCGCGCCCCGACCTTCTGGCGGGCGCTGTGCAGCGTGATGCCCGCGCCGCGCATCATCCGGTACAGGCCGGTCCCCTCCAGCAGCTCGGTGTCGAGCTCGAGCAGGCCGAGCGGCAGGTGGTTGCGCAGCCGCGCCATCGGCTCGTTGTGCGCGAAGCGCAGCCGCTCCACGTACCGGACGTCGGTGCCCTCGGGTACGCCGAGGGCGGCGGCGATCTCGGCGGTGGCGGGCTCGATCCGGTTGGTCAGGACGATGGTGGCGGGGCGCTGGCCGGCCGCCTCGAGGTCGTCGTAGAGGCTGCTGAGCTCCAGCGGGCGCTTGACCTGGCTGTGCACCACCTGGGTGCCGACGCCCCGGCGGCGCACCAGCAGGCCCTTCTCGACGAGGGCCTGGATGGCCTGGCGGACGGTCGGCCGGGACAGGCCGAGCCGGTTGGCCAGTTCGATCTCGTTGCCGAGGAGGCTGCCGGGGGTGAGTGTCCCGCGCTCGATGGCCGCCTCCAGCTGCTGGGAGAGCTGGAAGTAGAGCGGGACCGGGCTGGTGCGGTCCACGCTCAGCGGCAGTCGCACGACGGGACCGGTCTCTTCTCTGGCTGCTCGGGTCTGCTTGGGCACGGGCCGAGCCTATCCACAGGAAATGATGACGGGAAGTTGTGAAGTCATGTTGTCAGGACAAAAGCTTGACACGATGACTACGACGGCACCACCTTGGGGGCCATGCGCATCGGACTCATCGGAACGGGACGTATCGGGGCCTTCCACGCGGGCGTGCTCAGCCGCCACCCGGAGGTGGGAGCCCTCGTGGTCGCCGACGCCGACCCCGGCCGGGCGGCCCAGGTCGCCGACCTCACCGGCGCCACGGCCGCGCCGACCGTCGGCGACGTGTTCGCCTGGGGCGTGGACGCGGTGGTCATCGCCTCGGCGACCGCCGCCCACGCCGAACTCATCGGCCGCGCCGCCCGCGCCGGCCTGCCCACCTTCTGCGAGAAACCCATCGCCCTCGACCTGCCCGGCACGCTCGGCGCGCTCCGCGAGGTCGAGGCGGCCGGCACCCAGCTCCAGCTCGGCTTCATGCGCCGCTTCGACGCCGGTTACCGGGCCGCCCGCGAGGCCGTCCACTCCGGGCGTATCGGCCGGCTGCACACCGTACGGGCCATCACCTCCGACCCGGCGCCGCCGCCCGCCGCGTACCTCCCGCTCTCCGGCGGCCTCTACCGCGACTGCCTGGTCCACGACTTCGACATCCTCCGCTGGGTCACCGGCCGCGAGATCACCGAGGTGTACGCGACCGGCTCGGACGGCGGCCCCGCCATGTTCCGCGAGGCCGGCGACGTCGACACGGCGGCCGCGCTCCTCACCCTCGACGACGGCACCCTCGCCACCGCGACGGCCACCCGCTGCAACGGCGCCGGTTACGACGTACGGATGGAACTGGCGGGCGAGCGCGACCAGATCGCGGTGGGCCTCGACGACCGCACGCCCCTGACCTCCACCGAACCGCTCGGTCCTCCCGCCGCCGACAAGCCCTGGCCCGGCTTCCTGGAGCGGTTCGCCCCGGCCTACGAAGCCGAGCTGGACGCCTTCGTCCACCTCGCACGCGGCGAACTGGCCAACCCGTGCGACGGCCATGAGGCCCTCCAGGCGCTGCGCGTCGCCGAGGCGTGCGAGCTCTCGCGCCGCGAGCGGCGCCCGGTGCGGCTGGAGGAGGTGCCGTCAGGGCTCTGACGGGGCGGACGACGACGGGGACGACAGGGCCGACGACAGGACCGTGCCCTGGGCCACCGCGCACAGGGTCTCGGTCCCGTCCTGATCCCGCGTGAGCAGGTCGCAGCGCACCACCGCCTGCCGCCGACCCGCGTGGACCACGGAGGCACGGGCCAGCAGCGTACGGCCGGTGGCGGGGCGGATGTACTGGATGGAGAACCCGGCCGTCAGCACGGCGGGCCCCAGGGCGCTGCCCGCCGCGAAGGTGATGGCGTTGTCGGCGGCGTACGAGAGGACGCCGCCGTGCAGGAAGCCGTTCTGCTGGCGCAGGTCCTCCCGTACGTCCACCTCCAGTACGGCGGCCCCGTCACCGAAGGCGGTGATGCGGGCGCCGAGGAGCCGGCTGAAGGGCTGGCTGTCGAGGATCTTCTGAGCGAAGGACGGGTCGGGTTCTGTCATCGCGTCACCACCTGACGGGAAGGCGGCGCACGCCGCGCATGAGGAGGCCGGGCAGCCAGTCGAGAGGGCCGGCCGAGGGGTCGAGGGAGAGGGAGGGGAAGCGCTCCAGCAGGGCGCGGATCGCGATGCGGACCTCCAGGCGGGCCAGCGGGGCGCCCAGGCAGTAGTGGATGCCGTGGCCGAAGGCCAGGTGGCCGCCGGTGTCGCGGCGGATGTCGAAGCGGTCCGGGTCCGGGAACCTGGCCGGGTCCCGGTCGCCCGCGCCGATGCCGACGAGGACGGTGGCCCCCGGGGGGATCACGGTGTCCCCGACCGGTACCGGCTCGCGGGCGAACCGTACCGTGGCGGTCTCGACGGGGCCGTCGTAGCGCAGCATCTCCTCCACCGCGACGTCGAGGAGCCCGAAGTCAGCGCGGATAGCGGCCAGTTGGTCCGGGTGGGTGAGGAGGGCGCGGACGCCGTTGGAGATGAGGTTGACCGTCGTCTCGTGCCCGGCGATCAGCAACAGGTAGGCCATGGCGCGCAGTTCGGCGGCCGACAGCCGGTCGCCGTCGTCCGCGCGGGTGCGCAGCAGCGCGGAGAGCAGGTCGTCGGCGGGGCCGGCGCACCGCTTGTCCTCGATGAGCTCGTCCAGGTAGGCGCGCAGCCCGTGCACGGCGGCGCTCTCGGCCTCCGCCCCCGTCGGCGCGACGATCTCGGTGGACCAGGCACGGAACGCGTCCCGGTCGGCGGCGGGCACGCCGAGCAGTTCGCAGATCACCGTGATGGGCAGCGGGAAGGCCAGCGCGCCGACGAGGTCGGCGTGGCCGTGCGGCGCCATGGCGTCGATCAGCTCGTCCGTGATGCGCTGGACGCGCGGCCGCAGGGCCTCCACGCGCCGCCCGGTGAACTCGCGGGCGACCAGTTTGCGCAGCCGGGTGTGGTCGGGCGGGTCGAAGACCAGCAGGTTCGGGCCGATGACCTCTTCGTCGAGCATCCGGAACCCGGCCGTGGAGGGCGACTTGGACAGCCGGGGGTCGGCGAGCGCGGCCCGCGCCTCGGAGTGGCCCACGATCAGCCAGGCCTCGTTGCCGGGCGCCGTGCGCACGTGATGGACGGGCCCGCTCTCGCGGAGTTTCGCGTAGTACGGGTAGGGGTCGGCGGTGAAGTCCGCGCCGTACTCGCTCAGATCGACCGTGGTCATCGCCCCACCTTAAGCGCCGTCCTCCCCGTCCAGGAGTCCCGCGTCGTGCACCAACAGGGCGATCTGGACACGGTTGTTGAGGCCGAGTTTCGCGAGGATCCGCGACACATGGGTCTTGACCGTCGGCACGCTCATGTAGAGGGTGGCGGCGATCTCGGCGTTGGAGTGGCCCCGGCCGACGGCGAGGGCCACGTCCCGCTCGCGCTCGGCCAGCTCCGCGAGCCGGGCGGCGGCGGCCGTCCGCCGGGTGTTCTCCACGGCGTGCCCCGCCACATGGGTCATCAGTTGGCGCGTGACGGCCGGGGAGAGGACCGGGTCGCCGGCCGCCACCCTCCGTACGGAGTCCACGATCTCGGCGGGCGGGGTGTCCTTCAGTACGAACCCGGCGGCGCCGGCCCTGAGCGCGCGCAGCACCTGCTCGTCGGCGTGGAACGTGGTGAGGACGACGACTTCGGGGGCGCCGGGGCGGGCGCGGAGCTGTTCGGTGGCGGTGAGGCCGTCCACGTACGGCATGCGGATGTCCATGAGGACGACGTCGGGCGAGACCCGGCCCACGAGCGCGGGGACGTCGGCGCCGTCGGCGGCCTCCCCGACGATCTCGATGTCGTCGGCACCGCCGAGCATGAAGGTGAGTCCCGCGCGGACGAGGGGGTCGTCGTCGACGATGAGCAGCCGGATGGTCATGAGGGCCACGGTAGCCAGGCGTGGAGGGTGAACCCGCCGTCGGGCGCGGGTCCGTGGGTGAGGCGGCCGCCGGCGAGGGTGGCGCGTTCGGTCAGCCCGATGAGCCCCTGGCCGGATCCGGGTACGTGCGGGACGGGGCCGGTGGGGGCGGGGTTGCGGACGTCGACGGTGAGTCCGTCGCCGGGGTGGCCGCGGACGGTGACGGTGACCTCCGTGCCGGGTGCGTGTTTGCGGGCGTTGGTCAGGCCCTCCTGGGCGATGCGGTAGACGGTGCGGCCGGTGGCGGCGGGGACGCCTGCCGGGTCGTCGATGCCGTTGTCGAGGGTGACCTTCATGCCGGCCTGGCGGGACTCGGCGATCAGCGCGTCGAGGGTGGCGAGGGTGGGCTGCGGGCGGTCGCCGTCCTCGCGGTCGCCGGGGGCGCGGAGGACGCCGATGATCTCGCGCAGGTCCTGGAGCGCCTCGTGGGCGCTGTCGCGGATGACCCCGGCGGCGCGGGCGACCTCGGGCGGGGGCGCGTCGGGCCGGAATTCGAGGGCGCCGGCGTGGACGCTGAGCAGGGTGAGCCGGTGGGCGAGGACGTCGTGCATCTCGCGGGCGATGGCCTCGCGGGCGGCGCGCTGGGCCTGTTGGGCACGGAGTTCCGCCTCGGCCTCGGCGCGCCTGGCCCGTTCGCGCAGGGCGACGACGAGCTGGCGGCGGGAGCGGACGAGCATGCCCCAGCCGGTGACCAGGAGGACCAGGACGACGCCGACGGCGACCGCCACGAGGGGGTGCAGGGTCGGGTCGGGGCGTACGAACACCTGGGCGACGCCGCACACGAGCGCCAGGCCGCCGACGTAGGCGAGTCGCCGGAACGGCACCCGTACGGCGACGCCGAAGAGGGCGACCAGGAGGGCGCCGCCCGCGGTGGGTGCCACCGTGCTGAGTACGGACAGGGCGATGGCCAGGCCCACGGGCCACCGGCGGCGCAGCCAGAGCGCGCAGCAGGCGGCGGCGCCGAGCAGCTGGTCGGCGAAGACGGCGACCTCGGAGTTGTCGAGCTGGCTGCTGGCCTCGGCGGCGAGGAGGCCGACGAACGCGGCGAAGACGAAGGCGGTCGTGTCGACGATCCAGTCACGTACGGTACGCCGGTGTCGGCGCACGTCTCGGCCTTCGGGGCCGCCCGGATCGGCCGGATCGGCCGGATCGGCCAGGTCCGAGGGCAGCAGCCAGGGGTACTCCGCACGCGTCATGTCGACAAAGCTATGTGGGTGGGCGGCGTGGCGGGGCCCATGGACACCGGTCCGCTACCGAAGTCGCGCAGGCTCATACTTCCGGCGCCGGCTCCCATCCCGCGGTCCGACGCGATGGCCCGGCGCCCGGGCCGACGATTCCGGGTATGAAGAAGATCCTCGAAGTCATCGGCACACTGGTACTGGTCGTCGGCGTGTGCGGGGTGCTGCGCGAACTGACGGGGTGGTTCCGTTTCATGGGCTTCACCCGGTACCTGACGGAGAACGTGGGCTTCCTGCACGGGCGGGAGCTGTTCGCCAACATCGTGATCGCGGTGGTCGGCTTCGCGGTCCTGATGATCGCGGACCAACTGCGGAAGGCGTAGGGCCATTTCGGTTTTCTCTCGGGGGCTCTCGGGTAGAGCCCCACTGGGAGCGCTCCCATCAACCGGCAGATCCCCACATCCCCGGAAGACGGAGCCGCACAATGAATACTCAGGTTGGCGCCATACCATCGCGTCCCCGTTGGGTGCCGCACCTCCTCACCCTCCTCTTCGCGACGCTGCTCGGCCTGCTGCCCTGGACCGGGACCGCGTCCGCCCACGGTTCGGTCGTCGACCCGGCGTCCCGCAACTACGGCTGCTGGTTACGCTGGGGCAGCGACCACCTCAACCCCGCCATGCAGCAGCAGGACCCGATGTGCTGGCAGGCCTGGCGGGCCGACCCCAACGCCATGTGGAACTGGAACGGCCTCTACCGCAACGGCGTCGGCGGCAACCACCAGGCCGCCATCCCCAACGGCCAGCTGTGCAGCGGCGGCCGCACCGAGGGCGGCCGCTACAACGCCCTGGACGCCGTGGGCCCCTGGAAGACGACGAACGTCACCGGCAACTTCACCGTCAAGCTGTTCGACCAGGCCAGCCACGGCGCCGACTACTTCCTCGTCTACGTCACCCGCCAGGGCTTCAACCCGGCCACCCAGGCGCTGAGCTGGAGCGACCTGCAACTGGTCAAGCAGACCGGCCGCTACGCCCCGAGCCAGAACTACACGATCGACAACATCAGCGCCCCGGGCCGCACCGGCCACCACGTCGTCTACACGATCTGGAAGGCCTCGCACATGGACCAGACGTACTACCTGTGCAGTGACGTGAACTTCGGCTAGGACGTGTCCGGTCGGTCAGGTGACTGCCGCTCGTCCGAGTTTTTGATGTGGACATGGAGCGGGTGATCTGACAGATGCCGAGGCCGGCGAGCCGCACGATCATGTCCTCGGACGGTCACGCGGCGGACTGACCATGAAGGTCCGTCTCGTGGCCGTCGGACGGTGCCGCCCGCTGGGTTTTCTCATCACGCCGGGCCAGGCCGGTGACGCCGCCCACGTGCGCCCGGGCCATGACCCGCTTGCGGGTGGCCCGGCCGATCGGGCGGCCCAGATCGACGCCGGACGTGGTCCTGGCCCGGCCCGCCGGGGCTGGTCCTCGGCTATGCGGCGGGCACTCCCACCGGCATCGCCGAGGGCGTCGCGCTGCTCGGCGACGCCCTGCGAGAGCCGCCCGCTCGCCGTGGCCGCCGGGGCGGGCCGGGTACAGCGACGATCGCCGATCGTCCCGCGACGCTTGACCCGCCGCCGTACGGCCCCGGACTCGGCCGGTGACGGCGGCATGACAGGAGAAGGCAGGGCCGGGTGGGCCATCCCAACGGGCTGACCCGCCCGGCCACCACCGCCGGGCTCACTCGCCGGGTGCGAAGGTGCCGAACTGGGCGGGGCCGGTGGGTCGGTAGGTCTGGATGGTGATGCCGGTGGACGAGGTGCGGTGGCCGGTGAGTTCGAAGGCGGTGGGGGCGCTTCCGTCGGGGAAGAGGCGGCGGCCCTTGCCGAGGAAGACCGGGAACACCAGGAGGTTCAGCTCGTCGAGCAGGCCGAGCGCGATGAGGCTCTGGGCGAGCCGGGCGCTGCCGTGGACCTGGATCTCACGGCCGGGCCGCTGCTTGAGGCGCTCGACCTCCTCGGTGAGGTCGCCGCTGATGACGGTGGAGTTGTTCCATTCGGCGTTGTGGAGGGTCCGGGAGACCACGTACTTGGGCAGGCTGTTGAGGCGGCTCGCGATCGGGTCGTTCTCGTCGGTGACCTTCGGCCAGTACGAGGCGAAGATCTCGTACGTCCGCCGGCCGAGCAGGAAGGCGTCCACCCGCCCGAAGACCTCGTCCATGAACCGGCCGAAGTCCTCGTCCGCGAACGGGACGCTCCAGCCGCCGTACTCGAAGCCGTCGGTGCGGTCCTCGTCGGGGCCACCGGGGGCCTGCATCACTCCGTCGAGCGTCATGAAGGTGGTGAGGGTGAGCTTGGCCATGGCCGGTGCCTTTCGTTTCCGTTCCGTCAGTTCCTCATCGTGCGTCACAGGGGCAGACCCCGCCTGCGCGCGGAACTCATCGGTCACAACGGCACGGAAAAGCGCGGGGGGCGCACCGGTGCTGTCCTTCCGGTGCGCCCCTCGCATACGGGCAGGTGTCGTGCTGCCCGAGTCGGTCAGCTCAGCTCGTCGTGGCGGGCCGCCAGGCGCTTGGCGCCCTCGTCCGTCAGCGAGCCGAACAGGCGGAGGCGGGAGATGCCGCCGTCCGGGTAGATGTCGATGCGGACGTGGGTGCCCACGACCGGGTCCGGCAGGACGAACCGGTGGTTGGTGTCCGGCTGGAGGCGGGTGCGCGGCAGGAACTCCGTCCAGTCGCCGCCCTCTCCGTCGCGTACTGACAGGGCGGCCCAGCCGGCGCTGTTGCCCTTCAGGTACGCGGTGTCGATCTCGACCGCGCGGATCGCGGACTGTTCGACGAGCTGGTAGCGGATCCAGTCGTTGCCCTTGTCGCGGCGGCGGCGGGTCTCCCAGCCGTCGTCCATCTTGCGGGAGCGGCCGGGCTGGATGGTGTTGGTGGCCGGCGAGTAGAACCGGTCGGAGGCGTCCTCGACGCGGCCGCCGTTCTCCAGCGCGACCACGTCGAAGGTGCCGAGCACGCCGAGCCACGCCGGGTCGGGGGCGACCTCGCCGTACACGCGCAGGCGGGCGATGCCGCCGTCGGGGTGCTGCTTGACGCGCAGGTGCGTGAAGCGCCGCTCCACGTCGACGGCGAAACCGTTCGCCGCGTGGCCGCCTATGGCGGTGCGCGGGACGAGCGTCGTCCACTCGACGTCGTCGGCCAGCAGCTGCTCGGACGACGGGGAGCCGGCCACGGAGGTCGCCTCGATGGAGACGGCCTGCGGGTAGTTGCCACGGAAGTGGGCGGTGTCGACGACGATGCCGCGTACGACGCCGGGCGCGCCGAGGCGTACCAGCGCCCAGTCGTGGTCGGCGTCCGTCGGGTGGGGCTCGGTGGCGGAGACACCGCGGCGGCGGCGCGTCTCCCAGCCGTCCATGATCTTGCCCTTGTGACCGAAGTGCTCGGGGTCGAACTCGGCGGGCTCCGGCTTGAGCATGTTCTCGCGCTCGGCGAAGAACTCGTCGTTGGCGGCGATCACGCCCGCGCCGAGGCGGCGGTCGGCCAGGTCGACGAGGCCGGTGAAGGCGAAGTCGGCGGTGCGGTAGTCGGCGTACGGGTCACCGCCGCCGTAGGGGCTGGCGTCGCCGGTGAAGCTGGGTATGCCGGTCACGGATGTCACTTGTTCCTTTCGAGCAGCCGGCCGGTCGGCTCGGCCACGGTGCCGTTGTCGGCGATGCGTACACCGCGCAGCCAGGTGGACTTGACGACGCCGTGCAGGGTCTTGCCCGCGTACGCCGTGACCTGGTTGCGGTGGTGGAGCTCGGCCGGGTCGACGGTGAAGGTCTCGTCGGGCGCCAGGACCGCGAAGTCGGCGTCCCGGCCGGGCTCGATGGCGCCCTTGCGGTCCAGCCCCGCGAGGTCGGCCGGGGCGGTGGACATCCAGCGGACGACGTCCTCCAGGGTGCGGCCGCGGCGGCGGGCCTCGGTCCAGATGGCGGGCAGGCCCAGCTGGAGGGAGGAGATGCCGCCCCAGGCGGTGGAGAAGTCGGGGGTCTTGAGGTCGGCGGTGGAGGGCGAGTGGTCGGAGACGATGCAGTCGATCGTCCCGTCGGCGAGGCCCTCCCACAGCGCGTCCTGGTTGGACGCCTCACGGATGGGCGGGCAGCACTTGAACTCCGTCGCGCCGTCCGGGACCTCCTCGGCCGTGAGGGTGAGGAAGTGCGGGCAGGTCTCGACGGTGACCCGCACGCCCTCGCGGCGGGCGGCGGCGATCATCGGCAGCGCGTCGCTGGAGGAGAGGTGGAGCACGTGCACGCGCGCGTTGAGCCGCCTCGCCTGGTTGATGAGGTTCTCGATGGCGGTGTTCTCGGCGTCGCGCGGCCGGGAGGCGAGGAAGTCGGCGTACCTCGGGGAGCTCTTCTGCGGAGCCGCCTCGAGGTGGTGCGGGTCCTCGGCGTGCACGATCATCAGGCCGCCGAAGCCGGCGATCTCGGCGAGCGAGGCGGCCAGCTGCTCCTGGTCCAGCTGCGGGAACTCCTCCACACCGGAGGGCGACAGGAAGCACTTGAAGCCGTAGACGCCCGCGTCGTGCAGCGGACGGAGGTCCTTGACGTTGTCCGGCAGGGCGCCGCCCCAGAAGCCGACGTCGATGTGGGCCTTGGGCCGCGCCACCTCCTGCTTGGTCCGCAGGTTGTCGACCGTCGTGGTCGGGGGCAGGGAGTTGAGCGGCATGTCGATGAGGGTGGTGATGCCACCGGCGGCGGCCGCGCGGGTGGCGGTCCAGAAACCCTCCCACTCGGTGCGGCCGGGGTCGTTCACATGCACATGGGTGTCGACCAGGCCGGGGAGGACGACGTGGTCGCCGACGTCCTCCAGCCGGGCGCCCGCGGGCACCTCGGCGTCGTGGGGCAGCACCGCCGCGATCCGGCCGCCGGCGACGGCGACGGAGGCGGGGCGGGTGCCCTCAGGGGTGATGACGCGCGTCGAGCGCAGCACCAGAGTCACGTCCGCGCCTTGTTCCACGTTGCCGTTCAGGTCCACGTTCCCGTCCTCATCGCCTTCCACATCAGCATTCTTCAACGAACTGTTGAAGGAGTCTTCACTCCGGACCCCACCTCGTCAAGGGTCACTCGGTTCGCCGCCCGGTGGCGGACAGGTCACTTGGATGTTTCCATGAAGTGGAAAGATAATTTCACGCAGGAGAACGTAGCTCCCCACATGAGGAGCACGGGCAGACCTCCGCGGAACCCCGCGGACACCCGGACAAACAGCGCCTGACCGGCGAAGACGCCCCACTGCGGGCGATGTGCCCGGCGGGAGCGCCCGGTAGGCTGCTGACTTGCCCATCCGCCTCGAAAGGACCGTTGACGTGCCGACGTCCAGCGCCAGCACCACCGACGCCGCCAAGCCTGCCGCCGCGACCGGCGGTGTCCAGTCCCTGGAGCGTGCCTTCGACCTTCTGGAGCGGATGGCCGACGCCGGGGGCGAGGTCGGGCTGAGCGAGCTCTCCTCCAGCAGCGGACTGCCGCTGCCCACCATCCACCGCCTGATGCGCACGCTGGTCGCCTGCGGGTACGTACGCCAGCAGCCCAACCGCCGGTACGCGCTCGGCCCCCGCCTCATCCGCCTCGGCGAGTCCGCCGCCCGCCTCCTCGGCACCTGGGCACGCCCCTACCTCGCCCGGCTGGTCGAGGAGACCGGCGAGACCGCGAACATGGCGCTGCTCGACGGCGACGAGATCGTGTACGTCGCGCAGGTGCCGTCCAAGCACTCGATGCGGATGTTCACCGAGGTCGGCCGGCGCGTGCTGCCGCACTCCACCGGCGTGGGCAAGGCCCTCCTCGCGAACACCCCGCCGGAGGAGGTACGGGCGCTGCTGGCCCGCACCGGTATGCCCGCGGCGACCGAGAAGACGATCACCACGCCCGAGGGCTTCCTGGACGCCCTGTCGCTGGTGCGCACGGCCGGGTACGCCGTCGACGACAGCGAGCAGGAGATCGGCGTCCGCTGCATCGCGGTCTCGGTGCCCGACTCCCCCACCGCCGCCGCCATCTCCATCTCGGGCCCGGCCGGCCGGGTCACCGAGGCGGCGACGGAACGGATCGTCCCGATCCTCCAGGGCATCGCCAAGGAACTCTCCACGGCCCTGGCGAACCCCGCCAACAACGGCCACGTCTGACCGGAGCGGCGCCCGGCGCCCCGGGCGGCGCCCGCCGGCGGCCAGGCCCCGCTTCCCCACGGCCGGGATCGGGCCGCGATCGGCCACGGGCTCCCGGGCCATGCGGGGGTTGTCGGCCGGGCTGGTCCGGTCGCTTGCCGCCGGTGCGGGGCCCGGTCCGCTCCGGACCGAGGTCAGCCGTACGCGCCATTGACCGGCGTAGTCCCGGTCCAAAGATTCCCCGACCCGGACGGGAAGCCGTCGGCCCCGGCGGGACGCTCCGGCCCAGGGCGGGGCGCCCCGGTTCGGATGGGTAAGCCGCGCGCTTCATGACCCCGGGCGGCGTGCCGCCGGTCGAGCGGGGCACCGCCTCCCGCGTCGGAGCGGCGCGCAGCCGGGTCCGACCGGGCTGAGCCGGGTCCCTTTCATGGCCGGCCGGCCGACAGCCTGCCGTCCTGGACCGTGACCGTCCTGTCCATCCGGTCCACATGGGCCCGGTCATGGGTGACCAGCACCGTGGCCGTCCCGCGCTCGCGGGTCAGGGCGACCAGCAGGTCGAGGACCGCCGCCCCGCGCTCGTGGTCCAGCGCGCTGGTCGGCTCGTCGACCAGCAGCACGGCCGGGTCGTTCATCAGCGCCCGCGCGATGGTCACGCGCTGGCGCTGACCGCCCGAGAGCTGGTGCGGCCGCCGCCCGGCGAGGTCCGCGAGGCCGACCGCGTCGAGGAGTTCCAGGGCCCGCCGCTCCCGGCGCCCGGCGCCCGACAGGTGCGCCATGACCTGGAGCTGCTCGGCAGCGGTCAGGGACGGCAACAGGTTCGGCTGCTGGAAGACGATCCCGACGTGGGCGCGCCGCAGCGCCGCCCTCCCGGCCCGGTCGAGCGTGCCGGTGTCCGTACCGGCCACCACCACCCGCCCCCGGTCGGGCGTCACGAGCGTCGCCGCGACCGCGAGCAGGCTGGACTTGCCGGAGCCGGACGGGCCGACGACCGCCGTGAGGGTGCCCGCCGGCACGTCCAGGGACACCGCGTCCAGCGCGGTCAGCCGACCGTCCCCGTCGGGGTAGGTCAGGGTCACTTCATCGAGGTGCAGGGTCATCGGGCGCTCCCGAGCGCGGTGAGAGGGTCGACGGCGGTGATCCGCCGGATGGACAGGGCCGCGCCGAGCATCCCGAGCGCGACCATCACGGCGGCCGGGCCGAGGACGGTGAGCGGCTCCAGTACGAAGGGCACGTCGCCCCCGCCGACCACCGCGCCGATGCCCGCCGCGAGCCCCGTCCCCAGCAGCGTCCCGGCGACCAGCACGACCACCGCCTGCCCGAGCGCGTCCTTCAGCAGGTACGGGGTCGAGGCGCCGAGCGCCTTCAGCACCGCCACGTCGCCGCTGCGCTGGATCGTCCACACCGTGAAGAACGCCCCGATGACGAGCGCCGAGATGACGAAGAGGAACCCGCGCATCAGCTGCAGCGAACCGTTCTCGGCCCGGTAGGACCCGATGGCGGTGAGCGCCTCGTCGACGGTCGCACTCCGCGTACCGGCCGCCTCGTCGCCCGCCGCGAGCCCCGCGTTCTCGCCCCTCAGCGCGACGACGGTGGCCCCGTCGCGGCCGCCGAGCACCTGCCAGTCGGCCAGCGACGTCCACACCACCGGCGTATGGCTATACGAGGCGTCCCCGGCGACCGCCGCGACCGTGACCTCGCGCGACCCGATCCGCAGCCGGTCACCCGCCCGGACCGCCAGTTCCTCGGCCGCCGGCTCCGACAGCACGACCCGCCCCGGGCCCAGCTCGTCGCTCTCGGGCGCGACCCCGGCGCCCGGCCGCGTACCGAAGGCGGAGACGGCCGCCGTACGGTCCCCGGCCGCCGCGTCGAGCGTACGGATGCCGACCGGCTCCGCGGCGGTGACGCCCGGCTGCCGCTGCCACGTCCGCCACGCGCGCTCGGTCACGGCCGAGTCGGTGAACGACACCGGCCGGCCGGGGGGCGGGGCGGCGAAGGCGAGCCGGTCGGCGGGCAGCCCGGTGATCGCCGAGACGTTCTCCCGCGCGAGCCCGGCCGTCAGCCCGGACAGCAGCCCGACGAGCAGGGTGATCAGCACGATCACCGTACCCATCAGCGTGAATCGCCCCTTGGCGAAGCGTAGGTCTCTCCATGCCACGAACATGCCGGCCAGCCTGCCGACGGTCCGCCCGCGCGGGCATCGAGCGCCGGATGGGCCGGTCATCAACCTTTTGGTTGAGGGCTGCCGCGCCGGGCCCGCCTACGCTGGACGGGTCATGGATCCCCGTTCGCTCACCCCCGCCCTGCGCGTCCTGCGCGTCTGTCTGCATCTGCTGGTGGCCGCGCTGCTGGCGCTCGCCGCGCTCCGCGCCGCGACCCCGGCCGCCGTCACCGCGGCGGCCGTGACGGGCGCGGTGTACGCGGTGGGGTCGGCCCTCCGCGCCGTACGCGAGTCGCGGTCGGCGGCCGCCGGGTGGCTGGGTGCCCTGTCCGCGGCCTGGCTCGTGCTGCTGGCCCTGACGCCCGACGGGCTGTGGGTCGCCTTCCCGCTGTACTTCCTGCATCTGCACCTGCTGCCCGTGCGCTGGTCGCTGCCGGCCGTGGCCGCCACGGCGGGCGCGGCGATCATGTCGTACGTACGCCATGGCGCCCCGCTCAACCCCGGCGCGGTCATCGGGCCGCTGCTGGGCGCGGCCGTCGCGGTGGCGACCGTCCTCGGCTACCAGGCGCTGTACCGGGAGAGCGAGCGGCACCGGAAGCTGGTCGAGGAGCTGACCTCGACGCGGGCGGAGCTGGCCGCCGCCGAGCGGCACGCGGGCACCCTGGCCGAACGGGAGCGCCTCGCCCGCGAGATCCACGACACCCTCGCGCAGGGCCTGTCGTCCATCCAGCTGCTGCTGCGGGCCGCCGAGCGTGCCCTGCCGGACGGCTCACCGGTCGCGGCCGGGCACATCGAGCGGGCGCGGCGGACGGCCCAGGACAACCTCGCGGAGGCACGGCGTTTCGTCCGGGCGCTGGCGCCGGCCGATCTGGAGCGCGGCTCGCTGGCGGCGGCGCTGGAGCGGCTGTGCGAGGCGGGCGGGCCCGGCCCGCGCGTGCGGTTCTCGGTGAGTGGTACGCCGGTCCCGCTCCCGACGCCGTACGAGGTGGCGCTGCTGCGGATCGCCCAGTCCGCGCTGGCCAACACGGTGCGGCACGCGGGCGCCGGGCGCGCCGAGATCACGCTCACCTTCATGGACGCCTCGGTCACGCTGGACGTGGTGGACGACGGCAAGGGCTTCGCCCCGCGCTCCTGGACGCCTTCTCCGGGCGGCGGTTTCGGGCTGCCGGCGATGCGCTCGCGGGCCGAGTCGCTGGGCGGGACGTTCACCGTCGAGTCCTCGCCCGGCCAGGGCACCGCTGTCGCCGTCGCCCTTCCGCTGCGTTCCGGAGCGTGCCCATGACCGTTCGTCTGCTGCTCGCCGACGACCACCCGGTGGTCCGCGCGGGGCTGCGTGCCGTCCTGGACACCGAACCGGACTTCGAGGTGGTCGCCGAGGCCGCCACGGCGGAACGGTCGGTGGAGCTCGCGCACGGCGTGGACGTCGTCCTGATGGACCTGCAGTTCGGCGCCGGGATGCACGGCTCGGAGGCGACGGCGGCGATCACCGCCCGCCCCGGGGGCCCGCGGGTGCTGGTGCTGACCACGTACGACACGGACGCCGACATCCTGGCGGCCGTCGAGGCGGGCGCGAGCGGCTACCTGCTCAAGGACGCGCCGCCGGAGGAGCTGGCGGCGGCGGTCCGCACGGCCGCGGCCGGCCGGTCCGCGCTCGCCCCGGCCGTGGCGCACCGTCTGATGGACCGGATGCGGACCCCGGCGGAGGCGCTGACCAAGCGGGAGCTGGAGGTGCTGCAACTGGTCGGCGAGGGCCTGTCCAACCAGCAGATCAGCAAGCGGCTGTTCCTCAGCCAGGCGACGGTGAAGTCCCATCTGGTGCACGTCTTCGCCAAGCTGGGCGTCGACTCGCGGACGGCGGCGGTGGCGGCGGCCACCGCACGCCGCCTGATCCGCCGCTAGGACCTGCGCTGCGGTTCGCCGAACAGCTCCACCGCGTGGCGTACGTCGGTGAGCGCGGCGCCGAGGGCGCTCACCGAACCGATCGCGCCCGCGATGAGCAGCAACGACCGGCGCAGCCGCCGCACCTCGGGGACCCCGGTGAGGGTCATCGCGGCGAGCACGGCCAGCTCGTCCTCGGCGATGCCCCGGTCGACGAAGTCGGCCGGGTGGCCGGCGAGTTCACGGCGGAGGCGGGAGACGGCGGCGCGCAGCTCCGTCACCCTGGGGTCCTCGCCGCTGCCGGTCACACGCCTCTGCCCCATGCTTCGCAACAAGAGCTCTCCCGCCCCTTGCACGCACTACGTTGTGCGCCCGTCCCTGTACTTAACGCCATCCCGGGCCCGGCGCGCCACTCCCCTGACGAAACTCAGGAGGTCCCTTCCGGGGCGATCGCGCCGCGCCACACGGTCACGTCGAGGGTGACGTAGTGACTGGGGTCGGATTCGGGCGACTTCCCCTGGTACGTCACGAGGCCGACGTGCCCCCCGTTGGTCAGGACGCAGAACTGGGACCCCTTGGACAGGGAGTCGAGGTCGACGCTGTCGGCGTAGCGGGTCTCCGTCCGGCAGGTCTCCAGGCCGCCCTTCTGGCCCGCGCGCAGCAGGATGAGCCGCCCGTCCTCGACGTAGAGCTTCTCCAGGTTCCAGTAGTAGCCGACGTCCACGTTGGCGTCGTCGCCGAGAGGTTTGACGGGGTCGTCGCCGAGGGTCAGGTGGTAGCCGTCCGTGAGGTCGATGCCCTGGTAGGTGGCGGGCGGCGGGTCCGCGACCGGCTGCGGGGGCTGCTGGGAGGAGGACGACGCGCCGGGTGAGGGGGCGGTCCCGTCCGTGGCGTCGTCCACCGGGTCCTGGCCCTGGGACGTGGGGTCGCTCTTGGCCTGGCCACCGCCCTTGTCGTCGCCCGACATCAGGACGTACACCCCGCCGCCGGCGAGCCCGGCGACGAGGAGCGTGGCGACGAGGGCGAGCACGAGGTTGCGCTTCGTCTTCTTGCGGGGCGCGGCGGTGACCGGGGCGGGCCCGGCGTACGGGGGCGGGGTCTGGTGCGGCGTCTGGTGGGCGGGCGGGTAGCCGTACGCGGGCGGCTGGGCGTGGGGGTTCGTCTGGGCGGGCGGCGGACCGAAGCCGGGCGGCGGGGTCGCCGGGGCCGCGTGGGCGGTCGGGGTCTGCGCGGCCGGGGACTGGGCCTGTGGCTGGAAGGGCGGTGGCGTCGCGGGGGCGGCGGGGGCGGCCGGGGGCTGCGCGGGCGGCGGGGGCGTGGTGGCCGCCGCCGGGGCGGGCGCGGCCGCGCGGGTGGTGATGTCCGCGGCCACCGCGCCGGGCAGCCACTCCTCCGGGCGGCGCAGCGCGGTCTGGTCGCTCGCGGCCTGGCACAGGGTCAGGATCTCGGTGACGGACGGGCGGGCGGCCGGGTCCTTCGCCAGGCAGCGGGTCACCAACTCGCGCAGCCGGTCCGGGAGTCCGTCCAGCCGCGGCTCCTCGTGGACGATCCGGTACAGCACGCCGTGGGAGGTGCCCTCGCCGAAGGCGGGGCTGCCGATGGCGGCGTACGCCGTGACCTGGCCGAGCGCGAAGATGTCGGTGGCCGCGGTGACCGTGCGGCCCGCCGCCTGCTCGGGCGACATGAAGGACGGGGTGCCGATGGTGACGCCGCTGCCGGTGAGCGAGGTGGCGTCGGCGGCGCGGGCGATGCCGAAGTCGATGACGCGCGGCCCGTCCGCCGCGAGCAGGACGTTCGCGGGCTTGAGGTCGCGGTGCACGATGCCCGCGCCGTGGATGACCTGGAGGGCTTCGGCGATGCCGGCCACCAGCAGCAGGACCGTGTCGACGGGCAGCCTGCCGTGGGCCTGGACAGCGTCGGCGAGTGAGGGGCCGGGTACGTACGCGGTGGCCAGCCAGGGCTGACGGGCGTCGGTGTCGGCGTCGATGACGGGCGCGGTGTAGAGGCCCTGAACGCGCTGGGCGGACTGCACCTCCTGCGCGAACCGGCGCCGGAACTCGGCGTCTTCGGCGAAGTCGGGCCGGATCACCTTGATGGCGACGGGCCGTCCGCCCGGGGTGTACGACAGGTACACCTTGCCCATGCCGCCGGCGCCGAGCCGGGCGGCGAGCCGGTACCCGGCCACCGATCGCGGATCGTCGTCCTCAAGCGGCTGGAAGACCGTTCCCTGACGCGCCGGACCACCACTCATCAACCCATGTCCCCCGTAACGGACTTCGCACTGTCCTGCTGATCACTGCTGATCGCTTCGATGCTGATCGCTTCGATCCCGGACCGCACCCTATCCAAGGCGGAGCCTCCTCTTCACCCGTTGTGACCCGTGCGCGCGGGGGCGCGCGCATGCGGTATGCACTCCACATGGGACATACGACGACAGACGGACCACGGATCGCCGGGCTTCTTCTCGCGGCGGGCGGCGGGCGGCGCCTCGGCGGCCGCCCGAAGGCCCTCCTTCAGCACCGTGGCCGTCCCCTGGTCGAGCACGCGGTGGGCGTGCTGCGCGCGGGCGGCTGCGAGGTGGTGCACGTGGTGCTGGGCGCCTCCGCCGGCTCCGTACGGGAACGGGCTTCGCTGCCCGGCTGCGCGCTGGTCGACAACCCGGACTGGGAGGAGGGCATGGGCTCGTCGCTGCGCGCGGGGCTGGCGTCGCTTTCGGGTTCGGGCGCCGACGCGGCCGTGGTGTCGCTGGTGGACCAGCCGGGGATCGGGCCGGAGGCGGTACGCCGGGTGGCCGCCGCGTACCGCTCGCGTGACGCGCTGGCGTCCGCCGCGTACGACGGGAAGCGCGGCCACCCGGTGCTCATCGGGGCGGAGCGGTGGGCGGACGTGGGGGTGAGTGCGGAGGGGGACCGGGGGGCACGCGCCTACCTGAAGGAGCACGAGGCGTCGATCGTCCTCGTCGAGTGCGGGGACGTGGCGGAGCCGTACGACATCGACACGGTGGCGGACCTGGCGCACCTTGAGTGAACGAGATGGCACTCAGAGCCATGTTCTGTCGACCAAGAGAATCTCGACATCAACAAACCATTGAACTTCCACTATGAGGAAACTAGTATCCACTGCTCAGAAGCACCCGATCGTCAGAAGGCGCCTGTGACCGTATCTCGGCTCCCACGGCACTCAGTGCCGCGCGCGTATGCCCGGCGGCCGCTGCACGGCGCCGTGCCCCAGTCCCCGCTGAAGGAAGTGACAGCTCATGTCCGCACCAGCGCCGTCCCCGCTGGCCATCGTCGAAGCCGAGCCCCTGCCCCGGCAGGACGAGGTCCTCACCGATGCGGCCCTGGCCTTCGTGGCCGAGCTGCACCGGCGCTTCACGCCCCGGCGTGACGAGCTCCTCACCCGCCGCGCGGAGCGCCGCGCCGAGATCGCCCGCACCAGCACCCTCGACTTCCTCCCGGAGACCGCACAGCTCCGGGAGGACGACAGCTGGAAGGTCGCGCCGGCCCCGGCCGCGCTGAACGACCGACGCGTCGAGATCACCGGTCCGACCGACCGCAAGATGACCATCAACGCCCTCAACTCGGGTGCCAAGGTCTGGCTCGCAGACTTCGAAGACGCGTCCGCCCCCACCTGGGAGAACGTCGTCCTCGGCCAGCTCAACCTGATCGACGCGTACGAGCGGAAGATCGACTTCACCGACCCGCGCACGGGCAAGTCGTACGCCCTCAAGCCCGCCTCCGAGCTGGCGACGGTCGTCATGCGCCCGCGCGGCTGGCACCTGGAGGAGCGCCACCTGCGCTTCGACGGCCGCCCGGTCCCGGGCGCGCTGGTCGACTTCGGGCTGTACTTCTTCCACAACGCGCAGCGGCTCATCGACCTCGGCAAGGGCCCGTACTTCTACCTCCCGAAGACGGAGTCGCACCTGGAGGCCCGCCTCTGGAACGACATCTTCGTCTTCGCCCAGGACTACGTCGGCATCCCGCAGGGCACCGTCCGCGCGACCGTCCTGATCGAGACGATCACGGCCGCGTACGAGATGGAGGAGATCCTCTACGAGCTGCGCGACCACGCGGCGGGCCTGAACGCCGGCCGCTGGGACTACCTCTTCTCGATCGTCAAGAACTTCCGTGACGGCGGCGAGGAGTTCGTCCTGCCGGACCGCAACGCGGTGACCATGACGGCCCCGTTCATGCGCGCGTACACCGAACTCCTCGTGCGCACCTGCCACAAGCGCGGCGCGCACGCGATCGGCGGCATGGCGGCCTTCATCCCGTCCCGCAAGGACCCCGAGGTCAACAAGGTCGCCTTCGAGAAGGTCAAGGCCGACAAGGACCGCGAGGCGAACGACGGCTTCGACGGCTCCTGGGTCGCCCACCCCGACCTGGTCCCGATCGCGATGGCCTCCTTCGACGCGGTGCTGGGCGACAGGCCCAACCAGAAGGACCGCCTCCGCGAGGACGTCTCGGTGGCCCCCGGCGACCTGATCGCCATCGACTCGCTCGACGCGAAGCCGACGTACGAGGGCCTCCGCAACGCCGTCCAGGTCGGCATCCGCTACATCGAGGCCTGGCTGCGCGGCCTCGGCGCCGTCGCCATCTTCAACCTGATGGAGGACGCCGCCACCGCCGAGATCTCGCGCTCGCAGATCTGGCAGTGGATCAACGCGGGTGTCGTCTTCGAGAACGGCGAGCAGGCCACGCCCGAGCTGGCCCGGAAGGTCGCGGCCGAGGAACTGGCCGCCATCCGCGCCGAGATCGGCGAGGAGGCGTTCGCCGCGGGCAGCTGGCAGCAGGCCCACGACCTGCTCCTGAAGGTCTCGCTCGACGAGGACTACGCGGACTTCCTCACCCTCCCCGCGTACGAGCAGCTCGTCGGCTGACCCCGCCGTAGAGAACCACTCCGCCCCCTGGCGACGCACAGCGTCAGGGGGCGGAGTCCTGCCCGCCCCCGCTCCCGGCCGCCGGAAGGGCGATCAGGGCACCACCACCGTTCGCTGGGCCGAGAAGTCGCCCCAGGTGCCGTCCGGGAGCTTGGCGCGGAGCTTGACGGTGTAGCGGGTGCCGGGGCCGTCGGTGACGGTGAAGGTGTACCGCACCTGGCCGGGCGGGGGCTGGGTGCCCCAGACGATGGTGGTGGCGAACGTCCCGTTGAGGAACAGCTGGTGCTCCTTGACCGGGGCGCCGGTGTCCGGTGGGGTCCAGGACAGGACGACACTGCCCCTGCGGGCCGTCGCCGTGAGGCCGGTGGGGGCGGTACTGGGGCCGGAGCCGGGGGCCGGGTCGGTCGTGAGGTCGACCGGGGGGCTGTCGGGCGAGGAGTTGTCCGCGGCGTCGCGGGCGCGGACGGTGAAGGTGTAGACGGTGCCCGGGCGCAGGTGGGTGATACGGGCGGTGGTGGCGGTGCCGGGGACGCTGTGGACCCGTGAGTCGGCCTGGTAGACGTCGTACGCGGTGACACCGACGGAGTCGGTGGCGCGCTCCCAGGTGAGGGTGACCTCCCGACTGCCCCCGACCGTGCCCCGAAGGGCCGCCGGGCGGGTGGGGGGCGTGCCGTCGTCCGGTGTGGACGGGGGCGTCGTGACGGGTGTGGCGGCGCCGGGCCCGGACAGATTGCCGGCCGCGTCCCGTGCGCGGACGGTGAAGCTGTACGCGGTCGAGGGAGTCAGGCGCTCGATGTCGACCATGTTCCTGGACGCGGGCACCACCGCGACCTTCCGGCCCTTGTGGTGCACCTCGTACCCGGTGACCGCCTTGTTGTCCGACGAGCGTTCCCACATGACGTGCACGGACGTGGCGCTGCCGGCCTGGGCGGTCACTCCGGTGGGGGCGGAAGGGCGTTCGGTGTCCTTGGCCTTGTCCGTGTCCGTGCCCGTGCCGCCCACGCATGCGGCGAGCAGGAGGGCGGCGGAGACGGTCAACGCGGCGACGGTGAGGGGGCGTTGCACGGTCGGCCTCCACGTACGACAGGGGATTGGTCCAGACCTGTATGGCATACGGGGAGGAAGGCTTCAAGGGCGGGGGCGCGGTCAACGACCGTGTTTGTTGCGGCCCTTGGATCCGGGCGGTTGTCGGCGCAATGGCTTGGCGGTGCGCACCGCCAGGGCCGCCACCTTGGGGTCCGGGTGGTGGTCGGCGAGTGCCTCAAGGACCCTGGCCGCGGTGGGCTGATCGGCCTGGGACAGGGCCTGGATGAAGGCGGGGGCGCCGCCGGGCCAGGTGGAGGCGGCTGTGTCGAAGGCGTCGGGCAGCGTCCACGTGAGGGCGGTGGTGTCCAGCGCCTCTTGACCCTGCTCGAACGCGGCCTCCACGTACATGCGCAGGTCCTGGTGCCGGCGGTCCTCCAGCGTTTCCAGGGCCAGCGCCGCCCTGGCGCTCGGCGGAACACGGTCGGCGTCCGCGGGGGTGGCCTCGCCCCGGCCCTCCAGGAGCCGGTGGGCGTGGGCGCCGGTGGCCGGGTGGGTGAGGGCGGCGCGGAGGGCCTCGGCGGGGACGGCGGCGAGGTTGAGGCGGGCGAACAGGGTGGCGGTCGTGACCTCGTCGAAGTCCGCGCTCTTGGCCGCTTCCACGGCGTCGAGCAGCTCGCTCCAGGCGGTGACGCCGCGTCCGGCCGTCCACCTGGTCAGGGTGTCGACGGCCGTCTGCGTCGGCCAGTCCTGGACGGCGAGGACGAGTTCGGCGGCCTCCCACTCGGAGACGGCCTCGTCGTCGGGTGTCGCGACATGACCGGCGGCCAGGACGTGGCGCAGCACGGCGCACCCGAGCGGGGTGAGGCCGTAGGCGTCGCCGGCGCGGAAGACGCAGCCCGTCTCGGCCAGCCGGTCGACGACGTCCGCCAGGGCACGGGCGTGGGCGTCGAGTTCGGCGCGGTCCTCCTCGCTCAGGTCGCTCAGGTCGCTCAGGTCGCTCAGGGAGGGGATGCCCAGGAGGGCGGGGAGCCGGTCCGGGGGCGGCGTCTCGTACGGGCGGTACGACCTGTCCTCCGGGACCGGTACCGGGGCGTCTTCCAGTTCCGGATCGACCGGCAGACCGCCGTGCTCGGCCGCCTTGCGTACGACGGAGTCGGCGGTGCCGCCGCGCTCGTACAGCGCGTAGAGAAGGTGCGCGGCGTCCTGGGCGTACTCGGAGTCGGTGCTGGAGCCGATGTCGTCGACGACCGCGGCCAGGACGTCCGCGGCGAGCTCGGTCAGCTCCTCCGGGGTTCCGTCGGTCCAGACGGTGGCGGCCGGGCCGGTGAAGCAGCGCTCTGCGATCTCGCTCGGGGCGTCGGCGGAGCCCGCCGCGAGGGCGGAGGGCAGCGGGGCGGCGTGCAGCAGTGCCTTGATCTCGTCGGGGGCCGGCAGTGCGGGCGGCGGCGGGAGGGGGCGGCCCGAGTCGCCGTAGTAGTCGAGGTGTTCGCCCAGCAGCCGGTCCGCGAGGGCGAAGTGGGGGATCGACTCGGGGCTGGGCGCCAGGGCGGCGTGCGGGCCGTCCGGTTCGGCGAGCGCGTCGCTGAGGCCGGCGGCCGTCCAGCGGTCGCTGAGCGCGGCGCCGATCCGCTCCAGCTCGGCGGGGAGCGCCTCGTCGGGGCGGTCGGCGTCCAGCGGCGGGCCGGCCAGCAGCGGGCCGGCCGGGGAGGGCTCCTCGACGTCGCGGGCGAACGCGGCCAGCAGCACCTCGCCCAGCTGGACACGGACCGCGAAGGTGCGGGCGGCGACGTCGGAGCGGTGCAGGGGTGCGGGCAGCGCGGGCCGCTCGGCGCGCGGGGTGTCCTCGTGGGCGGCGAGCCATGCCCGTACCGCGTCGGGGTCGTCGGCGTCGACGCCGTCGGCGCGCAGCAGGGAGGCGTACCAGCGCGGCCAGGTCAGGTTCCACGGATCGGCCATGGCCCGGCGGAACTCCGGCACCGCCTCGTCGATCGCGGCGAGCAGCCGGGCGTGGCGCTTGGCGTTCAGGCGGCCGGACGCCCGGGCGCGGTCGGCGAGCGCGGTGAGGACCTCGGGGACGGCGTCGACCTCCGGCCGGGTGCCCCACAGGAGGACGGGCAGGTCCTCGTGCAGCACGGGGCTCAGCAGCCGCGCGGTCGGCTCGGGCACACCGGTCCTGCGGTCGGCCCCGCGCAGGGCGAGCAGCGTCAGCACGGCGTCCGCGGTACGCGCGGGAAGGGGAGCTTCGCCGCGGGCCTCGCGTTCCTCGTCCGCCCAACCCAGGAAGTCGTCGAGTCCGGTGTTCAGAGCAGGTGTACGGATCACGGTCACTCGGGGAGCGTATGGGCCGCGCGCGGGTCGGCGCCGCTCGCGCACGGGGCGGATAGCCCAATCAGGCGATGCCGGTTCGGACGCCGTTGTCAGTGGCGTGCGCTTCACTGGATCCATCACTCTCCGTGACGGGGGCTGGGGTATTCATGACGGAGCGTTTGACGTTTCTGACGCTGGGCGGGCTGCGGCGGCGCGGGTGGACGGACGCGATGGTGCGGGAGCTGCTCGGTGAACCGGACGTGCAGGGGCGGGACCCGAGGCGGTGGTCGGTCGCGCCTGTGCGGCTGTACCTGCTGGCGCGGGTGGAGGCGGTGGAGCGGACGCCGGAGTTCGCGGCGTGCGCGGCCGCGGCGGGGCGGAGCTCGGCGGCTGCGCGGGCGGGCGCGGAGCGGCGCCGGCAGGCGGTGCTCGCCACCATCCGGGCGGAGCCGATCCGGGTGCCGGTGCTGCCGCAGGCGGAGCTCGAGCGGCGGGCGGTGCGGCACCGGCGGCTGCTGGGTGGGGGACCGGAAGGGGCGGGAGGGAGAGCGGGTGGAGCGGCAGATGCGGGCGGGAGAGCGGGTGCCGGTGGAGGGTCGGGGTCGGGGTCGGCGTCGGGATCGGGATCGGCGTCAGGGTCGGGGTCGGGATCGGGATCGGCGTCAGGGTCGGGGTCGGGGTCGGCCGCGGGTTCGGGGCCGGGGGGTGGCTCGGGGGCGGCCGGGGGGCGGCCAGGGCCGGCTCCAGGGTCGGGCTCGGCGCAATGGCATGGGCCCGGGGCGGGACCTGTGCCGGCCCCGGGGCCGGGAGCTCCAGGGTCGCGGGGCAGCGCGGCGGGGGCCGGGCCCGCCGGGGCGTTGGTGCGGTGGCAGGTGGACTATCTGTGCCATGTGCTGCGCCGGTACGACGCGCTGCTGGACGGGCTGTTCGCGGCGACCGGGCGGGCGGAGGCCGAGCGGCTGCTGCGGAAGCGGGTGTACGAGGCGATCGCGCGGGCGTATCCGCGGCTGGCGGCCGAGTGCGGGCGGAGGATGCGGTGAGGGGGACGATGAGTTTCCGGGCCGGTGGCGGTCTGCCCACACATGGACGCACACACGGAGACAGTCATGCTCGATCTGGGACCCGCGACCCGCCGGGTGGCGAAGCTGCTGGACGGGGTCGCCGACGACCGGCTCGATGCCCCGACGCCATGCCCCGAGTACGCCGTACGGGAACTGCTGGCCCATCTGGTGGGACTCGCGGTCGCCTTCCGGGACGCCGGGAGGAAGGACCTCGGGCCCACCACGGACACGGATCCGCAGGCGGGCCTGCCGGTGCTCGGTCACGACTGGCGCACCGCGCTCCCCCGCCGGCTCGACGAGCTGGCCGCCGCGTGGCGGGCCCCGGAGGCGTGGGAGGGCGCCACCAGGGCGGGTGGTGTCACCCTGCCGGGCGAGGTGGCGGGGATGGTCGCGCTGAACGAGGTGCTGATCCACGGCTGGGACCTGGCACGGGCGACCGGCCAGGAGTACGCGCCGGACCAGGCGTCCCTGGAGGCCTCGTACGCCCTGCTGGCCCCCACCGCCGACGACCCGGACCAGCGGGGCCCGTTCGGCCCGCCGGTCCCGGTGCCGGACGACGCGCCCCTGCTCGACCGGGTGATCGGCCTCAGCGGCCGCCGCCCCGACTGGCGCCCGGGGAGGTGAGGGCGGGCACCCGGGAGCGGCATGCCCGCGACCCACGACGCGCCGTGCTCGCCCCCGCTCGTACCTCTCCGCCATCGAGGCCTACGGCCCCGCCCCCGGCCGTACTCGATGCCCAACATCGGCGTGGCCGGCCGGCAGGACACCGACGGGTGCGTGTCGACCGACCCGGAGGCCGGGAGGGCGGCGAGCCTGCCGCGGTGATCGGCGAGGTGGGCGCGTCGGCCCGTGAGGTGGCGCGGGCGCGCAGCCGGTGACGCCGGGCGCGGTTCCGGTGCGTCCGGGTCACCGGACGCGATGCGCGTGATGCCCCACGGCAGGGGGGCGTGTACGGCACCCGCCGGTGCCGTACACGCCCCCCTGTCGGACTGGGTCGGACCCGGTTCGTCAGTGCACCGGCGCCGTCTTGGTGGCGCGGGTTTCGGAGATCTCCTCGCCCGGTTCCATCGGGGCGGTGACATCGTCGGCGTCGCGGCCGCCGTTGCCCAGGTGGTTGAAGACCAGGTTCAGCAGGACGGCGGCGACACAGCCGGTGGAGATGCCGGAGTCCAGGATGATCTTCGCCGTCTCCGGGAAGGCGTGGTAGAACTCCGGCGCCGTGATCGGGATGATGCCGACGGCCAGCGAGACGGCCACGATCAGGACGTTGTTGTCCTTCTCCAGGCCGGCCTTGACCAGGGTCTGGATGCCGCTGGCCGCGACCGAGCCGAAGAGCACGACGCCCGCGCCGCCCAGTACCGGGCGCGGTACGACGGAGATCAGCGAGGCGGCCACCGGGGAGAGGCCCATCAGGACCAGGAAGCCGCCGCCGCAGGCGACCACGAACCGGCTGCGGATCTTGGTCATGGCGACGAGCCCGATGTTCTGCGCGAAGGCGCTGCACATGAAGCCGTTGAACAGCGGGCTGATCGCCGAGCCGAGGGTGTCGGCGCGCAGGCCCGCCGCGATGGTCTTCTCGTCGGCCGGCCGCTCGACGATTTCACCGAGCGCCAGCATGTCGGCGGTCGACTCGGTCATCGACACGAGCATCACCACGCACATGGAGATGATCGCGGCGAGGGCGAACTGCGGGGCGCCGAAATGGAAGGGCGTCGGGAAGCCGACGATGTCCGCCTCGGTGACCGGGCTGAAGTCGGTGACGCCGAAGGGTATGGCGATCAGCGTGCCCAGCACGAGGCCGATCAGTACGGCGATCTGCTTGACGAACCCCCGGGTGAACCGCCGTAGCACCAGGACCAGGACGAGCGTGATCCCGGCCAGGGTGAGATAGGTGGTCGAACCGTAGTCCTTGGCCGCCGGGTTGGGGCCTTGCGCCCAGCCGAAGGCGACCGGCAGCAGGGAGACACCGATCAGGGTGATGACGGTGCCGGTGACGACCGGCGGGAAGAACCGGACGAGCTTGCTGAAGTAGGGGGCGGCGATGAAACCCAGCAGTCCGGCGACGATGATCGCGCCGAAGATGACCGGCAGGGCGTCCGCCTTGTCGTCCGTGGTGTCGATGATGGCGAGCATCGGGGCGACACCGGCGAAGGTGACGCCGTTGACGAACGGCAGCCTGGCGCCGATCTTCCAGATGCCGAGGGTCTGCAGGAAAGTGGCGAGGCCCGCGGTGAACAGGCTCGCGCCGGTGAGGAAGGTGAGTTCGGTCCCGGAGAGCCCTACGGCGGCTCCGACGATCAGGGGCGGGGCCACCACGCCCGCGTACATCGCGGCCACGTGCTGGAGGCCGCTGGTGAACATCTTGAAGGGCGGGAGCCTCTCGTCGACCGGATGTTTCCGGTCCGCCGGGGCGGCTCCTGCGTCGGTGGCGTCTTCGTCGTTGCGAAACCTGGGCTTGGCGGCCACGTGGGTTCCTCCGGTCGGTTACACGTGCACGGGGACGTGGGTTTCAGGGAGGTGTTGCAGGTACTGCGCCCGATGCGTGTCGCTGTGGGGGACCGGACACGCTTCACCGTTCCGGGGGGCGCTGTACCTCATTGCGGTACGGCACCCCCCGGTCCGGCTGCCATGGACCCCGCTCGGGTCCACGGCGACCGGTCGAGGGCCGTCCCCCTCGACCGGACTTCGTGGATCGCCCACCCGCGTCAGGCGCGGGCGGCGATGTGCGCCCCAGGGGGTCAGCCCTGGGCGGCGATACGGGCGAGGCGCTGGGCCTCGTCCCGGGTGGAGCGTGCGATGGCGTCCTCGTCGACGGTCAGCAGGCGGTTGTTCTCGACGATCTGCTTGCCGTTGACGAACGAGGCCGTGACCGGCGCGGCCGCGCCGAAGACGAGGGCGGTCACCGGGTCGGCGATGGAGGCGTGGGCGAGCGTGTCCAGCTTCCACAGCACCAGGTCGGCGAGCTTGCCGACCTCCAGGGAGCCGATCTGCGAGGCCCGGCCGAGGACCTGGGCGCCACCGTACGTGCCGAGGCGCAGCGCCTGGCGGGCGTTGAGGGCGGCCTCGCGGTGCACCGGGTTGAGGCGGTTGATGAGCAGCGCGTTGCGCAGCTCGGTGTGGAGCTCGCCGGACTCGTTGGAGGCGGTGCCGTCGACGCCGAGGCCGACCGGCACGCCGGCCTTGAGCATGTCGGGTACGCGGGCGATGCCGGCGGCGAGGCGGGCGTTGGAGGAGGGGCAGTGGGCGACACCGGTCTTCGTACGGGCGAAGGCGGCGATGTCGGAGTCGTTCATGTGGACGCAGTGCGCCATCCACACGTCCTCGCCGAGCCAGCCGGTCGACTCGAAGTAGTCGGTCGGGCCCATGCCGAACAGTTCCTTGCAGAACTGCTCCTCCTCCACGGTCTCCGAGCCGTGGGTGTGCAGCCGCACGCCGAGGCGGCGGGCCAGCTCGGCGCCCTGCCGGAGCAGTTCGGTGGAGACGGAGAACGGCGAGCAGGGCGCGACGGCAACCTGCGTCATGGCGTCGAAGGAGGCGTCGTGGTGCTTCTTGACGGTCTCCTCGGTGGCGACGAGGGCGCCGTCCAGCGTCTCGACGGCGAAGTCCGGCGGCAGGCCGCCGTCCTTCTCGCTGCGGTCCATGGAACCACGGGCCAGGGTGAAGCGGACGCCCATCTCGGAGGCGGCCTTGATGATGGCGCCGGACAGGTCGCCGGAGTCCTTCGGGTACACGTAGTGGTGGTCCATGGCGGTGGTGACGCCGCCGCGGGCCATCATTCCGAGGGAGCCCTGGGCCGCCGCGTACCCCATCTGCTCGTCGATGCGCGCCCACGTCGGGTAGAGGGCGACGAGCCAGTTGAAGAGGTTGTGGTCGGTGGCCAGACCACGGGTGATCCACTGGTAGAAGTGGTGGTGCGTGTTGATCAGGCCGGGGGTGACCAGGTGGCCGGTGGCGTCGATGCGCCGTACGACGCTCGTAAGGCCCTCGGGGGCCTTGCCTGCTCCGATGGACTCAATCCTGTTGTCCGCGATGACGACGTGACCCGAGGCGTACTCGGTGTCGTTGGCGTCGACGGTCGCGATCGCGCAGTTCTCGATCACGATGCGCTGGGGAGCGCTCTGGGCTGCCGAAGGTGCCATGGTGCTTCCTTCTTCTTTCAGTGGCAGTGGCGGTGGGGGGTCCCCCCTGGAGGGAGCTTGTCGGACTCCTTGGGGGAGGGCACGGCAGGACCCTAGGAGGATTTGAGTGCCGGGACCGGGTGACGGCTCCGGGTGCCGAGATGGTGGAAAAACAGGTTGAGCAGGACCGCGACGAGCGCTCCGGCGCTGATCCCGGAGCCGAGCACGGTCTGTGCCCAGGCCGGGAAGTGTGCGTAGAAGGTGGGCGCGGCGAGCGGGATGATGCCCGCTCCGAGTGCGACGGCCACCAGGATGATGTTGGAACTGTCGTCGAGTCCGGCCTCGGAGAGCGTACGGATGCCGCTGACCGCGATCGAGCCGAACAGGACGATACCGGCGCCGCCCAGGACGGGCATCGGGACGAGCGAGACGACCGCGCCGAGCACCGGGAAGATCCCGAGGACCAGGAGCGCGCCGCCGGCGACCGCGACGACGTAGCGGCTGCGCACCCGGGTGAGGGAGACGACGCCGACGTTCTGGGCGAAGGCCGAGGTGGGGAACCCGCCGAAGACGGGGCCGATCAGGGTGGCGATGCCGTCCGTACGCAGACCACGGGTGATGGTCTTGCCGTCGGTGCGGCGCTCGCAGATCTCGCCGAGGGCGAGCATTCCGGCGCTGGACTCGGTCATCAGCACCAGCATCACGATGCACAGGGAGAGGATCGCGGCGGGCTGGAACTCGGGGGCGCCGAAGGCGAAGGGCGAGGGCAGGGCGGCGACGGGGGCCTCGCGGAGGGTGGCGAAGTCGGCCATCCCGAAGGGGATCGCGGCGAGGGTGCCGATGAACAGGCCCAGCAGCAGCGCGATCTGCTTGACGAAGCCCTTGCCGAAGCGCTGGAAGAGCAGGATCACGACGAGCGTGAAGGCGGCGAGCGTTAGGTACTTCATGGCGCCGAAGTCGGCGGCGTGCTTGTCCCCGCCCTGGGCCCAGCTCACCGGTACGGGCATCAGGGTCACCCCGATGAGCGTGATGACGACGCCGGTGACCAGGGGCGGGAAGAAGCGGAGGAGGCGGCCGAAGAAGGGACCGACGGCGAGGCAGAACACTCCGGCGACCATGACGGCACCGTAGATGGCGGGCAGTTGGTGGCCGGGGGCGCTGGTCTCGGCGATGGCGAGCATCGGCGCGATTCCGGCGGAGGAGGCGGCGTTGACGAACGGCAGCCGGTTTCCGGCGATGCTCGTGACGCCGATGGTCTGGAGGATGGTGGCGAGGCCGGCGATGAGCAGGCTCGCCGCGATGAGCCGGGTCATTCCGGCGGCGTCCAGGCCGACGGCCTGGCCGATGATGAGCGGAGGGGTGACGACGCCCGCGTACATGGCGGCGATGTGCTGGAGTGCGGCGGGGACGAGCCGCGAGAAGGGGAGCTTTTCGTCCACCGGGTGGCACACCGCGATGCGCTCCGCCGCGGGGCGGTCCGCCGCCGTACGCTCCGCCGCGGTGCGGGGCTGCGCGGGGCGCTTCGCCGCGGGGCGGTCCGCCGTCGGGGCGGAGGCGGGTGCGGTCGTGGTCTCCGGTGGGGTGGAACACGGGCCTTCCGGTGCCGGCCCTGTTGCAGGCTGTGCCATTGCTGGTCCCTCCGGTCCGGTGCCGCCCCGCCCGACTGCGGGCGGGCGGGGCGGCACCGGGCTGGCGTCAGAGGTTGGTCATGTCGACCGGGATCTTCGGCTCCACACCGTCACGCAGGATGGTGGCCTCGATGAGGCCGTACGGACGGTCCGCCGCGAAGTAGACCTCGTTGTCGTTCTTCAGCCCGAACGGCTCGAGGTCGACCAGGAAGTGGTGCTTGTTCGGGAGCGAGAAGCGGACCTCGTCGATCTCCGAACGGCTGTTGATGATCCGCGAACCCATCTGGTACAGGGTCTGCTGGAGCGACAGCGAGTAGGTCTCCGCGAAGGCCTCGAGCATGTGCCTCTTGGTCTGCTCGTAGGACTTCTCCCAGTTGGGCATGCGCTGCTCGTCGTCGGTCCAGTTGAACCGCCAGCGGCCGGAGACCTGGGTCGCCAGGATGCGGTCGTACGCCTCCTGGAGCGTCGTGTACTTGTCCTTGATGTAGCCCCAGAACTCCGAGTTGGTGGAGTTCATGACGACCAGGTCCTTCAGACCGGAGATGACCTGCCAGTTCTCACCGTCGTAGGTGATCTCGGTGAGGCGGGTCTCCTGGCCCTTGCGGATGAAGGAGTGCTTGACCTCGTCCGCGCCGATGAACTTCGAGTTGGCCTCGGAGGTCTCGATGCGCTCCCAGGCGTACTCCTCGATGCGGATGCGCGCCCGGTGGATCGGCTCCTGGCTGGTCACGAAGTGACGCGCCAGGTGGATGCCGAACTGCTCGGCGGACTCGATGCCGTACTCCTTGGCGAACGCGTACACCGTGTTCTTGGTGGTGTCGGTCGGAAGGCAGTTGGCGTTGGAGCCGGTGAGGTGGACGTCCGACATGTCGCCGGAGAGGGCGACCGAGACGTTCAGGTCCTTGATGTGGTGGGTGTCGCCGTCCCGCGTGATCTTGACGACGCGGTTCTCTGCTTTGCCGTACTGGTTCTGGCCGAGAATCGTGGGCATGTGTCTGCTAGCTCCCTCGGTAAACGGAGTAGCCGAACGGGTTGAGCAGCAGCGGTACGTGGTAGTGCTCGCCCGGTACGACGGCGAACGTGATCGCCACCTCCGGGAAGAACGCGCCGCTGTCCCTTACGCGGGGGGCGTCCTGCTGCGCCTCGGCTTGCTTCTTGTCGAAGTACGCCTCGGTCTCGAAGTCGAGACGTACGTGGGTGGTGCCTTCCGGCAGGGCCGGCAGGTCCTTGCAACGCCCATCCGCGTCGGTCGCCGAGCCGCCGAGCGCCACCCACTCCGCGCCGGACCCACTGCGGGCCGACAGGGAGATGGCGACGCCCTCGGCGGGGCGGCCGATGCTGGTGTCCAGGATGTGCGTGGACACCGATGCGGTGGTTTCCGTGCTCATGCGGCGTTCTCTTCCTCTACGAGGCGGGTCAGGCGAATGCGGTTGATCTTGCCCAGTTCGGTGCGGACGATCTCCCGCTCCTGCTCGGGCGAGTTCCCGATCCGCTCGCGGACCGCGTCGCGCATCTGCTCGCCGGTCCTGCCGGTGGCGCAGATGAGGAAGACGTGGCCGAACTTCTCCTGGTACGCCAGGTTCAGTTCGAGCAGTTCCGCCTTGAGGTCCTCGGAGGCGCCGGCCATCCCGCTCTGTTCGCGGGAGGAGGTCGGGTCACCGGGCTTCGGGCGGCCGATCGGCGGGTGCCCCGCCATCGCCTCGGCCAGGTCTTCCGCCGTCAGTTCGGCCATGGCGGCGTCACTGGCGAGAAGGAGGGCCTCGGTGGTGGCGTACGGGCGCTGGGCGAGCAGCTTGCTCCCCCACGCCGAACTGGCACACACCTCGTGCAGGGCGGCGAGCGCGTCGCTGTCCGCGGAGGTGTTGAACCGGGCGAGGCCCGGTGTCGTACTCGAAGTCACGGGAGCCTCCGTGGCTGTTTTTCCTGTGCTTGGACGGGCTGCGGATAGCTAACGCCCTAGGCCAACGCTCCGTCAACACTTTGTTGAAACTTCGGTGACACAAAAGCCGCCGTCCCGACATCTGGACGGCGGCCGATTGCGCACTGTGCTCATCTACTCACTCTTCGCGGCATTTTCCCTGTTCAGGTAGTTGTAGACGGTGAACCGGCTGACGCCGAGCGCGCCCGCCACCGTCTCCACGCCATGGCGGACCGAGAAGGCGCCGCGCGCCTCCAGAGTCCGTACGACGGCCTGCTTGGTCTTGCGGTCCAGCTCGGCGAGCGGCTTGCCGTGCCGTCGCTCCATCGCCGCCAGGATGTGATCCAGCGAGTCGGCGAGCTGCGGCAGCCGTACGGCGAGGACGTCCTCGCCCTCCCAGGCCAGGACCACGTCGTCGATCGTCGCCTGCTCCGGTCCCAGTATCTGGGCGCCCATCGCGTCCACCAGCGGCTTCACCGCGGTGACCAGGGGGTGATCTCCCGGCTCGGTCACTTCTCGTCCTCCCCTGCCGCCGGGCTGCCCCCGGTCTCGCCGATCACGTTGACCTGCAGCGAGACCCGGGTGGCGCCCGCGCCCAGGGCCTGGCGGAGGAGGGCGTCGACCGCGGTGAGCACCGCGTCCGCGCCACCCTCGGCCGTGTTGCCGAACGGGCCCACGTCCACGGCGTCCAGGTCGGCCGCCTGGATGACCTCACGGGCCACCACGGCGTGGGCCGGTGCCTCGTCGAGGTCGAAGGGCTCTGTCGTGAACTCCACTCTCAGTCGCTGCATGCCCCCACGGTATGCAATCGCGGCACCCGCGTGCGACGGACGGGGGCTACTGGCCCGTAGAGGAGGTGACAGGACGGTCGCACAGGTCGACATGGAGGGGCGTACGCCATGAGAGCAGCGCACAGGGGCAGGGCGGTCCGGGGAACGGTGGCCGCCGCGGCGGCGATGGCGGCGCTGACCGCGTCGCAGGCACCGGGGGCCTCGGCGTCGGCCTCCGCCTCGGCGGCCCGGGAGGAGGCCGCGGCCGCGCCGGGGGCGAGCGTCTCCGGCGACTCGCCGTACCGTACGGAGCTGCCGCCGCTGCGGACGCCGGGCGCGGCGGAGAAGGGCCGCCGCGCGTCGTCGCGGGGCCACGCCGTGGGGGGCGGTGGCACACTGCCGGCCACCGTGTTCGCGGCGTACCGGCAGGCGGAGGAGCGGCTGGCGGACAGCGCGCCCGGCTGCCGCCTGCGGTGGCAACTGCTGGCCGCGATCGGCCAGGTGGAGTCGGGGCACGCGCGCGGCGGCCGGGTGGGCACCGACGGCACGACCCTGGCGCCGATCCTGGGACCGCGCCTGGACGGCAACGGGTTCGCGCTGATCAGGGACACGGACGGGGGCGCGTACGACGGGGACACGGTGTACGACCGGGCCGTCGGGCCCATGCAGTTCATCCCCTCGACCTGGGCGGTGTGGGGCGCCGACGCCAACGGGGACGGCGTCGCGGACCCCGGCAACGTCCACGACGCGGCGCTCGCGGCGGGGCGTTACCTGTGCGCGGGCGGGCGGGACCTCTCCGACCCGTACGACCTGGACCGGGCGATCCTCGGCTACAACCACTCGTCCGCCTACCTGCGCACGGTCAGGGCCTGGTTCGCGTACTTCCTGGAGGGCCACCGGGTCGTTCCGGACCCGGCGGCGGAGGGGCGGCCAGGAGCCTCGCCGTCGAAGGCACCCGCCGAGCCGGCCGGTTCGGGTGACGACGGCCGCGGTGCGGCGCCCTCCCCGGCGCCGTCGCGGAAGCCGGTGCCCACGCCCGCGCCTTCCCAGGCGTCGCCCTCGTCGCCCCCGTCGCCCTCACCGTCGGCGTCGGGCTCGCCGACGCGGCCACCGTCGGGCGGGCCGGCCGTGCCGTCGGAACCTGTGGTTCCGGTTCCGGATGCCGTGGACGTCCTCCCTGGTGGGCCCGTGGGCAACGGTAAGGACTCGATGGTGGCCGCCCCCTCCACAACTCCGGATACCGGGCGGTAATGTCGCGTCCCGCCGGGCGGCAGGGACCGGCGGGTGAGCGCGAAGGGGCCCTCATGGCTACGGACATGCATGCACCGTCGGACGACGACCGGTGGCAGCGGGCGTGGAGCCACCGCGAGCAGCTGCTCAAGGTGGCCCGCCGCAGGTCCATGACCCCGGAGGACGCCGAGGACGCCGTGCACGAGGCGATGCTGCGGGCCGCCGAACAGCCCCACCTCGACGACGAGCGCCTCGGCGCCTGGCTGACGACGGTGACCATGCGGTTGTGCGTCGACCGCCACCGGCAGGTCCGCCGCGAGGCCGACCCCGGCCGGGCCGCCGCGCTGGTCCCGCCCGGCCCGGCGCCGGTCGACGAGGTGGTCTGCGACCGGGCCGAGGCGACCTGGCTGGCCCGGCGGAGCGGGGAGCTGCCCGCACGGCAGGCGGAGGCGCTGTGGCTCAAGTCCGAGGACCTGGACGTCGGGCAGGTCGCCCGGAAGATGGGCCTCAGCTACCGCACGGTCGAGTCACTGCTGGCCCGCGCCCGCCGTACGCTGCGCAACTCCCTGGCGGCCACGCTCGGCCTGGTCCTGTGGCTGTGCGGGCGCGGCCGGCCGCGCGGGGTCGGCAACGCGCACGTGGTGGCCGCGGCCTCGACGGCGGCGACCCTTGCCGTCGCGGGGTTCGTGGCGCCGTACGCCCACGACTGGCCCCAGGACCGGCCCGCGTCCGCGCCGGCCACCTCCGGGACGGCGGACGTACGCCCCGGTGACGGCGCGCACCCGCGGGTGTCGCCCCCGGCCGCCTCGGCGACCTGGGAACAGCCCGCCCCGGGCCTGCGGGGCGGCGCCCCGTCCACGGGCCCGAGCCCGCTCCTCACGAAGCCCGCGCTTCCGGTGTTGCCGCCGCTGCCGCCGCTGCCCGGCGCGGAGGTTCCGGAGGTTCCGCCGGTTCCGGAGGTCGCGGACGTCCCGGAGGTCCCGGAGGTCCCGGCACTTCCGGGGGTCTCGGATGTACCCGAGGTCGCGGGCGTCCCGGAGGCCCCGGACGTTCCGGAGGCCCCGAACGTTCCGGAGGTCCCCCAGGTGCCCGATACGCCCGAGGCGCCGCAGGTGCCGGGTGCGCCGCAGCTGCCGGATACGCCCGAGGTGCCGGCCCCCTGACCGCCCGGCGGCCACGCCCGGTTCGGGGGGCGTGGCCCCTCCGGGCTCACCTCCTCGAGGCCGGCGGCCTTGGGTGCGTCGGGCGGGAGCCGTTACGAAGCCGCCGGCCTCTGCGGGGGCGACCCTGCACGGCCCCACCCCGGCCGGATGCCGGGTGCGGGTCGGTGTCGCTGCTGTTTCGCCCCCGTAAAAAATTTCGGTATTCCGTGCGACGGACCGCCCGCCCCTCCCCGTAGAGCAGATGTCGGAGCTGCTCCACGGCTGAAGGGTGAACCGGATGGGTGTCGAGATCTGTGTGGAAGGACTGACCAAGTCCTTCGGCCACCAGGTCATCTGGCAGGACGTCTCACTGACACTGCCCGCCGGGGAGATCTCGGTCATGCTCGGCCCCTCGGGCACGGGCAAGTCGGTGTTCCTCAAGACGCTCGTCGGGCTGCTGAAGCCGGAGCGGGGCTCGATCCGGATCGCCGGGCAGGACATCACCCGGTTGCGGGAGCACGACCTCTACGAGGTGCGCAAGCTCTTCGGTGTGCTGTTTCAGGACGGCGCGCTGTTCGGGTCCATGAACCTGTACGACAACATCGCCTTCCCGCTGCGTGAGCACACGCGCAAACCGGAGAGCGAGGTCCGCCGGATCGTCCTCGAGAAGATGGACATGGTCGGGCTGATCGGCGCCGAGGAGAAGCTGCCCGGCGAGATATCCGGCGGCATGCGCAAACGGGCCGGGCTGGCCCGGGCGCTGGTCCTCGATCCGGAGATCATCCTGTTCGACGAGCCGGACTCGGGCCTGGACCCGGTGCGCGTGGCCTATCTGAACCAGCTCATCGTGGATCTGAACGCGCAGATCGACGCCACGTTTTTGATCGTCACGCACGACATCGCCTCCGCCCGTCAGGTGCCGGACAACATCGGGCTGCTGTTCCGGCGTGAGCTGGTGATGTTCGGGCCTCGGGAGAAGCTGCTGACCAGCGACGAGCCGGTCGTACGGCAGTTTCTGAACGGGCGCATGCAGGGGCCGATCGGCATGGCGGAGGAGAAGGACGCCGGCCAGGTCGCGCAGGAGCTGGCCGGGATCGACGACTCCCAGGGAGGCGTGCCCATGACGCCCCGGCTGCTGCCGAGCGCCGGGATCACTCGGCCGGCCCGCTGGGAAGCGATCGCCGAACGCGAGGGGGCGACCGCCAAGTGAGCCTCTCCCCCATCGGCGCCCTCCGGCAGTCCGGCAGCCTGTTCGCGATGGCCCTGGACGTGCTGCGCACGCTCCCGAGGCGGCCGTTCCAGGTGCGCGAGTTCATCCAGCAGGCATGGTTCATCGCGAGTGTGACGATCCTGCCGACCGCTCTGGTGTCGATTCCCTTCGGCGCCGTCATCGCGTTGCAGATCGGCAGCCTCACCAGGCAGTTGGGTGCCCAGTCCTTCTCGGGTGCGGCGTCGGTGCTGGCGGTGCTGCGCGAGGCGTCGCCGATCGTGACGGCGCTGCTGATCGCGGGCGCGGGCGGCACGGCGATCTGCGCGGACCTCGGGGCGCGCAAGATCCGCGAGGAGATCGACGCCATGCAGGTGCTGGGCATCGATCCCATTCACCGACTGGTGGTGCCCAGGGTCCTCGCCTCGATGCTGGTGGCCGTGCTGCTCAACGGGCTGGTGTCGGTGGTGGGCGTCGCGGGGGGCTATTTCTTCAACGTCGTCCTCCAGAACGGCACGCCCGGGGCCTATCTCGCCTCCTTCACGTCCTTGGCTCAGATCTCCGATCTGTGGGCGGCGGAGCTGAAGGCGCTGGTGTTCGGCGCGATCTCGGCGATCGTCGCCTCGTACAAGGGACTGACCGCGAAGGGCGGGCCCAAGGGCGTGGGCGACGCCGTGAACCAGTCCGTGGTGATCACCTTCATGTTGCTGTTCGTGACGAACTTCGTGATGACCGCCGTGTACTTCCAAGTCGTTCCGCAGAGGGGTTGACGACGCATGGCTCTGTTGCACCGCCTGGAGGAGCTGGGCGCCCAACTCGTCTTCTACGGCCGCTCCTTGGCCTGGACCGGGCGCACCCTGCGCCGTTACAAGAAGGAAGTCCTGCGGCTGCTGGCCGAGGTGAGCTTCGGCCGCGGCGCGCTCGCGGTGGTTGGTGGCACGGTGGGCGTGATCGCATTTCTTTCTTTTTTCACCGGGACCGAGGTGGGTCTTCAGGGGTACGCGGCGCTCAATCAGCTCGGTACGTCGAATTTCGTGGCGTTCCTGTCGGCGTACTTCAACACCCGTGAGATCGCCCCGCTGGTGGCGGGGCTGGCGCTGTCCGCGACCGTCGGGGCCGGGTTCACGGCCCAGCTCGGCGCGATGCGGATCAGCGAGGAGACGGACGCGCTGGAAGTGATGGGTGTGCCGTCGCTGCCGTTCCTGGTCACCACGCGGATGATCGCCGGTTTCGTGGCGGTGATCCCGCTGTACGTGGTGGGGCTGCTGTCCTCGTACTTCGCCGCCCGGACCATCACGACCGGCTACTACGGCCAGTCGGCGGGCACGTACGACCACTACTTCCAGCAGTACCTGCCGCCGGTGGACGTGCTGTGGTCCTTCGGCAAGGTGATCGTCTTCGCCGTCGTGATCATCCTGGTGCACTGCTACTACGGCTACTACGCGAGCGGCGGCCCGGCCGGTGTCGGTGTCGCGGTGGGCCGGGGCGTGCGGACGTCCATCGTCGCCATCAACGTCCTGGACTTCTTCCTCAGCCTGGCGATCTGGGGCGCCAGCACGACCGTACGGATTGCGGGGTAGGGGCCGATGCGCACGCCTGTGAAACTGCGGCTGTACGGGATTGTTTTCGTAGCTGCCCTCGCCCTGCTGCTGTCGCTGTCCGTCGCCGTCTACCAGCAGGTGTTCACCTCCGTCGTACGGATCACGCTGGAGGCCGGCACGCTCGGCAACCAGCTGGAGCCGCGGGCCGACGTGAAGCTACGCGGGCTGCTGGTCGGCGAGGTGCGCGAGGTGCGGGCCGACGGCGAGAAGGCCACCCTCGACATCGCGCTCAAGCCGGAGCACGTCTCCCGCATCCCGGCCGATGTGCGGGCGCGGCTGCTGCCCAAGACGCTGTTCGGCGAGAAGTACGTCGACCTGGTGGCCCCGGCCGGTTCGACGACGCGGCACATCCGGGAGGGGGACGTCATCACGCAGGACCGCACCCGGGTCGGCATGGAGGTGCAGCAGCTGATGAACGACCTGCTGCCGCTGCTGCGGACGGTGAAGCCCGCCGAACTCAACGCCACGCTCTCGGCGTTCGCCGCCGCCCTGGAGGGCCGGGGCGACCGGATCGGCGACAACCTCGTACGCGTCGAGGACTACCTGAGCCGGCTGAACCCGCACATGCCGTCCATCAAGGAGAACATCTCGCGGTTCGCCGATGTGGCCGAGGTGTACGGGGACGCCGCGCCCGATCTGATGAAGATCCTGCGCAACACCATCACCACCAGCCGCACCCTCGTCGAGAAGCAGGACCAGCTGGCCGCCCTGTTCACCTCCACGGCCACCATGGCCGGCACTGCGGAAACCTTCCTGGACGACAACGGCGAGCGGCTCATCACCCTGGGCCGTGTCTCCCGCCCGACGCTGGCGCTGTTCGCCCGGTACGCGCCGGAGTACCCGTGCCTTCTCAAGGGCCTGGTGAGGCAGGAGGCCGCGGCGGAAGAGACCTTCAGAGGCGGAGAGATGCGCATCACCCTGGAAATCGTCCACCCCCGCCCCGGCTATGAGCCCGGCGAGGAGCCGCGCTACCGCGAGCGGTCGGGACCGAACTGCCGGGGGCTCCCCGGCCCCGGCGTCCCGGCCGGCCACACCAAGCTGGACGACGGTGCGCGTGACGTGCAGGCCGGCGGCGGCCCCGTCGCACACCAGTCGTCCGCCACGGCGGCCGAGCAGCGGGCCGTGGGCTCGCTGGTCGCGCCCGTCATGGGCGTACCGGCGGACGAGGTGCCGGCGGTGGCGACGCTGCTGTTCGGGCCGATGGCCCGGGGGACGGCGGTGAGCGTCGCATGAGCCGTACGAAGAGCGCACGGAGCACAGCGGCACCGCTGGTCAAGTTCGGTGTCTTCGCGGTGGTGACGGTCCTGGCGACCACGCTGCTCGCGGCCACCATCGTGAGCATTTCGTTCACGCCCGAGCACACGTACAAGGCCGTGTTCAGCGATGTGACGAGCCTGGAGGAGGGCGACGACATCCGGGTGGCGGGCGTGCGGGTCGGCGAGGTGGAGGAGATCGCCATCAAGGACCGGACGCTGGCGGAGGTCACGTTCACCGTCACCGAGGACCGTCCGCTGCTGGCCGGCACCGGCGCCGTCATCCGCTACCGCAGCCTGGTGGGGCAGCGGTACATCGCGCTGACGGAAGGGGCGGGGGACGGCACGCGGCTGCCGCCCGGCGGGACGATCCCGCTGTCCCGTACGCAGCCGGCGCTGGACCTGAACGCCCTGCTGAACGGGTTCAAGCCGCTGTTCGCGGCGCTCAGCCCCAAGGACGTCAACCAGCTCGCCACCGAGATCATCAAGACGCTCCAGGGCGAGGGCGGCACGGTCAACAGCCTCCTCGCGCACACCGCCTCCCTCACCACCACGCTCGCCGACCGGGACCAGCTGATCGGCTCGGTGATCGACAACCTCAACACCACCCTGGCGACGCTCGACGAGCGCGGTGCCCGTTTCTCGGGGCTGATCCAGCAGCTCCAGCGGGTGATCTCGGGGCTGTCGGCGGACCGCAAGCCCATCGGGGAGTCGCTGGTGAACATCAACAACCTGACGGAGGCCACGTCGGGGCTGCTGGAGGACGCCCGTCCGCCGCTGAAGGCCGACATCGCGGAGCTGACGGAGCTCACCGGAACGCTGAACAAGAACGAGAAGACCGTGGAGGGTGTGCTGAAGCGGCTGCCGAACAAGCTCAACAAGCTGACGAGGACCGCCTCGTACGGCTCGTGGTTCAACTTCTACCTCTGCGACTTCGACGGCCGGATCGTGCTGCCGAAGACCAAGGAAGTCATCACCCCCGAGCTCCACGTCGCCCGGGCGAGGTGCGCATGATCCCCTTCCGGGACCGGAACCCGGTCACCATCGGTGCCGCCGGCCTCACGGTGCTCGCGCTGCTTACCGCCGCCGCGTTCAACGCCGACAGTCTGCCGCTGATCGGCGACGGTGAGACGTACAGCGCGGCCTTCTCGGAGGCGGGCGGGCTGAAGCCCGGCGACGAGGTGCGGATCGCCGGGGTGAAGGTCGGCAAGGTAGACGAGGTGGACCTGGACGGCGACCACGTCAAGGTGGTCTTCCGGGTCAAGGGCGACCCAGCGTTCGGTACGAGGACGGGCGCGGCGATCCGCATCAAGACGATCCTGGGCGCCAAGTACCTGGCGCTGGAGCCCAAGGGCCCGGGGCAGCTGGAGCCGGGCAGTGAGATACCGCTGAACCGGACGACCCCCGCGTACGACGTCGTGGCGGCCTTCAGCGACCTGACGACCACGACCGAGCAGGTCGACACCGAGCGGCTGGCGACGGCCCTGGACACCATCTCGACGACCTTCGAGGACTCCCCCGCCGAGGTGCGGGCCTCCATCCAGGGCCTGTCGCGGATCTCCCGCACGGTCGCCTCCCGGGACCAGGCGCTGCGGGAACTCCTCGGCCACGCCAAGGGCGTCAGCGGGGTGCTCGCCGAGCGGTCGGGTGAGTTCTCCAAGCTGGTCAAGGACGGCGACAAGCTGTTCACGGAAATCGCGGCGCGGCGGGCGGCGATTCACGCACTGCTCAAGAGCTCGGCCGCCCTGGGTATCCAGCTGTCCGGCCTCGTCAAGGACAACAGCAAGGAGATCGGTCCGGCGCTCAAGGGCCTGAACCAGGTGGTGGCGATGCTGGAGCGCAACCAGGCGAGCCTCGACCGCTCGATCAAGCTGATGGCCCCGTACGTCCGGGTCTTCAGCAACACCCTCGGCAACGGCCGCTGGTTCGACAGCTACATCCAGAACATGGTCGCCGCCCCGGTGGTCCCGCGCACGGGAGGTACGTCGTGAAAGCACCAGGAGTGAAGGTGCGCCGGGCGGTCGCCACCGCCGTCGCCCTCGCGGTCGTCGCCACGGGAGCCGTGGTGCTGTGGCCCGAGTCGGAGCCGGTCCGGGTGACCGCGTACTTCCCGCGCACGGTCGGCATCTACCCCGGCTCCGACGTGCGGGTGCTGGGCGTGCGGATCGGGGAGGTCAAGGAGATCGCCCCGCAGGGCGAGCGGGTGCGGGTGACGCTGGAGTACGACGCCGGGCGCAAGGTCCCGGCGGACGCCAAGGCGGCCATCATCAACTCGTCGGTCGTCAGTGACCGTTACGTCCAGCTGCTGCCGGTGTACCGCAAGGGCCCGGCGCTGCGGGACGGGGACGTCATCCCCGAGCACCGGACGGCCGTGCCGGTCGAGCTGGACCGGGTCTTCGACAGCCTGCACACCACGTCGGAGGCGCTCGGCCCGCGCGGCGCGAACAAGGAGGGGTCGCTGGCCAGGCTGCTGGGCGTGAGCGCGGACAACCTCGAAGGGCAGGGCGAGAACCTGCACCGGACGGTGGAGGACCTGTCCCTGGCCGTGACGACGCTGTCCGACGGGCGGCAGGACCTGTTCGGCACCGTGCGCAACCTCCAGGTGTTCACGGCGGCGCTGGCCGCCGACGACAAGAGCGTCCGGTCGTTCAACGACAGCCTGGCGAAAGTGGCCGACCAGCTCGCCGCCGAGCGCAAGGACCTGGCGGCCGCGCTGCGGCACCTGGGCGTGGCGCTGGCGGACGTGTCCGCGTTCGTACGGAACAACAAGAAGGCCCTGTCGACGAACGTGGAGGGGCTCTCCAAGGTCACCAAGGTGCTGGTGACGCAGCGTGCCGCGCTGGCGGAGGTGCTGGAGGTGGCGCCGACCGGGCTGTCGAACCTCCAGAACGCCTACAACCCGTCCTCCGGGACCCTCGACACCCGTAACAACCCAGATCAGCCGCAGGACCCGGCCTCCTTGCTGTGCTCGCTGCTCAGCACGACGGGCGAGGCGAAGGCGGCGGACTGCAAGGAGCTGAAGGAGTTGTTCGACTCCCTTCCCGAGCTCGGGTCGCCACCGGGGGCACCGGCCGCCGGGACCGGCCCGGTCGACCGGACGCTGGGCGGAATCCTGGAGGAGGACGTATGAGGGCCCTCCGTGTGACCGCGGTGGTGTGGTCGGCGGCCGGTTCGCTGCTGCTGACGGGCTGCGACTTCGACGGCCTGTACGACGTCGGTCTGCCGGGCGGGGCGGCGGCCGACGGCAACGCGTACCGGGTGACGGTCGAGTTCCGGGACGTCCTGGACCTGGTGCCGCAGTCCGCGGTGAAGGTGAACAACGTGACCGTGGGCGCGGTGGAGAAGGTGGAGCTGGACGGCTGGCACGCGCGCGTGCGGCTGCGGATCGCCGACGACGTGAAGCTGCCGGGCAACGCGGTCGCCGAGCTGCGGCAGACCAGCATGCTCGGGGAGAAGTACGTGGCGCTGTCGGCGCCCGTGGACGCGGCGCCGGCCGGGCGGCTGAAGGACGGGGCGCGGATCCCGCTGTCGCGCAGCGGCCGCAACCCGGAGATCGAGGAGGTGTTGTCCGCGCTGTCCGCCCTGCTCAACGGCGGTGGCGTCGCCCAGCTGAAGACGATCACCACGGAGCTCAACAAGGCCCTGGAGGGGCGGGAGAACCGGGTGAAGTCGCTGCTGGGCGAGCTGGACACCTTCATCGGCGGGCTCGACTCGCAGCGTACGGAGATCGTCCGTGCCCTGAACGGCATCGACCGGCTCTCCAAGCGGCTGGCGGCGGAGAAGAAGACCATCGCGGCCGCCGTCGACACCGTACCGCCGGCGCTGAAGGTGCTGGCCGACCAGCGGCGCAAGCTGACGGCGATGCTCACCTCCCTGTCGGCGCTGAGCACGACCGGTACGAAGGTGATCAACGCGTCGCGGGACGACGTGGTCGCCAATCTGCGCGCCCTGCGGCCGGTCCTGGCGCAGCTGAACAAGGCGGGCGACGACCTGCCGAACGCGCTGGAGCTGCTGACGACGTATCCGTTCCCGCGCAACGTGGTGGGCGCCATCAAGGGCGATTACGTCAACCTCAAGGTCACCGCCGATCTGGACCTGGCGAGCATCTACGGCAACCTCCGCGACGAGCCGCCGGCCGGTCCCGGGGCCCCGGCGCTGCCCGGTGTGCCGGAGGCGCCCGGGCTGCCTGAGGTGCCGGAGGTCCCCGGGGTGCCGGAGGTCCCGGGAGTCCCGGAGGCCCCGGACGTCCCGGGCGCACCGGATCCGGCTCCGCTGCCGACGGCTCCCTCGCGGCCTTCGGACGACGGCGATCCGCTCTGCCCGCCGGTATGCACCGTCGGCCATGCCTCGTACGGGGACGGCGACGGTTTCCCGCCCGGCACCGATCCCTCCCTCGCGGAGCTGATGCTGAAGGGGATGCTGCTGTGATCACCCGTACGGTCAAGGCGCAGCTCCTCGCCTTCGCCACCGTGACCGCGGTGGGCGTGTCGTACGTCGGCGCCGAGTACACCGGGCTGGCCGACGCCCTGTTCGACCGCGGCTACACCGTGAACGCGGACTTCGCCGACTCCGGAGGTGTCTTCCAGGGCGCCGAGGTCACCTATCGCGGGGTGCCGGTGGGCCGGGTCGGCGAGCTGCGGCTGACGGACCGCGACGGGGTGACGGTCGTCCTGGACATCGAGGACGGGGCGCGCATCCCGGCGGACACGCTGGCGGTGGTGGCGAACCGGTCGGCGGTGGGTGAGCAGTACGTCGACCTGCAGCCGCGCGGGTCGGGCGGCCCCTACCTGCGCGACGGCTCCACCATCGCCCGCCGGGACACGCGGGTGCCGCTGCCCGCGACGGATCTGATCGTGAGCCTGGACCGGCTGGTGAACTCGGTCGGCAAGGACGATCTGCGGGTCACGGTGGACGAGCTGGGCAAGGCCTTCGCCGGCACCGGTCCGGAGCTGAGCCGGCTGGTGGACTCGGGGAACCTGCTCGTGGAGTCGGCGTCCGACTCGCTGCCGCAGACGATCTCGCTGATCGAGGACTCGCGGACGGTCCTGAAGACCCAGGCCGACAAGGGTTCGGCGATCAGGTCCTTCTCGAGCGACCTGGCCGCGCTCACGGCCGAGCTGAAGTCGAGCGACGGCGACATCCGGCGGCTGATCGACGCCGGGGCGCCCGCCGCCCAGGAGGTGAACTCGCTGCTCACGTCCGTCCGGCCGCACATGCCGGTGCTGCTCGGCAACCTGATCAGCGGCGGCCAGATCACGGTGGCCCGGCTGCCGGGGGTGGAGCAGGCCCTGGTCACCTTCCCGGTGGTGGTGGCGGGCAGCTACACCGTGATCCCCGGCGACGGCACCACCCACTTCGGGCTGGTCGCGGGCCAGGACCATCCGCCGGCGTGCCGGCAGGGGTACGGGACGCAGCGCCGCGACCCGGCCGACACCGCCGAGCGGCCGGCCAACACCGACGCGCGCTGCTCGGCCCCGCGCGGCGCCGCCACCTCCGTACGCGGCGCGCAGAACGCCCCCGGCCCGTCGGGGGGCTCCCGCGGCGGCGGTGGGGCCGGCCCGGCCGCGTACGTCACCCCGTACGACCCGGAGACCGGCACGGCGGCCGGGCCGGGCGGAAGGCTCGTCGAGATCGGCTCGACGGGCGGCGAACAGAGTGTGTTCGGAAAGGATTCGTGGCAATGGCTGCTCGTCGGACCGATGGCATGACAGGGGCCGTGAGCGGGCGCTTCGCGTACGCGGCACGGCGACTGCGGGAGGCCGCCCGGCGGGGCCGGGCGATGCCCGCGACGCTGGCGGTGGCGACCGTCGCCGTCACGGGGCTGTCCGGGTGGCTGACCCTGCAGGTGTACGAGCAGCGCGCCGAGGAGCAGCGGCGGCAGGAGATCCTGGCGGCGGCCCGGCAGTCGGCGCTCAACTTCACCTCGCTCGACTACCGGCATTACGACCGGGACAGCGCGAACGTGCTGAAGGGCGCCACCGGTGACTTCAAGGACCAGTTCGCGGCGCAGACCGCGCAGCTGACCAAGCTGGTCGCGGCGAACAAGTCGGTGTCGCAGGGCCAGGTGCTGGAGGCGGGCCTCGTCCGCTCGGACGAGCGCAGCGCCCGCGTCCTGGTGGTCGCCGACAGCAAGGTCACCAACACCGCCGCCCCGCAGGGGCAGGCCCGTACCTACCGGCTCCAGCTGGACCTCGTGCACGAGGGCGGGCGCTGGCTGACGTCCGGCGTCGAGTTCGTGGGCTGAGTTGCCTGAGTTGCCTGAAAGGACACACCCCATGGCGAACACGAGCACCCGGGGCCGCGGCGCCGGTTCCCCCGCCCGCCGCTCCCTGTCCGCGGCTGCCCGCGCGGCGGCCAAGCGCGCCGATCGGGCCGCCCCCGACACGACCGTCGTCTCCGGGCGCACCCTGCGCGCTCAGGAGGAGGAGAAGGCGCAGGCGCAGGGGCAGGGGCAGGAACCGGACTGGGAGGCCCCGGACTGGGAAGGCCGGGAGGCGGCTTCCGAGGCCGCTTCCGAGGCCTCCCCCGACGATCGGGACGAGCCGGACGCCCCGGACCGGCCCACCGGCCGCCGGCGGGCCGTGCTGTGTGCCGTACTCGCCTTGGTGGCCGTGCTGGGGCTGGTGGCGTCGGTCCTCCTGGCGCGGGAGTACCGGGACGGGCGGGGCGCCGAACGGGCGCGGGCGCAGGCGGCGGAGGCGGCGCGGAAGGCGGCGCCGGTCGTGCTGTCGTACGACCACCGGCGGCTGGAGAAGGACTTCGCGGCGGCCCGGGCGCATCTGACCGGCTCGTTCCGCGACGAGTACCGCAGGACGACCACGAGCGTGGTGGCGCCGACCGCCAGGAAGTACCGGGGTGTGGTGAAGGCGTCGGTGGTGGAGCCGCCGGACGGCAGCGCGCCGGCGGTCTCGGTGGTGTCGGCGTCGCCGGACCGGGCCGTGGTCCTGCTCTTTGTGAACCAGATCACAACAAGCACCCAGGTGTCGGGACCCCGTGTGGACCTGAACCGGGTGCGCATGACCCTCGCGCTCACCTCCGACGGCTGGAAAGTGAGCGCCGTCGACGCGTTGTAGCAGCTTGTGGCGCCGTACAAGCCACCAAGGCGCCTTTCGGGCCATCGCCCGGAAGGCGCCTTTTTTGTGGGCCGTTTTGCGGACCACTCTTGACAGCCCTCCCCCACTCCAGGCAATCTTCCGTTAAGCAGAAACGAACTTCCGCAATACGGAAGGAGCGCCGAACCCCTCATGGGATACACGGACCAGCGCTTCAATGTGAACCTGTCGATCCTCTTCACGGAACTCCCGCTCCTGGAGCGTCCCGCGGCTGCCGCCGCGGCGGGCTTCACGGCGGTCGAGCTGTGGTGGCCCTGGATCGAGACGCCGACGCCCGACCAGAGCGAGCTCGACGCCCTCAAGAAGGCTCTGGAGGACGCCGGCACCCAGCTGGTCGGCCTGAACTTCTACGCCGGGCAGCTGCCCGGTCCGGACCGCGGCGCCCTCTCCGTCCCCGGTGAGGAGTCGGACCGCTTCCGCGCCAACATCGACGTGGCCGCCGACTTCGCCGCCTCCGTCGGCTGCAAGGCGCTCAACGCCCTGTACGGCAACCGCGTCGACGGCGTCGACCCGGCCGCCCAGGACGAGCTCGCCCTGGAGAACCTGGTCGTGGCGGCCCGCGCGGCCGACCGGATCGGCGCGATCCTGCTGATCGAGGCGCTGAACAAGCCGGAGTCGCCGCGCTACCCGCTGGTGAGCGCCCCGGCAGCGATCGAGGTCGTGGACAAGGTGAACGCGGCGACCGGCCTCGGCAACGCCAAGTTCCTCCTCGACATCTACCACCTGTCGATGAACGGCGAGGACGTCAGCCAGGTCATCGAGGCGTACGCCGCCAAGACCGGCCACGTCCAGATCGCCGACAACCCGGGCCGTGGCGCGCCGGGCACCGGCTCGCTGCCGCTGGAGGAGCTGCTCGACCAGCTCAAGAAGGCGGGCTACGGCGGCTGGGTCGGCCTGGAGTACAAGGCCGGCGACCGCCCGAGCGCCGAGTCCTTCGACTGGCTCCCGGCCGAGGCCCGCGCGGCCCGCTGACTTCTTTCCGCACCACCAGTTTTGAGAGGCACCCTCATGAGCAATCTCCCCAAGATCGCGTGGATCGGCCTCGGCATCATGGGCTCCCCCATGTCCGAGAACCTGATCAAGGCCGGCTACCAGGTCACCGGTTACACCCTGGAGCAGGACAAGCTGGACCGCCTGGCCAAGGCCGGCGGCACCGCGGCCGGCTCCATCGCCGAGGCCGTCAAGGACGCCGACGTCGTCATCACGATGGTGCCCGCCTCCCCGCAGGTCGAGGCCATCGCGTACGGCTCCGAGGGCATCGTCGAGAACGCCAAGGCCGGCGCCCTGCTGATCGACATGTCCTCGATCACCCCGCAGACCTCGGTCGACCTGGCCAAGAACGCCAAGGAGAAGGGCATCCGCGTCCTGGACGCCCCCGTCTCCGGTGGTGAGGCCGGCGCCATCGAGGCGGTACTGTCGATCATGGTCGGTGGCGAGCAGGCCGACTTCGACGAGGCCAAGCCGATCCTCGAGGCCCTCGGCAAGACCATCGTGCTGTGCGGCCCGCACGGCTCCGGCCAGACGGTGAAGGCCGCCAACCAGCTCATCGTCGCGGTCAACATCCAGGCGTGCGCCGAGGCCGTGGTCTTCCTGGAGAAGTCCGGTGTGGACCTCACCGCGGCCCTGGACGTCCTCAACGGCGGTCTGGCCGGCTCCACGGTCCTGACCCGCAAGAAGGACAACTTCCTCAACCGCGACTTCAAGCCCGGCTTCCGGATCGACCTGCACCACAAGGACATGGGCATCGTGACCGACGCCGCCCGCAACGTCGGCGCGGCCCTCCCGGTCGGTGCCGTGGTCGCCCAGCTGGTCGCCTCCCTGCGCGCGCAGGGTGACGGCGGCCTGGACCACTCGGCGCTGCTGCGCGCCGTCGAGCGCCTGTCGGGCTCGCAGGTCTGAGCCTTTCCGGCTCCCTCAGATTTCCGGGCGGCGTCGTCGCTGACACCTGTCCTGTCGCGCCCAGGCGGCGGCGCCGTCCGGAACACCACAGCTTCACTTTCAACAAACTGTTGACGTGAGCTCGAGGGCGTACTTACGCTCCTCGCACCGCCAGCAGCTCCCGTACGTATCGGAAGGTCACGATGTCGAAGCGCGTGCTTACGACCGAGTCCGGCGCCCCTGTCGCCGACAACCAGAACTCCGCCACCGCCGGCGTCGGTGGCCCGCTTCTCCTCCAGGACCAGCACCTGCTGGAGAAGCTCGCCCGCTTCAACCGTGAGCGCATCCCGGAGCGTGTCGTGCACGCCCGTGGTTCCGGCGCGTACGGCTACTTCGAGGTCACCGACGACGTCACCGCCTACACCAAGGCGGACTTCCTGGGCGAGGTCGGCAAGCGGACCGACCTGTTCATCCGCTTCTCGACCGTCGCCGACTCGCTGGGCGGCGCGGACGCGGTCCGCGACCCGCGCGGCTTCGCGGTGAAGTTCTACACCGAAGAGGGCAACTACGACCTCGTCGGCAACAACACCCCGGTGTTCTTCATCAAGGACCCGATCAAGTTCCCCGACTTCATCCACTCGCAGAAGCGCGACCCGTTCACGGGCAAGCAGGAGCCGGACAACGTCTGGGACTTCTGGGCGCACGCCCCCGAGGCGACGCACCAGATCACCTGGCTCATGGGTGACCGCGGCATCCCGGCCTCGTACCGCCACATGAACGGCTACGGCTCGCACACCTACCAGTGGACGAACGCCCAGGGTGAGGCCTTCTTCGTCAAGTACCACTTCAAGACGAACCAGGGCATCCGCTGCCTCTCGTCCGACCAGGCCGCCGAGGTCGTCGGCAAGGACGCCAACTCGCACCAGACCGACCTGCTCCAGGCCATCGAGCGCGGTGTGAACCCCTCCTGGACCCTGTACGTGCAGATCATGCCGGCGCACGAGGCGGCGGACTACCGCTTCAACCCGTTCGACCTCACCAAGGTGTGGCCGCACGCCGACTACCCGCTGCAGCGCGTGGGCCGCATGGTCCTCGACCGCAACCCGGACAACGTCTTCGCCGAGGTCGAGCAGGCCGCGTTCTCGCCGAACAACTTCGTTCCCGGCATCGGCCCGTCCCCGGACAAGATGCTCCAGGGCCGCCTCTTCGCCTACGCGGACGCCCACCGCTACCGCCTCGGTGTCAACCACACCCAGCTGCCGGTGAACGCCCCCAAGGCGACCGTCGCCGACAACTACGGCCGCGACGGCTTCATGGCCACCCGCAACGGCTCGCGCCACGACAAGAACTACGAGCCCAACTCGTACTCCGGCCCGGCCCAGACCGACGCCGCCCTGTCCGCCCCGCTGGCCGTCGCCGGCTACACGGGCACCCACGCGGCCCCGGTCCACGTCAAGGACGACGACTTCTTCCAGGCGGGCGAGCTGTACCGCCTGATGTCGGAGGAGGAGAAGTCCCGCCTCGTGGCCAACATCGCCGGCGGCCTGTCCCAGGTCTCCCGCGAGGACGTCATCGAGAAGAACCTCGCCCACTTCCACGCCGCCGACGCCGACTACGGCAAGCGCGTCGAGGAAGCGGTCCGCGCCCTGCGCGAGGACTGACCCCTTCCGGCGACACCAGACCGCGTACGGCTCCCGACGGGAGGTCGGCAGCCGTACGCAGTCCGCACCGCGGGCCCGGATGAGGGGTGGCCAACGGTACGGACAGCGTGAGGACCGCGGCGGCGAGCGTGCCAGTGCGGTGGTAAGGAATCCCGGCCCCCTTCTTGACCTGAAGGAAGGCCCGGCCGGAACTCCGTCGCCGCCGCCGCGGTCCCAGCGCCACCACCTCCCCCACCAGACCCCCGTCCGGCGGCGCGAACGTCCTGTCGCGCCAGCCTCGCACCGTCGGACGGTTACAACTTCACATCAACAGAAGAAGCCAGAGCGCGGAGTTGGGGTTTACGGTCCCCCAACTCCGCGCTCTTCCTTGTGTCCGGTCAGCCGGGGAGCCGGTCCATGATCCAGGTGCACAGCTCCTCGGTGATGGCCGTGTGCGCCGTGGTCGTGGACGAACAGAGGAAGTCGTCCAGCTCGCTCTCCTGTGGGTCCAGTTCATCGATCTTCGCGTAGAGGTCGTCCTGCCTCTCGATGTCGCGGATCGCGACCGCGCTGACCGAGGGGACGAAGCACACGTCCTCGTGCCGCAGGTCCGCCGTGCCGCCGAACTTCTCCAAGGTGTCGGCGAGGATCTTGTATGTGCGCAGGGTTCCGCCCGGCGCGCCGTGCAGTTCCGGGAAGCCGCTGGTCGTGATGGTCTTCTCGGCCTTCGGGAACCTGCGGTTCAGGTAGGCGGCCGTCACGTCGTCGCCCTGGGCCTGTGTGTAGAAGGTGGTGCCCGGGTAGATCCGGTCGATCCGCAGCGCGACCTCGCCGGGCTTCACATCCGGCAGGCCGACCGCGTCAGCGCGACCGTTGGCGACAGCGATCTTGCGTGGGATCATCGGCCAGCCGCCGAGCCGGTCCAGGGCGGCCACGAACTTCGTGCGCTCCGGGGCGATGCCGATCTTGCCGGTGTCCTTGTCGTAGTGCTGCCACAGCATCTGGCGTGCGGCCGGGCTGTTCATCTGCTTCGCAAAGTTGTTCGGGAGAGGGATGAAGTGCGAAAACGCCTGCACGCCCACCGGGATGGAAGCGCCGCGGTACGGGCTGTCGTAGGAGAAGTACAGCGCGGTCTGGTGATCCATGCGCTGCCTCTCCATCGGGGCGAGCGCGTAGCGGGTGACGATGCCGCCCATGCTGAAGCCGCCGACGACCAGGCGAGCGTCGCCCTGCCGCTCGCCGATGGCCTGCAGGATGGCGGCCTCGGCCGCCCGAGCGTTGTCCAGGATCGACGCGCTGCGCTCCTCGAAGCCGAGCAGGATCACGTCCCTGCCGCGTCGGCGCAGCTCGGAGATGAACGAGTAGCCGCTCTCCAGCCCGCGGTTGAGCACGTCGAGCTTGCTCCGGCCGAGGTTGAAGCCGTCGGCCGTGATCACGGGCCGGACGAGACCGCCGCCATTGCCCTCGCCGGGAAAGACCCAGGCGAAGCCGTTCGGCAGGGGCCATTCCGCGTGCTCCGGTACGTCGATCGTCCCGGCGGGTTTGGCGGTCGGCGGACCGCCGATGGTGAACGATCCGACGTTGGGCTCGGTCGTCTCGAACATGGTCCGTACTCCTCGAGGGAGGGGGGCAATCTGGGAGCGTCTCCTTCTGAGCTGCGGAGTTCACCACATCTGATGGAGCACGGACGGGAAGTGTTTGATGTGCCCGGCATGTGCCGTTGGCCTGTTCTCATCGCTCGTCCGTTCCGAGAAGGGCACGGCACCGCCGAGGAGAACCCCTCGTGACGACCGCCTCACCCGGACACGCGGCGCCGTACGACCTGAGTGGCACTCAGCAGGATCGAACAGTCCCTTGGGCAGCAGGGACGTACGGGTCCAACTCCACCTATCCGAGCAGCAATCCCGCGAACCCCCTCCATGCCGAGTGTTCGCGGCGGTACGTTCACCATCCCCCCACACCACCGCATGCTGCCGTACCAAGGGGACAACGTGAACCATCAGCCGCCTTCCGGCCACCAGCTCTACCCGCCTCAGCCCGGACAGTACGCCCCGTACCCGCCGCCGCCTCCGAAGAAGGGCCTCGGTACCGGCGCGATCGTCGCCATCACCCTGGGAAGCGTGTTCGCCGCGCTCATCGTCCTCGGCGCGCTCGTCGGCGATGGCGAGGACACCGAGAGGAAGGACGTCACCTCCGTGCGCCCGGCCGAGTCGGAGGCCAAGCCCGCCGAGAAGCCGGCAGCCCCGGAGAAGGCCGAGGAGGAGCCGGTGAAGGTCACCGCGCAGAGGACGGAATTCACGCCGAGCGTCCTCCACGACGGTGGCAAGTACACCAGCGTCTCGGTGACTGTCACCAACCACAGCGGCAAGAACATCGACATCAACCCGCTGTACTTCAGCATCACGGACACCACGGGCAGCAAGCACACGGCCGAGTTGGGCGTGGACGAGCGGCAGATGGACACTGCCGGCCTTGCGCCCGGGGAGAAAATCACCGGCGTGATCACCGGTGAGGGAACATTCACCCCGAAGTACGTGACGTACGTCAATGGCCTCATCGGTGACGGTACGCGCGGCGACGTGTCCTAAATCGGAAGCGTGGCGGACCGGCGAGACACGCGGGTGGCAGCCGGCCGACTGTCAGTGCCCCGCCGTACCGTGAAACGTCTCCCAACAGCACGCTGATGGCTGCTGCGTGCTGGTGCTACCGAAACCCGCCCCACCGGAACAGCGCCCGGTGGGGCGGGACGCCCACCACGCCGACTCGGCGCACCCGGACACCGCGAGCACACCCGAAGAGGTGCCCCTCTCGTTTCGCCCGCCGCCAGCCCTGGGGACCACGCGCTACGGCCACCCACCGCCACCGGCTGAACCACCGCGGCCTCCACTGCCGCCGAGCGCGCCGCCGCCACGCGTGGAGCCGGCTGCGGCCGGTCTGGGCAGGCCCTTGCCGTCCGCGAGTTCGCCGTGATCGTCGAGAACGTCCCCAGGGGGAGACCTTCTGTCAGGCGGAGGTCACGCACCGGGGCAAGGTGAAGCTGCACGGCGAGGAGGCCGAGTCGGGCCGGTTCGGCCCGTCCCCCGGCCGACCCGCCGCTGGCCGCCAGGGCCAGGCGGGCCTCCGGAGGCCCGGCGCACGACGGCCGCGCCCTCGCTAGCCGGAGGACGGGTCGATCAGTTTGTCCAGGGCCCTCCTCACCGCCTCGTACGCCGCTGCCGACATCTCGTCCGGCGCCTGCTGCTCCTGTCGGCGTGCCCAGTCCCGGGTGACCCGGATGCGGCGGAGCAGTTCGTCCGCGTCCACAACGTCTGCCATGGGGGCCGGGTACCCCGATTCCGGGATACCGCGCATGGGTGCCGGTTACAGACGGTGGGTAATACCACGACGGGACGTACATCAACCGTGTACCTGTCAAGATCCGGAAAGGGGGGCCATGGCGTGGTATCCCGCCGCGACCCGCCTCGAACGGCTACCGGGCGGCGTGCCATTCCAGGTACGCCGCTGCGGCGCGGAGGAGTTCCGGGCTGTCACGGAACTTCCCGAGTCCGTGGTTGCACGCGCTGCACACCAGGCCGCGGATGCATTGCCCGCAGGTCCCCGCACCATCCGGGCAGCAGCCGTGATTGTGGTCAACAGACAGAGCGAGCCCATTCCCGTCGGCCTGCCTGCAGATGGCGCAAGCACCTCCCTGGCTCGCCAGCATCTCCGCGTAGCGGCCAGGAGGCAGCCTGTACAGCGCCTTACGCTGTGTGTCCCGTGCGCAGCTCCGGCAACTCCCCTGCAACCCGTCCTTGGCCCTGGCATTTCGGTTGAACATGTCCGGGCGGAGCCAAAGGAGGCAGGTGCGACACTGCTTCTCGCCTTGTGGGTTTCGGTCATGAGGCTTGGCGTGCCGCCGGTCCGGCAACGCAGTCAGTTCGCGTCCTGCGTTGCGCTGCCAATTGTGGCTCGCGCACAGCCCCTTGCTGATGTACTTCCGCGTGCAGCCGGGGAACTCGCACCGTCGGGCCTCCGTTGCCGTGCTGTCGTGCACACGATGCGCGGTCCCGGGGCCCGTATCTCCGTGGCGCTGCCACCGCTGGTAATGCATGGCGCACATCCCCGGGAGAGCACGCGGGTCGGGCGACTACAGCCCTCGATACTGCACGTGAGTTCGTTCATGCCACTGTCCCCCGAAAGGACGTTCCCGAGTCAAAGGAGGCACCCCTGATGGCTTGGTGCCCGTTCGCGAAAAAACTGGAGCTACAACCTGAAAGCGATCAGCAACCCGCTATCAGGCCTACGCAGTTCATCTTGCACAGCCTTGCCGCGCCATGGAATGCGCAGAGGATCTACGAGTACTGGAAGACTAGCTCACTCGAGTCCCACTTCGGACTCGGGTACGAGGGCGACCTCGCGCAGTACATCGGGACCGAGACCCGCGCGGACGCCAACTACCAGGCCAACCGCCGCCCCGACGGCACCGGGGCGGTGTCCATCGAGACGGCGTCCAATCTGAAGCACACCGACCCCTGGACCGAGAAGCAGGTCGAGCAGCTGATCCGGCTCGGGGTGTGGCTGCACCGGCGGCACGGCATCCCGCTGCGGATCTGCCGCAGCGCGTCCGACCCCGGCTACGGCTACCACCGGCTGCACGCCGCGTGGTCGAGCGGCGGTACGGCCTGTCCCGGCGACGCCCGGGTGCGCCAGTTCAAGAACGTCGTCTTCCCGGGGATCGTGGCCCGGGCGAGCGGCCAGTCACAGGAGGACCCCATGCCGACCGTCATCAACGAGAGCCAGTCGGGCGGCCCGGCCCTGGTGGCCGGCACGTACAAGCAGCTGGCCATGGCCAACGACGCCGCGCTGCTCCAGGGCCCGTGCGCCTACTCGGCGACCGCGTACGCCACGGTGAAGGGCCAGGCCGGTACGCGCGTCGTCATGCGCTTCCAGGACTACCACCTCACCACCAAGCACCGGTCCCTCGACCTGCCCGTCGACTGCGGCACCATCGGCCCGGACGGGGTGCTGAACGTGGCGGTCACGCGCAACGGCGTCCTGGACACCAACGAGGTGTTACGGGTCGAGATCAAGGCCGACCGCGCCGCCACGGTCACCTGGCGGGTGCTGCGCGCCCTGCGCTGGTCTTCCTGAAGGACTGAAGGACACACAACGCGAAGGGCCCCCGTCCCGGGTTCCGGGGCGGGGGCCGTTCACGGTGTGGGTCAGACCAGCGGGCGGATCGCCGTCGGGGCGTGGCCCGGCTCGGTGGCGATCTCCTCGAACTCGGTCACGTTGCTCATGTCGACCGTCTTGCTCATCGCGATGTTGGTGATGCGCTCCAGGATGGCCTCGACGACGACCGGGACCTGGTGCTCGGCGGCGAGCTTCTTGGCCTCCTCCAGAGCGGCACCCAGTTCGTTCGGGTCGGTGACCCGGATGGCCTTGACGCCCAGGCCCTCGGCGACCTTGACGTGGTCGACGCCGTAGACGCCGATCTCCGGGGTGTTGATGTTCTCGAACTCCAGGTTGACCTGGAAGTTGATGTCCAGGTTGACCTGCGCCTGACGGATCAGACCGAGGTAGGCGTTGTTCACGAGGACGTGGACGTAGGGGACCTTGTGCTGGGCGGCGACCGCCAGCTCCTCGATCATGAACTGGAAGTCGTAGTCGCCCGAGAGCGCGACGATCGGGGTCTCCGGGTCGGCGACGGCGGCACCGATCGCGGCCGGGATGGTCCAGCCGAGCGGGCCGGCCTGGCCGCAGTTGATCCAGTGACGCGGCCGGTAGACGTGCAGGAACTGCGCGGCGGCGATCTGGGAGAGGCCGATGGTGGTGACGTAACGCGTCTCCGGGCCGAAGGCCTTGTTCATCTCCTCGTACACGCGCTGCGGCTTCATCGGGATGTTGTCGAAGTGCGTGCGGCGCTGGAGGGTGCCCTTGCGCTCCTGCGCGGAGGCGGCCCAGGCGGAGAAGTCCGGCAGCTTGCCCTCGGACTTGAGCTCCTTGGCGACCTCGATGAAGAGCTCCAGCGCGGCCTTGGCGTCGGAGGCGATGCCGTAGTCCGGGGCGAAGATCTTGCCGATCTGGGTGGGCTCGATGTCGACGTGGACGAACTTCCGGCCCTTGGTGTACGCCTCCATGTTGTAACCGGTGTGGCGGTTGGCCCAGCGGTTACCGATGCCGAGGACGAAGTCCGACTCCAGGAAGGTCGCGTTGCCGTAGCGGTGCGCGGTCTGGACGCCGACCATGCCGGCGCTCAGCTCGTGGTCGTCGGGGATGGTGCCCCAGCCCATCAGGGTGGAGATGACCGGGACACCGGTCAGCTCCGCGAACTCGACCAGCAGGTCGGAGGCGTCGGCGTTGATGATGCCGCCACCGGCGACGATCAGCGGACGCTCGGACTCCAGCAGGAACCGGATGGCCTTCTCGACCTGGGCGCGCGTGGCCTGCGGCTTGTAGACCGGCAGGGGCTCGTACGTCTCGGGGTCGAAGTCGATCTCGGCCAGCTGGACGTCGATCGGGAGGTCGATGAGGACCGGGCCGGGACGGCCGGAGCGCATCAGGTGGAAGGCCTGCTGGAAGACGCCCGGGACCTGCGCGGGCTCCAGGACGGTCGTCGCGGCCTTGGTGACCGGCTTGGCGATCGACGCGATGTCGACGGCCTGGAAGTCCTCCTTGTGGAGCTTCGAGACCGGGGCCTGGCCGGTGATGCACAGGATCGGGATCGAGTCCGCGATCGCGGAGTACAGGCCGGTGATCATGTCGGTGCCGGCCGGGCCGGAGGTGCCGATGCAGACACCGATGTTGCCGGCTTTGGCGCGGGTGTAACCCTCGGCCATGTGGGAGGCGCCCTCGACGTGGCGGGCGAGCGTGTGGTTGATCCCGCCGCCCTCCTTGAGGGCCTTGTAGAAGGGGTTGATCGCCGCGCCCGGCACACCGAACGCGTTGGTGACGCCTTCGCGCTTGAGGATCTCAACTGCCGCTCGGGCGGCGGTCATACGAGGCATTGGGTGCTCCTGCTTCGGCCAGCGGATTCGTGCTCTGTCGCGCCACCTGAGAGCCGCGATTCCGTAATGCGGAAGTGTAGTTCTGCTATATGGAAGTAATCTAGGGGGCGGAAGAGATGCAGTCAAGGGATGGCCGAAGTCCCTCCCCAAGTGCTCGCTCCTGGTGGACGATGGGTGACGGACCGAAAGGGGTCATACGTGGGAGAGAACGTCCCGGTACGCTGCCCGGCCTGCCGCCGGGCCCACGCCTACGCGCCGCCGGTCTACCCGTGCCCGTGCGGCGCCCCCGTCGTCCCTCCCCTGCTCAAGGGCGCCGCCGCCGAGCCGATCACCCACCGGACCTGGACCGACGAGTGGGTCACCGTCCGCTGCACGGCGTGCGGGCGCCAGGACCAGTGGCCGCAGCCCGAGCTGGGCTGCCCGTGCGGCACGGTGCTGCGCGTCCCGGTACGGCCGGTGACCGCCGTACCGCCGCAGCCACCGACACCGCCCGGATCCGGCCCGGCGGGTCCACCGCCCGGGTCGACCGCCGCCACGACGGGGGTCTCCACGGTTCCCGCCCACATCCCGCTGCCGCGCACCGCCGCCGTACCGCGCCCCTCCTTCCGGCCGGTGACCATCCGCACCGCCCGCGACGCGGTCACCGCCGCCGCGCTCTACCTCCGCTGGCTCGGCTTCCGCGACGTCGTCCAGCCGGAGGAGCGGTCCGGGGGCGGGAACGGGCCGGGGTCCGGGCCGGGGTCCTGGGGCGGGTACGGGGCAGGGTCCGGGTTCGGCATCGACCTGCGCGGCCCCGGGCTGGTCGCCCAGGTCGACCCCACCACCCGGCCCACGTCCCTGCGGGCCGTCGAGTGCCTGTGGCTGAGCGGCCTCGCGGCGTCGGCGACGAGCGTGTCGTTCTCGCTCGCGGGATACGAGGAGAGGGCACGCGTCCGCGCCGACCGGCTGCGGCTGCCGCTGTTCGTCATGGACCTCACCGGCACCCCGCAGCCCCTCAACGGCGCCGCCGACGAGCTCCTCGCCAGGGGCGCGTGACGCCCCCGGCGGCCGAACCTCACATCAGGCTCTGAACACGCCGGTGCGCGCTTCGGGCCCGCCATGCGCCGGGCACACCCCCTGTGGGGGTGGACGAACATGTGGGGGTTCATCGGAGCGGCCTGCGCGCTGCTGGTCATGGCCGTCGCGCTGTTACGGGGGATACGGACACGGGGCGGTACGCGGCCGGCGGCCGGCCTCCCGCCGCAGGAGGTCGCGCTGCTGCGGGGCGGAAGGCGCGCCGCCGTCACGGTGGCGCTGGTCGCGCTGCACCGGGGCGGTGCCGTGGCGGCGGGGCGCCGGGGCACGGTACGGCGGGACGGGTGGGCGCTCGGGGCCCGGGACCCGCTGCGGTACGCCCTGCACGGCGTGCTGCACCGGGCGGTGGGCGTCCGCGTCCTGGCGGGGCACCCACGCGTGCGGGGCGCCGTCGACTCCGTACGCGACGAGCTGGTCGACGAGGGCCTGCTGCGGCCGGCCGGGCGGTGGCGGGCCGCGCGTACCCTGCTCGCCGCCGTACCCGTGACGGTGGTGACCGGGCTGCTGGTCACCCCGCCCGGCACGGCACCCTGCACGCCGCTCGCGACCGGCGCCTCGGCCGCCGCGGTGGTGGCCGCGGCGGGCCTGTGGTGCGTGCCGCGTCGCACCCGCGCCGCGCGGCGGCCGCTGGCCCGGCTGCGGGCGTGTCACCCGCTGCCGCCCGACCGGCACGGGCGCCCCGGCAAGGAGGTGCTGATGTGCGTGGCGCTGTACGGCGACCCGGCGCTGCTGCTGTTCCACCCGCACTTCGCCCGCGACGGCGGGCTGCTCGGGCGGGGCGGCAACGACCCGGGCTTCACCGACTTCCACGGCGGCGGAGGCGGCCTGTACACCAGCACGGTCGCCTGACGCTCACGCGAGGTCCCCCTCGGTGTACTCGTCCGTCGCCCCCGCCGCGGTACGCTCGCGCAGCTCGATCCGGCGGATCTTGCCCGACACGGTCTTGGGCAGCTCGGCGAACTCGATACGGCGGATGCGCTTGTACGGGGCGAGGACCGCGCGCGAGTGCGCGAACAGGGCCTTCGCCGTCTCCGGGCCGGGCGTCCAGCCGTCGGCGAGGACGATGTACGCCTTGGGCACCGCGAGCCGGACCGGGTCGGGCGCCGGGACGACCGCCGCCTCCGCCACCGCCTCGTGCTCCAGCAGCGCGCTCTCCAGCTCGAACGGCGAGATCTTGTAGTCGGAAGCTTTGAACGCGTCGTCTTGATCAGTAGCAATATCTTGCGCAATGAGAAGGCGGGGGTCGACCCGTCCCTCGATCCTCAGCGGCGGCAGGACGATGTCGTCCCTCGGCGGCGTACCAGGGCAGTCTGTGAGGGCCTCCATGATGGCGTCCCACCTTCCCGACTGGTGCATCTGCTTCCAGGTACCGGCCACCTTGCCATAGGACAGTTCGCTCCAAGGGCAACCCGTACGCGCCTTTGTGAGGATGGAGTCGAGCATGTCGCGAGGATTACTAGCGGTACGCCCCGGACGGCCCACGAAGAAGTGCTCGACACGGGCCCACGCCTCGTCGGTGAGGTCAGGTACAACCCGTTCGCGGTCGCGAAACCACTGGCTCAGCCTGTCGTCACTGCGGGTCTTACGGGGCGTCGGACCGAGGATGGTGACCTTCAGATCCAGGAGGTCGACGACGTGCTCCTTCTGGCGAGCGTCCATGCTGTGTAGCTGGACTCGCGCCATGCCGGCAAGCGCCTCAAGGTCCCTGGCTGTGTCGATGTTCCGATCCATCTCCTCCTGCCACGAGATAGCCTCGTTGCGGAGCTTCTCCAGACGCGCCAGTTCCTCTTCCTGGTCGTGAGTGGCGCGGTCGATGGCGTCTTGGGTGGCCTGCTTGTCGAGTCCTCGCCGGCGGGCACGTCGGGCAGTGGCCGCTGTCGTGTCGTCGATCAGCGCTTCCTGGTCCTCAATCTTTTCGTCGAGTTCGAGGATCCGCTTCTTGTAGTCGACGCCGCTGTTCTTGGCCATGTCGACCCAGTCCTGCGCCATGCGCTTGAGTCGGTCTGGGTCCTCCAGGAGCTGGCAAATCTCCGTCCAGACGCGGTTCTCCAGGGTCTGGGCGTCGATCTGTCCGCAGTCGCACCGCTTCTGCTTGACGCCGTCTATGATCTTCTCGATCTTGCCCGTGCAGCGGTAAACGGGCACCTGGCGGCGGCCAGTCTTACTGGCTCCGGTCCAGTGCCTCCCGCACACCCCATAGATGTGCTTGCTGAGCGGGTGGATCTCTTCCTCGGATTCGCGCGGCCCTCGGGAGGTTCGGGCCAGGGCAATGTTGAGGAGCTTGAGCTCTTCCGGGGTGAAGACGGGGTCGAGGTCGATAACGACTGTGTCGCCGTATATGGGCTGGCCGTCGGGCCCCACCTTGGTCTTCGGCCCATTCGGGTCGCGGAAGACACGCTTGGACTCTTGGATGGCTCGGCTGGTCAGGACGTGCCGGAGAGAGCCCCGCGGCCAGTAATCCATCGTGGGGCCGCGCACGCCTTCAGCGTTGAAAAGGTCTTCGGTCTCCGCAGGGTTCATACCCTCCTGGACGATGTGCTTCCAGGCTCGGTGGAGGGTGGGGTAGGCCTCGTCACCATCTCCGGTGTCGAGGACGAGGCGGCTCTCTCCGCGCTTCCCCTTGTTCTCGATGCGGTAGCCGTAGGGGGCAACTCCGCCGTCATGCCCCCCGAATTCTGCCTTCTCCTGCCGGCCGCCCTGGGTGCGGTCGCGGATGGTGATTCGCTCGTCCTCAGCGCGGTCGGCTTCCTTGCGCATGCGGGAGCGGCCGGCCTCAGTGGTGTTGTCGTAGTCACCGCGGACGATGGCGACGAAGATGCCAAGGTCTTCGAGTTTCCACACCCAGGGCCAGAAGGCGCGGTCGCGTCGGCCGATGGCCCGCTCTTCGGGAACGACGACGACATCGAAGGGGCGCGGGATCTGTTGGGCGTCCTCCATGAGGCGCTTGAGGTCGGGGCGCTCGGTGTGGTCGAGGCTGCCGCTGTAGCCCTCGTCGGCGTAGGTTCCGACGTGGTCCCAGCCCTTGTTGGTGATGTGTCTGGCGGTGCGCTTGCTGGTGTAACTGATGCCGTAGCCCTTGGCCTGCTCCTCGGTGGAGACGCGAAGGTAGTCGACGGCACGCAAGGTATCGACGCCGATGCCTGCTCTGGCTACGACGTCGATGCTGGATATGAGAGTCTGTGGCACGTCAGTTCTCCCTGAGACTGGCAGGGTGACCCCGGTCCGCGTCGCAAGCTGCCGGGGTCACTCGTGTTTCAGGGGATCTTACCGACGTATGGCGGTTTTTGACTCTGTGTTAGGCAGCTTTTGCCTGGTCATCCGAGGTGCGCGGAAGGAAGAGAAGTTCGAGGAGCTTCCGGTAAGCGCCGGGGTCGCTGTGTTCTGCCGGGGTCCATTGCACCTCGACCTTCGGGGCCCGATCCTTCTGGTGCAGCGGGATGACCTTGGCCGGTGCGTCCATGCTCAGCTCCTTGAGGGCATGCTCAGTGGCGTGAGCCGCCGGCTGGGCATGCCGGCCACGGGCTGGGACGGGCTCTCCCAACTTGTTGCTCAACTTGTTCCACAAGTTATGCCACAAGTTCTGGACGGTCAAGTGCACAAACGAAGGCCCCGACCGGTTAGTCGGAGCCTTCGGCGTGCCTGTGCAGTAGGTCACTCGATGACGACGGTGCCGTCCCCTTGGCAGACGATGCAGGCGTCCATCTCGGGCCAGCGCCCCTTGCAGTGCGGGCAGGGGCGCTCGGTCACATGACCGTTGTTGCTGGTGTCGTCCATGTCGGTCCAGTTACTCGTGTTGGTCATGCGGCCTTGTCCTCGATCACCTCGGCGTCTACAAACCCGGTCTCGATCGCGGCGCGTTCGACGGTGACCGGCTCGGGAAGGGAACGGGCTTGCTCGCCTTCGTCGCGGCCGAACAGCCGGCTGATGAGGCCGGACTCGGCGGCGCCCTTCTGGGTGGCGGTGATCTTCACCGAAAAGGAGTTCTCCTCCATGTCCCCGACGGCCTTGAGCATCTTTTGGAAGCGATCGAGTTCTCCCGAGAGCACTGGATTGGTGATCCCGCCCTCCAGTTCCTCGGCGAATCGCAGGTTGAAGACGCGTCCTGCCTGCATTTCCAGCAGTGCGGCGGCGACGTCGGCGCGCTGGTCCTTGGTGCGGATCTCGACGGGCAGGCTGAACGCGCAGGCCGACTTGGGCTGGGAGGCGGGGCAACTGCTGGAGAGGTAGCAGCGGTCGCAGGTGCGGACGCCAGGGTCGACGGTCTTGAGGACGGGTCGGCCGAGAGTGCCGTCCTCTGCGGTGTCCTGAACGACGGCAAGGCCGGGGAAGGGGCGCTTCTCGCGTTGTTCCACGACAGCCGGAGTTACTCCAGCGTGCCGCACCTGTTCGGGCAGTCGATCAACTGCTTCCGGAGCCTGATCCGCGTTTTCGGCTGTACGCGGTTTGGCAGGGGCAGTTACTCCTCTGCCGTTGACGTGCTCGGTGAACTGGTTCCAGGACCAGATCGAGACGCGCAGGACCTCGGTGGGGTCGTCGGAAAGGACGGCGTCGGCGTCGAAGCCGGCGTCGGTGATGGCGTGCTTGTGTCTGTTGCGGGCCATGTCCTTGTACCGGCGGGGGTAGCGGTGCAGCTCCTTGCCGGCCCAGACGATGGTGTCGCCGAACTGGCTCGGGGAGAGCCATGAGGTGGAGGCGGCGCCGTACCAGAGGCCGTGCTCCAGGGCCGCCGTCTTGGTCATGCCGAGGCCGAAGAGGCGGGTGTCGGTGGTCTTGGACAGGTGGGCGAGGAGGTGGGAGACGTCGAGGCGGTCGACACCGGCCTGGGTGATGCCGACGTTGGGCCAGTCCCGGCAGAGTTGCTCCAGCCCTTCACGGCCAGTCTCGGGTCGCCAGACGACGATCGCCTTGTCCCGGTGGAGTCGCTCGCGCTGCTGGGTGATCCACTCGTCGCCGAGCTGGTGGGCGTCGAACTCGACGTAGTAGGCGAGCCGCTCCCGGTTGGGGGCGATGAAGGAGGCGTAGTAGTGCTCGGCGATGTCCTTCAGCTCGGCGTCGGACAGGTCGCCCGCGGGCTTGGTGTTGATGGAGTGGCAGCCGGAGTCGACGAGGATCTCCATTTCGTCCCCGAACTTCTCGGCCAGGTCGTAGGGCTTGGTGAACTTGGTGCGCCTGCGCAGGCCCCAGTAGGAGAGGGCCACGGTGGTGTGGCCCTCCTGGGCGAGCAGGCTGCGGTAGGCCGGGATCTCGGTGCCGGCCAGGTACAGCTTCACAGGGGTGTCTCCTACAGGGGGCCGGCGGTGCGCCTGGCGTCCTGGGCGTAGTGCTGGTCCTGCTGCTCGATCTCGGCGACGAGGTCGTCCCACGCTCGGGGCTCACCGCGGTAGTCGGGCTTCCACTGCGGGCGGCTGTAGCGAGGGTGGGTGAACAGGACGGTGGTGTAGCCGGCTGCGAGGAGGTCGGCGGCGGCGGTGGGGTCGGCCACGACGACCAGGTCGACGTGGAGGTCAGCTCGGAGGGCCTGAAGGCCGCCGAGCAGGCCGTAGCGCTGGCTGACTCTGGGCTTGATCACGCGGATGTGCTTGGTGAATCCGTTGCGCTTGAGCCAGTTCTGCGCGAGCGCCTTCGAGGAGTTGAAGGTGTCGGGGTCGTCGGCCAGGTGCACGACGTGGGTTTCGGCGAGTCCGTGGTAGAGGAGCTGCCCGGCGGGGACGACGGCGTCGCTGTCGGGGCGCTTGAGGACGCCGTCGATGGCTATGACGACGTTCACCTGGACCGCCACAGTGCGGCGTTGCGCAGGGCGAACTGGGCGTCGCTGATCGGCTGGCCCCAGGCGTCGGTCTCTGCCTGGTTGCGGGTGGCGACCTGGATGTCCTTGATGGAGCGGAGCATCTCGACGGCCCCGGACTCTTTGCCGGCCTGCCAGCGGTAGTTGGCGAAGTCGGCGTAGCCGCTGCCGCCGGGTGCGAAGGCTGTGCGCCGGCCGAGGTGGATGTCGTCGAAGAGCTGGGCCGCCTGGGCGACGATCGTCTTGAGCTGGGCGCCGAGGGTGACCCAGTGGCCTTCGCCCTGCGGGGAGGCATGCATCTCCTGGGCCAGGGCGTTGTAGGCGGTGACGAGGCGCTCAGCCTCGGCGGTGTCGCGGGCGGCGGCGTCCTTGAACTCCTGCGAATAGGTGTCGCGGGGGTTTGCCGGCAGCTCGGGCGGGTGGACGGTCCATTCGTCCTTGGTGAGGGAGTAAGCCGCGTAGGGGTTGATGTTGCGGATATCGCGGCTGTTGGGGTTGACGTAGTAGGTGACCTCATACACCCGGTCCCCAATTCGGGTGGTGGCGGTTTCGGGCCAGAGTTCCGCCTTGAGCTCCTCGTCGAAGAGGTCGGCGATTTCCTGGCTGGTCATTCCGGAGTAGTCGGGGTTGTACCAGCCGAAGGAAGAGAAGTCGACGCCGATCAGAACGTCGAGGTCTCCATTTCCGCGGTCGGCGGCCCACTGGTAGCTGACGCCGGAGCCGGCGAGCCAGACTTCGCTCCACTGACCTGGTGCGTTGTAGCGGGTGTCCCAGAACGTGTAGAGCGTGCCAAGGAGCCAACTGCGAACTTGGGGGATGATGAGGTCGCCGTTGAAAAGGTTCGGGTCAAGGTGGTCAGCCGGGCTGGAGAAATAGCCGGAGGCGCCGATCGCGCCTTCCCTGATGGGCTGAGCGTTGTTCCCGAGACGACGGTAGAAAGAGTTCGTCTCCATATCCCGCACTCTACCGGCGATATAGAGAATTCAAAGGGGCTGCATTTCTGGGCCCAGAAAAAGGCGAAGGCCCCCCTTTTTTATGGAGATTGGTGGTCTCCGGGGGGCCTTCCCTTGAGAGGAGAGAGCATCCCTCCGAGGAAGAAAGCTCGCTCGCGTTACAGCTTACCGCAAGATCACAGCTTGAGGCTGTTGACGAGGGCGTTGGTGCGCTGCTGCTCGACCAGGGCCGCGGTCATCTGCATCATCTGCTGGCCGGTGATCGAGGCGGTCTTGATCGCGATGGCGTCGTCGACCAGGACGTGGCCGGCGCGCTGGAAGTCGTCGAGGCTGGCCGGGCGCTTGGTGCGGACCTTGGTATTGATGTTGGGTTCGGCGAGGACCTGGCCGTCGGGGGTGATGACGACGAGGAACGCGGTCTCGGCGACGGTGCCGGTCTCCTTGGTGATGCCGGCCTCCTCCCCCATCTTCTTGAGCTGCTCGCGCTGGTCGTCGGTCAGTTCCTCGACGGTGTCGGCGGCGGTCTCGGCGAGGGTGGACAGGTCGATGGTCACTGTGGTGCTCCTGGTGTTGGTGTGGTTGGTGGTTCAGGTGCGGGGGCCGTGGCCGTCGTAGGGCTTGGCGAGGCCTGCCGCGATGAGCGCGTCGTTGAGGGAGTCGCCGGCTGAGGCGGCGGTGAGGGTGCCGAGATAGCGGCCGTACTTCTCGCGGGCGTCGCTGCCCTTGGCGGTCTGCACGGTGTGCAGGGTGATCGCCGGAGTGTGCTGCCTCACCCAATCGACGACGAACTGGCGGGCGTCACGGCCGGCCTGGGTGTTCTTCTCGGGCGCGTTGATGCCGTACAGGCGGATGCGCTGGCGGGTGACGACGTCGAAGCCGAGGTCGAGTTCGGTGTCGACGGTGTCGCCGTCCACGATCTCCACGATCTTGGCGGGGTACTGGTACATCAGCCGGCCTTGTCGTGCGCGGCCCGGCGCACGGCGTTGGCTACCGGGCAGAAGTGGCACAGGTAGATGTCCTTGGTGGAGCGGTACTTCGGCAGGCCGGCTGCCTTGCGCTCGGCGGCGGTGTCGGGGGTGAGCCGCTTCTTGTCGGTGCACCAGTCGGAGCAGGTGATGGACCGGTTGTGGGCCTGCCAGCAGGAGAGGGCGTCTTCCTGAAGGGTGTTCTTGGCCTCGTAGCAGGCTGGGTCGAGGCCGGTGTGTCCGGTCTGCTCGCGGATGCGCTTGATGATCTCCGCGCGAGTGGAGGGGCTGTCCCAGTGGCGCTTCTCCACCTTCATCAGCGGGTGCGCGATGTGGGGGGTGCCATCAGGGTTGCGGTGCCTCTTGACCAGGGTGTCGAGGAGGAAGTCCTGGCGGGGGTCGCCCTCGTAGTTGGGCAGCTCCTCCATGGACCCGCAGGTCTTGCAGAGCAGCAGGCGTATGTACTCGGCCATGTGTGGTGGTGATCCTTGCTCAGTACCAGTGGTGGGATTGCCAGAACGCCCAGGCGCCGCAGGGGCTGCCGTACCGGGACTTCATGTAGGTGAGGCCCCACCGGACCTGGGTGATGGGGTTGGTGCGCCAGTCGGAGCCGGCGGAGGCGTACTTCGTGGGGGGAAGCGCCTGGGCGATGCCGTACGCGCCGGAGGTGGGGTTGGTGGCGTACGGGTTCCAGTTGCTCTCGCGGGTGAAGACGGCGTCGGCGCAGGCGTATTGCGTGGCGCTGAGGACGGACTTCGCGTATGCCCTGGGTGAGGCGTAGATCGGCGTGCGGGGGGTCGTCGCGGAGCGCGAGACGCGTGGCGCTGCGGACCGTGTGGCGGTGGGGCGCGGGGTCTTGCTGGGCTTCGGCGTCTTGGTCGGCGTCAGGGTGCTGGCCTCGGGCGTAGGTGTCGGGGAGGCCAGCGGGCTGTACGACGGGGAGGGTGAGGCGGTCGGTGTCGGCGCTGGTGCGGCTTTCACAGTCTCGTGTTGCTCGACGGTGGTGAGCGGCAGAAAGGTCAGCAGCAGAGTCGCCGATAGGTACGACAGTGGCCTGCGAGTCACACGGGAGTCCTCACCTTGGGGGCGTTCCCGTCCGACGTTCCTCGCAGGCCATTCAGACGCTTGACGCATAGTAGCACAAAGGCCCCAAGGGGGTTGTCTTGGGGCCTTTGTGCTGTCAGCCGTAGGCGAGGGTGAACAGTAGTGCCCAGCCCCTGGGCCCGATGGCCGGGTCGTATGTCTTGCCCTTGTCGTTCAGGCCGTGCTTGGCGTTGAAGCCGGCGACGCCCTTCTGGGTGCGGGGTCCGTAGTTGTCGGAGAGCTCGACGTCCTTGCCCATCCAGCCGGTGGCCTTGAGCGCCTTCTGGAGCGTCTTCGCCGACGGGGTCGACTTGTTGGGCGCCAGTCCCTTGGGGAAGGTCGGCGGCTTGTAGGTCTCCGGGGTGGTGGGCTTTGAGCCGCCGGTCGAGGATGCCTTGTAGGCGGGCCGGCCGAAGCCGAGGATGTCGGAGCGGTAGCGGGTTCGCTCGTAGACGCCGTCACCGTTGGACTGTGAACCGGCGGTGCCGGCGGAGGTGTTGCCGCCGATGGTGGCGATGGTCGCGCCGGGGGCGGATGCGGCCGTGGCGATCTCGACGTGGTCGGCGATGCCGTCGTCGTTCCAGTCGAAGAACAGGATGTCGCCGGGCTCGATGGTCTCGGTCGCCTTGTGCCACTGGCCTCGCTTCTTGAACCAGTTGACGTGGCTGGGGCAGTAGGCGAACTGGCCGACTACGTCCGCGTTACCGGAGGCGTAGCCGCAGTAGGAGACGTATTCGTCGCACCAGGCGGCGTAGGCGAAGGACTTGTCCTTGACGAGGGTGGCGTACCACTCGCCGAAGCGGGTGTGGTTGCTGGCGCCTTCCTTGTAGCCCTTCCACTTCCGGGCTTCGGCCAGCATGGCGGCAGCGGTGCTTGCCATCGGAGTGCTCTCCCGAGGGTGAGTGCTCCGAGTGGTGTCGCCGTGTCTGTGGTCTGTGTGGTGTTACGCGAGTGGGTGTGTGGTCAGTTGCGGTGGCTCGAACCCTGGCGGCCCTGGACGGGTTCACATCCGTGCAGTGCGCGCCAGTTGTGGTCCAGGCTTTCCCAGTCCGCGGGCGCGTGCCCTCCCCAGTTGGGCGTGGACTGGCGGGAGCGGCCATCGTCGAGGCCGTTGTCGAGGTCGCCGTTGAGGCTTCGCTGGGTGGGCAGGCCCATCAGATCGCCGCCTTTCCGCCGAGCTTGAGGTCCTTGCCACCGAGCTTCGAGCTGCGGTCGTTGAAGAGGGACGAGAAGCGGTCGGCTGCGGTGGGTCCGGTGAGGTTGCCGGCGTCCCCCACGGTGAACTTCACGTTGTCGCCGCGTCCGGCGCGGCGCCGGTCGAACATGCTCATGGGCTTCTTGTCAGCCACGCGGGTCTCCCTTGGTCATGCCGAGCACGTCGTGGATGGTCGGCTCGTGCTTGCTGGTCTTCGGGGCCGGCTTGGGAGGGGTCCAGCAGGCTGGTGCCTGGCTGGCCAGGTAGGCGAGGACGTCGCTGACCTGGCGCTCGGGAAGGCTGGCCCATGGCTTGGTGTGGTCGTAGACGCCGTCCTGGTTCTGCATGTCATCTCCACTGAGGGCGGAGGCTGCGCAGGGCGGCCAGTCGATCGGGGTCGCTCATTTGCATGGCCCCGGTTCCCACGAGGCGGGTGTCCGCCGGCTGCTCGCCGTGCTGGGTCCACTTCTTTCCGCGTGCCTGGTACTCCAGGGCGGTCATGGGGTTGAAGTCGGACGGCCACAGGTAGGCGCCGGGGTCAGCGCGTTCGCCCCGGTGGACTCCGCGGGTGTAGTTCTTCTGCGCGGCGCGCATCGGCCGGCTGTTGAGTGCTTGGTCGCCCAGGCGGTCGCTGCGGCGCGTGTTGATGGTGCCGAGGTAGCCGTCGGGGTATTCGGCGGAGGGGACTCGGCCGGACGCCATCAAGCGCTTGGCGTCGAGGATGCTGCGGGCGCCGACGATGTCGGTACGTCCGCCTCCACCGTAGGTGGGCGTACCCGGTTGGGGAACGCCCAGGGGCGCTATGTACTGGGTGTTGCTCACTGGGCGTCCCTCTGCTCACTTCTGGTTGTAGACCGGATTGGTCTCCCTGACGAGCGTGGGCTCCTGCTGCTGTTGCGGGCGGGACTCTCCATCGCCCTCGGTGAAGGCGTCAGTCAGGCCGCGGGCAACCCCGCTGGCGGCTCCTGCCAGGAGCGGCACGAGGATGGGGAGCATCGGTCACCGCCCGTCCGTGGTGAACTTCGACGGCAGGAGCTTGACGTTGCGGCCTGTGGCTGCTGACTCGGCGGCGTTGCTGTACTCGCGCCAGACCTTGACGCCTCGGCCGCCGAGCGGGTCGCGGTTGAGGACGCCGTTGCGGTGGTTGGCGGTGGTCGGCTCGCCCGTTCCGCCCTTGGAGTTGCCGGACTTGCTGATGAGGGTGCCGGCCTCAGGCTTGCGGACGCGGAAGGTGGTCGCGGCAGACGTTCCCATGGTCGGGAACTCTCCGCTGGAGAGGACGTTCTCGGACACTGTTCTCCTCGCGTGATGCCGTGTGATGCAGTCCGGGCAGAGTGCGAGTGAGCTACGAGTGGTGGAACTGCCTCATCAGTTTATGGGCGATCCCGTGCCGGGTGTTATGCGGCCTCGTCGAAGACGACGAAGGAAAGTCCGGAGACTTCACCCTCGGGGACCGTGGCGGTGAAAAAGGCTGGCCGCATGGCGAGTCGGTGCCCTCTGGATCCGGCGTAGCCCTGGGCGATGGGGACACTCTTGACGGCCTGGTTGATGGCGCCGGCACCGATGGCTCGCAGGGTGATGTTCTTGCGGGCGTATATGGCGTGAGCGACGGCGGCACCCAGGTCGGTGGCGCTGGTCGAGCTCTTGACGAAAAAGACGGCGTCGTCGGCGCCGTTTTCCTTCTTGGGGTCCATATTCGTTTCTCCTCGAATTGATCTCCTTCGTCAGGCTAAGCGGATATATCCGCATTGTGTTAATGCGTGAAGAGCCCCGCCGGTTATGACGGGGCTCTTGCTCAGACGAGGCGGGTTTCGCCTTTGAACCTTTTGAGGTCCTTCAGTGTGTCCAGCTCGGCCTTGGTGCCGGTGCGGGTGAACCAGGAGTTGGCGGCGCGGGCGAGGCTGTAGGCGTCGGCCAGGTTGTCGTCGTCGTAGGTGACGCCCCACTTCTTGTAGACCGCCAGCAGCATCTCCGCCTTGGCTGCGGTGCCCTTGCCGGTGGTGTACTTCTTGAGCTTGGTCGGGGCAACGATGATCGGGTAGCAGGCGGGCTTGTCGAGTACGTCGAGGAGCGCGAGCTTCACCGCTCCCCCGAGTTCGCCGGCGAGTTCCCTGCCGAACTTCGCGCCGGCCGCGTAGCCCTCCATGGCGACCACGTCGATGCGGCCGAACATGGTCTTGATGTCGCTCACGTTGAGGCCGACCTGGACCTGGACGGCGTCGAGGCGGTCGGACTGGGTGACGTACCTGTCGGCTGCGAAGGCGTGCAGGTAGCTGTAGCGGCGCTGAGTGTCGCTGTCGTAGGCGACCATCGCCATGCCCGAGTAGGACTGGTCGATGCCCAGGCAGACGGTCACGGCTCCACCCCGAAGATGTTGCTCATGAAGAGCCCCACGTTGTCCGGCAGGTCCGCCAGGTCATCCTCGTTGAAGAACCCGAAGTCGAAGTCGAGTCGGCCCAGGCTGTTCTCGGAGACGTCTTGGTTGAGGGGGCCGATGCCGGGGCGGGAGATCCAGATGCTGTAGTGGTCCAGGTCGGCCAGGGCCTCCAGCTCGTTGCGGTGCCGTACGTCGGTGTAGACGACCCGCGGGTGGCCCTCGGCCTTGCGCAGCGCGGCCTGTATCCAGGCGTCCTCGCCGATGTTCTCGCGGACCGAGCCTCCGAGGCGCTGCATCAGCCGGCGCACCTCGGGATACTCGCGCTTGGCGACGTCCCAGCCGACGTCCTTGATGACCCAGGCGAGGTTGACCGAGCCGTAGGGGGTGGGCACGAGCGGGTTCATCGCTTCGAGGATGTCGCGTACGGCGTCGGCGAAGGCGATGCGGGTGTAGCCGTAGCGCTCGACGAGGACCTGGGCGACGGAGTCCTTGCCGGCGTACGCATACCCACCGAGGGCGAGGACTTCGGGGAGTGGGTTCATGCGGCGATGTCTCCGGGGGTGGTCGGGGCGGGGATGCGCTTGGAGGGGAACTCCGTGTGAGACCAGCACTTGGGGCAGACAGCGACGACGACGTAGCCGTCCGGCTCGGAGGGGCGGAAGAACATCGGGCGGGCGGTCGAGCTGTAGGTGACGGTGACCGGGACCCACCTGTGCTGGGTGAGGTCGGTGCAGGCGCTCGGCAGCCGCACGACATTGCCGTAGTGGGCGGCACTCATGGCCTGGAGTTCGTCCGGGGTGCACAGGCGGTATTTCTCGTCGTAGAACCGGGCCAGCCCGATGCGCGTGGTTGAGCCGCGGCGGTCGACGGCGGCGCCAAAGCCGAAGGTGTCGATCTTCGACTGCACCTCGTGCGTGTTCTGCATGACGGTGCAGAACGCAAAGTTGGCCTTCACCTCGTCGATACGGATCTTGCGGCCGGCGCGGCGAGGGTCGTTGTCCGCCCATATCTGTCCGGGCTCAATTCGCTGGGTCATGGCAGTTCTTTCTGCGTCGCCGGACGTCGTCCAGCAGGGATCAGCTTCGGTGGGTGCATGTGCGGGGGCGGGGTTCTGGCTCACCCCTCTTCGATCGCCCCGAGATCGGGGCCGTCCGCTACTCGCAGGCGGGGTCGAGGATCGTGGAGACGCTGCCGTAGGCGCCGTCCTGGTGGTACAGCGTGGTGACGCGGACCCCGGTGCCCTCCAGGCACTTGGTGGCGCCGTTGCCGAAGCCGTCGGGCATGGTGAAGACCAGGGCGGAGCCGTTGTCGGTGCCGGAGCGCGGGGCGTCGCGGAAGGGCTCGCTGTACTTCTCCATCCCGCAGGCGGTCAGGGAGGCGCCAGCCAGGGCGGCGACGAGTGCGACGGCGGCGGTCTTGCGGCGGGTCATGCTGCTTGCTCCAGGTGATAGGGGTTATTGGCGCGGGCTTCCTCGATCGCCGCCAGCGGCTTCTCCCGCCAGCGCAGTGCGTAGCGGCGGCAGTTCGAGCAGCTCTTGTGGGTGCAGCCGAGGAGTGGCGGGCGGCGTCGGGCGTGGAGGCTCCAGGACATGGAGTCCGAGGAGGTGAGCAGATGGCCCACCCGCCTGAGCCCTGTGATCTTGAAGCCGAAGCCGTGGACGCGGAAGCCTCGGTCGGTGGCGTCGGTGATGATGTCGACGGCCTCGTCCATGTGCTGACGCCGGCAGACGGAGCCGATGCCGACCACGGGTTCGGCGGCCAGGTCGACGCCGGCCTTCTCGTACATGGCGGCGCAGCGCTGGTAGTCGGCTCGCTCCCAACCCTGGAGTACGGGGATAAAGGGGAGGTCGGGAGCTGCTGCCTTGAGTTCGAGGTAGTTGTCGACGGTGCGATGCTGGTGCTCGGTGACGGTCAGGCCGGACTTCTGGGTGATCCACGGCTCGCACATCCAGTCCTGAGGGCTGGCCCAGGCGAGGTTGCCGATTTCGTCGCTGTAGCGGCGTACGGCTTCGATGTACGCGGTGGGGGTGATGGTCCACCGGCCGTGCATGGAGATCTCGGTGAAGCCGCCGCTGTCCAGAGCCCAGGTGGTGAGGGCTCTGGGGAAGGTCTTGCGGCCGATCAGGCGGCGGTGCGAGACGAACAGCGGGACGCCGGCGTTTCCGAGCCAACTGGGGATATGTGTGCCGAGGTAGAAGGTCACCTGGCGGCGCGGCGCCGCAGCGCCACGACGAGGGAGCCGAGCAGGACTCCGTAGAGCTTGCCGATGATCTGTCCGCCGAGGAAGTCGAGGGACCCGAAGGCGATGGACAGGAACAGCAGGGAGTCGATGAGGATGCCGACGACTCCTCCGACGAGGACGGCGCGGACCCAGCGGGGCGACAGCCGGCTGAAGACGGCCATGTCGGCGGCTTCACTGATGCCGAACGCTACAGCGCTGGCCAGGGCGACGGCGGGGTCGGCGGCGACGAAGGAGAGCACGACGCCGAAGACGAGGGCGATGATGGCGGCCCGGCGGCCGAGGGCCCACTGCACCAGGTCGCGCAGGACCAGGGCAGGACCGACCAGGAAGACGGCGGCCGGCGCGGTGTAGCCGAAGCCAACGGAGACGGTGCCGTAGTGCTGGAGAGCCAGGTTGGCCGCCGGAATGGTGGCTATGTAGGCGGCGGCGCCGAAGTAGCCGAGGGCTCTCTTGGAGTCCTCAGTCATGCGAGTACTCCTCGACCTCGATCTTGTCCTTGTAGACCACGACCTGGCAGTGGTCGCCGAACAGGTCGATGAGCACGTGGTCGCTCTTACCGGACTGAACGGCCGCGTCCAGCGCGTTGGCGGCGTCGTAGAGCGCCCGGTGCTCGCCCTGGTAGTCCTCGTACACCATCCGGCGGTTGTCGTCGTCCCAGTGGTGGGGCCGACCGCCCAAGGTGGGGTGGCGCTCGCTTCCGACGGCCAGGTCTTCCTCGACCATGTACGGGTCGTTCTCGACGAGGTACTCGTACTGTTCCAGGTCGTGCGTGGTCACCAGCCACACCTCGTGGGCGGAGAACTCACACGTGTCGCCGTCGTTGAAGTACGGGGTGTACTGGCGCCAGCCGATGCAGTGGACGTCGGGGTGGTCCAGGACGGGCTTGAGGAGCGCTGCGAACTCCTCCTTGGTGATCTGAGGGACGCGGGTCGAGCCGTGGGCGATGTCGCCGGTGATCGGGATGCCCAGGAAGTTGCGGGCTTCGTCGGTCTTGGTGAGGGTGTCGGTCACTGTGCGGCTGCTCCGAGGAGATGGGAGAGAGGGAGTTTCTTACGCTTGGCCCCGGACATCCACGGCGCGATGGGCATGCCGTCGATGTAGTCCTTGGGACTGGGGAGCCAGCCGAGGTCCTCGATGATGTGGCGCTCGGCGATCTGGCGGACGGGGATCTCCTTGCGGCCGACCTTCAGCGTCTTGCCGAAGATCCGCTCGCAGAGGTAGACCCCGAGGGTGTGGTGGTAGAGGGCCCTGTGGCGGACGTCACCGATGGCCTGCTTGCTGCTGTCGATGAACTCGCTGATGGGCAGGTAGTCGGTGGGGTCTCCGCCCCATTTCCGGGCAGCCGACTGGGCGTGGTACCAGGAGTTCACGCAGCCATCCCCTTGGGGATGTCGTCGTTCTCCAGCAGGACCTTGTAGCACTGGTTGGCCTCGACGCTGTAGACGACGATGCCCTCAGCCTTGGCTCCCGGTTCGGCGACGGAGCCGAGGGTGCGCAGGAGGCGCATGGAGTCGCGGATGGCCTCGTTGAGGAGGTGGCCCCGTACACGGGCGAGTTCGGGGACGACGGTCAGCTCAGCCGGCGACTCCTCGGGCAGGCCCTGGCCGCGGGTGCCCCAGCGTGTGGTGTTGAACAGGGCGAACTTGCGGCCGTCCATACCGTAGCCGTGCTGGATGCCGCGGCCGTACCACTCGCCGAAGTGCGTGCCCTCGCCGAGGTTGGCCAGGGCGGTGGCGTTGTCTGCGACCCATGCGGCGAACCCGAAGTTGTCGAGGGCCTGGGTGCCGTCGAGCTTCTGCCGGTTGGGGGCGATCCATCGCTTGCGGCTGCCGGCGCGCAGGACGTACAGGCCGTCCTCCTTGGACACGACGCTGTAGCCGTGCTCGTTGAGGTAGCGGGTGGCATCCTCGTCGTCGGCCAGGTGCTTGATGGTGACCTGGGCGTTGGTGCCGTCGATCTTCTCCGTCAGGACGAACTCGCGGTTGAAGCGCGGGATCTTCGGCCAGGGGCGGAAGTCGGTGACGTTGCTCAAGTTGGTGCTCCGGATATGAGGGTCAGAGGTAGTCGAAAGTGGTGGCGTAGTCGTCGTCCCAGTCGGGGGCGGCGCAGACTTCGCAGACGGTGTGGCCGTCGACCTGGCCCGCGTATTCGTCGGCTTCGATCAGCCGGCCGCAGGCGCATCGGGTGGCGTGCGGGGCGGGGCTGAGGGTCACTTGCTCAGCCGGTCCAGCAGGCTGTTGTAGAGGTCGGTCATCAGGGTGAGGCGGGCCTGTGCTTCACGCAGTTCGTTCTTGTGCCGGCCGGCCTCGTTGACGAGGACACGGTTGCGGCCGCGGGCGTCGTCGCGCTCCTGCTGGGCCTCGGCCAAGGCCTTCTTGCCAGCGGCGATCTCGTCCTTGAGGGCTTGGTCGGGCGTCTTGCTGAGCGCCTTGGCCAGGGCCTCGTAGAGGGTGTCGCACTCGGCTCGCGTGAGGTGGAGGACGGCTGGTTCGGTGGCGTAGGGCGGGGCGGTGAATTCGAGTTGCCCGCGGACGCTGTTGTAGCGGCCCTGGTGGATGGCGGCGCCGCTGCCGGGTTCGACCCTGGCGAAGTGCAGGCCGTAGCGGGTGCTGAGGGGGTCCTTGATGACGCGGGCTCTGACGGGCAGCATGTCGATGATCGGGTCGAAGAGGCCAGGCATGGGGTTGCCTTTCGTATTGGTCAGACCTTGCGGTTGGTGGTGAGCCAGGCACCCGTGTCGTCGATGACGTAGTCGGCGAAGAGGGCAGGGACTTCGGTCGCCATCAGCTCGCCGATCTGGTTGGCGACCAGGCGCACCTCTTCCTCTGCGCCTTCGTCGGTGCGGGACTCGACGACGTGGCGGAGTGTGCGGATGTTGGCCGACCAGACCAGGACCGTGGCGAGACCCTCCGGGGCGAAGCGCCGCATGAAGCTGGTCTTGGCCTTCTTCTCGTGGAAGAGCACACCCGGTGCGTCGAGCTGAAAGTGGTCTGCCATCCATGCCTGGAAGTCCTCCAGCGCGGTGAGGACCTGCTGTCCGCGGCTGACCAGATCTGCATCGTTCTGCGCCCACTCGGGGTACCAGAACGGCAGGTCGGTCAGGCGTACGTAGCGCAGTGACTCCTGCGAGATCGCGACGCCCTGGCGGTGGCGCACCCACTCGTGGGTGAAGACGCGTGAGACGTTCTGGAGGACGAAGGTGTACTGGGCGTGTTCGAGGACGCTCCCATGACGGTGGGCCACGATGTTGCCGAGGTAGGCGTCAGGGTCGGTCCGGACGCGGGTGACGTTGGGGTTCAGCCCAGGTGCCCAGGAGCGGTAGCAGGTCCGGCCGGCAACCTCGACGAGGTCCTGGGTGTCGTTGTACTCGGTGCGCTGTGCGGTCCAGTCCTGGCCGCCGATCTCCGCGAGGTACCGGTCGAGTTCGTCGCGGTCCAGGTTCGGTCGGCTGATGATGCGGACGGTCGGGGTGACGGGTGTGGGCACGAGCTTTGCTCCGTGGTTCAGGCGGCCTTGCGGGTGATGGACGGGTTTGCTGCCCACTCCTCGATCGAGAGGCCGGGGTCGGTGCCTTCCTCCGCCCATTCGCAGGTGGTGCAGAGGCGGCCGGTGGTGGAGGCTCGTTGCTTGGGCGGGCGCTCGCCCCACTTGCAGGCGGCGATGCCTCGGGCTTTGACCTGCTCTTCTAGGTCGCGGATCCGCTGGGCGGTCTCCGGGAACCAGAAGGCGATCTCGTCGAGTTCGCCGGGCTTGGCGAAGGCTCCGCACAGGCACTCGCCGCTCATGTGGATGAGGTCGGAGACTTCGTTGCGAGGGACCTGGTGCAGTGCGCGGTATTCGCACATGTGGTCGTTGGTCCAGTGCACGATGGGCGAGGCCCAGACGATGCTGCCTTCGCGGTCGATCTCGTTGGCGTTGCGCCAGCGCCGGGAGGATTCGAAGACGCGCATGCCGGCGAGGAAGATCACGCGCTGCCGGAACGGGTTGGAGACGAACTGGTTGCGTACAGTGCGCAGGGCCCGTTCCTTGAGGCGGGTGTACATCATCTGGTGTCCGGCGGGGCCGGGGAAGCCCTTCCAGACGGGCTCGCCTTCGTGCTTGCCCTTGCTGGCGATGACCTCGCCGCGGACCAGTTCGTCGTAGCTGTGCGGCGGGTAGGCCTCGATCAGCGGGAGGTCCATGTCGGCGGCGGTGGTGCGGACGAATTCGCGGGTCTGCTCGATGCCGATGGTCGTGTTGACGTGGACGGCGTGAGTGATGCGGTCGCGGACCAGGTGAAGCATGGTGGTGGAGTCGTTGCCGCCCGAGAAGAGGGCGCAGACGGCGGTGACTTCCTTGCAGTCGGCCTCGGTCATCGCGATGGCCTGGTCGATGATTCGGTGCGAGCGCTCGATGGCCTCGTCGAGGGTAAGGGCGGCCAGCGCCTCGCCGTCGTCGTCCATCTTGGCTGGCGTTATTGCCATCTGAAGTTGTCTCCGGGAGGGGTTATGTGGCGAGGCAGCGGAACTGGTTGTGGAAGCCGGCGAGCTTGATCTGCACGTAGCGGCGGGTGTTCTTCGCGAAGTTGTAGGAGATGCAGTTCGCGTAGCCCCCGAAGTTGGGGGTGACGGACTGGATGTAGACGACGCGCTCGCCCTTGGAGTGCTTGTCCAGCCAGAGTTGGCCCTGGTCAACGGGCTGCATGCTTGGGGCCCTTCTTGGGGTTCTGGAGGATTTCGGCGGCGATGCTGAAGTTGAGGGCGGTGCCGGCGAGGAGGAGGAAGAGGGTGAGAGACCACTGGACGGCGCCGATGGTGACGAGCGCGAGGAGGGCTCCGGCACCGGCCGCGCATCCGTATCCGATGCAGGTCATGACGGCGGCGAGGATGCGTCGGAAGGTCAGGCTGCCCATCGTGTTGCCCTGCTTTCTCGGTCGTTCCGGCCGATGCGCCGGGTGAGTTCTCGGGAGACGACGGCTGCCTTTCGGTCGGCGCCGCTGTAGATGGCCTCGGTGAGCTTTCGGACGGCGTATGCCTTGCGGTATTCGGCGTCGGCTTCGAGGACGTCTTCGTCGGAGGCTGCTGCGGCTTTCTGGGCGGTGACGGACTTCTCGTTCTTCGCCTTGACCGAGGCCATCGCCTTGCAGCGTTCGAGGTGTGCCTCAGAGTCCTTCTCGTCGACTGCTGCTGCCGCTAGCTGTGTTCCGGCGTACTCGGCCCACCTGGTCAGCCCGACGAAGAGCTCCATCAGCTTGTCGTCGGTGAGTTCGGTCAGGTTGGCCGGCAGGTCCGGCATGTCGTCCTCGGGACGGCTTCTCAGCTTCAGTCCCCGCCGGCCGAGCTTCTGCGTCGTTCTCGCCGAGAGCTTGTCGTCGTCCTCGTCGAGGGGCTTCCTCGCCATCCGTCTCGGTCTCCTGCTGGTATGGCTTGCACTGCTTGCAGACGTCGCCAGAAACGCAGTCAGGGGCGGGGTCGCCGGCTGCGACACGCTCCTTGATGTCCCTGGCCGTCTCCAGCAGCGGAGCGATGATGTCGGGGTTGAACCGGACGACGAACTGCTTGACGTCCTGGTTGAATTTCGACTCGTAGACGTAGGTCATCCGGTCGACGTCGAGTCCGCGGGCCTGGGCCAGCCACAGGTAGATCTGGCCCTGGCGGATGTGGCTCGGGAAGGGGACCTTGATCGAGCCCCACATGGCTGGCAGGTCGACCATCTTGCTGCCGTCGGGGAGGGCGACCAGGTACTTCGAGAGCCGTTCGGGCTCCTCGAACCGGACTGTTCCCTCGCCGACCGTCTTGATCTCCAGCAGGCTCCGGGCCGGGGTGAGCATCCCGTCGCTATGGCCGACGATCAGGTGAGTGCCCTCAGCGGAGAGCGGGACTTCTGCGTATTCGAGGGCCGTGCTCTTGCAGTAGGTGCACTGCTTGGGGCTGATGTCCCACCACTTGTCGTAGCAGTGCAGGCACTCGAACATGCCCTCCAGCCAGCCGACGTCCCAGGCCCGGCGCTGCCACTTGCGGTGGCTCTCGTGTCCGGTGTCGAAGATGTTGAGGCTCTGGAAGCCGAAGGACTGCTTGTGGTGGACGCCCGTCGTGATGCGCAGGAAGGTGGCCTTGGGGCACCAGTCCGTCTTGACCATCTCGGACGGGTGGATGATGTCCTGCCGGCGGGAGTTGTCGGCCTTGTTCTTCTCGACGATGTGAGTGCGGACGGTGCCGAGGAAGTTCTCCTCGCCGGCCCCGCGCTTCTCGCTGAGGAAGTCGGAAAGGGAGCTGGGTATCGGTGCCCGGCGCTTTACGACTCGGGGAGCCTTTCGCTTGGGGGCTGCCATGGCCACATCTCCGGTTTCTTCGCGTTCCTGTACTGCTTGCGGAGCTTGGCTCGGTCGTTGGGGAGCATTCCGCCCCAGACGCCGTAGCGCTCGCAGTTCTTCATGGCCCAGTTCAGGCAGCGCTGGCGCATCGGGCAGATAATTCCGTCGGTGTCGCCGTTGCAGATGGCTGCCGCTTCCCGCATTTCGTCGAACCAGGGGTCGGCGTCACGGGAGGGCGTCTGGAATTTGCGGCACTTGGCTTCGTATTCGGAGTCGTCTCCGCCGGTCCAGTCTGGTGCCGAGCATCGGGAGTAGAGGGCCACTAGGTCTCCAGGATGGTGTCGAAAGTTTCCTGGGAGAGCACCATCCAGTTCCTCCCTCCCATCTCGATGACGAAGACCATTTCTCTCCCGGATAGAAGCGCGTTGCGCTCAGCGAGCTTCAGGTCGTCGAGCTTGAGCGTGTACTGGCTCTTCTCGGTGGTCTTGGCTTCGAAGCTGAATTCGTCGTTGCGGACGTCGTTCTTGTGGATCCAGCCGTTGCCCGAGCCGGGACTTACTTTGCCGTCGTATTTCGTGGCGAGTCCCTTTTCCTGCTTCTGGGATCGCCTAAGGCCTCGGTTCGTCACCTGAGACCCTCGCTCGGATCACGCTCAGGAGCTGGTCGATCTCGTCGGACTTCCGCTTGAGAAAGCGGCTAGCCCGCCAGGAGACGAACACGATGTAGACGGCTTCGGCGAACGCGATGCCGGCCAGTGCGCCCGTCACGCGGCCACCGCCTCTTCGTTGGAGGTGAAGGCGGCGCGCAGGACTGCTGCGGCGACGTCGTCCTGGAGGTCGAGTTCACCGCGCAGGGCGTCGATGATCGCGTCCTTGGTGTCCCAGGTGCGGTCGGCGAAGTCGAAGTAGCGCCCTCGCCGGCGGATGACGTCGTAGTAGACGCCCCACGTCATCAGGTCACGGACAGCGTCCCAGGAGCCAGCAGTGATGCCGCGGGAGGGAGCGTCGCTCCAGTAGAAGTGGGTCTCGGCGGTCTTCTGGGGGCCGGCGCTCTTGTGCTTGATCGTCTTGAACTTCATGGCCTGGCCGACGCGGGCCTTGCCCTTGCCGGGGGTCGCCTCGTCGAGGTACTCGGCGCGGGAGACTTCCAGGCGGGTCCAGTAGGCGAAGTTCTTGCCCAATCCACCAGGCGTTGTCTTGGGGGTGCCTTGCGGGCTGAAGGCGCCGACCTTCTCGCGCCATTGGTTGATGACGATGCCCATGACCGCGCGCTCCTCGGTGAGGTGGCTGCGCTTCGTGGCTTTGCCGGCCTTGCGGTAGAACTTGTTGGTGACCTTCGCGCCGACCGAGACGGTCAGCTCGTCCATGGCCTTGGCGTCCTCTTCCGCGGGGATGAGGGCCGGGTAGGAGTCGAGGACGATGGCGTCGACTGCGCGGGAGGCGGCGAATTCGAGCATGACCTCGTACGCCTCTTCCATCGCCCGGATCTCGGCGACGACGACTTGGTCGGTGTCGACGCCGAGCTGCTGGGCCCACTCCTTGTCGTAGTCCTGGGCCGCGATCCACAGCGTGGAGAACTCGGGGTTCTTGGCCTGCTGGTGGGCGATGGCCTTGTGGACGACGGTGGTCTTGCCGCTGCTCTCGTAGCCGATGATCTCGGTCCACTTGTTCGCCGGGAAGCCCCCGCCCAGGATGATGTCGAGCGGCAGATTGCCGCTGGCGATCGGCGGTACGTGCCGCATCTGGGAGGCCATGATCATGGCCTCGGGCCCGAAGCGTTTGTTGAGCTGGGCCATGAGTGCGAGTGCCTCCGCTGTCGGCGCCACACCTACCCCCTTACTTGTTGTACAAGTTGTTCCTCAACTTGTCGTTCAAGAGGAGATTAGGTGTCGGTGCACGCCGGAGCCAGGGAGTCGAGTTGCTCATGACGATCACGGATTGGTCACGAGTTCAGCCCACGAAAAAGGCCCCCGACCGTGTGGTCGGGGGCCTCTGCGTCATCCGGTCATGCTGCTGCCGTGATATGGGTGGCAAGCCTGTAGACGACCGCACCCGTACCGAGGTGAACCAGGCACTTCACCCAGCCATCCTCGACAGCCTGGGCCAGCACGGAGCCGGCCAGCATTTCATCAACGATCTCCTCGCCCGACGCAGGAATCCGGACTCCCCAGCCCTCTGCCATCACGATGACGCTCCACGCTCCCCCGGACGCCGCAAGGCGCACCTCTCGCACATAGAGGGACTAACCGGGGCACACCCGGCAGTCAACGTCCGCTCACTGAGCATGCGTTCCCAGACGCATAGCTGTCAACTAAAGTAGGCAGTAGATCAACTCACAGGATCTGCCACCCCCCAGAAAAGGTCCTCCTCATGGCGACGAATCGGACAATAAGTGACACGACATCAGGGAGAGCGAGTCTCGGCCGGTGAGACCCGGCATGTCCGTAGCCGCGAAGCTCAAGGGGCTGATGGACCGCCGCCGACTCACGCCTCGCCCCTTGTCTGCGGCCATCGACCAGGTTCCGGAAGTCAAGTCTGTCTCCCACGCGTTGATCTCCGGCATGCTCAACGGCTCCAAGCCGAACCCCACGACGGAGACGATCCTGTCGCTGGGCGCGGTACTGGAGGCCCCTCCGGCGTACCTGCTGCCTCACGAGAGCTACGACGACCTAGACGCGCTGATCGCTTTCGAGGACCCGGCCACCCGCCGCGTCGCTCGCCTCCTCGCGGGTCTGCCCGCAGCCGAGGTGGAAAACGTGATTGCGGACCTTCAGCGCCGACGTGACGATCTTGGCCTGAGTCCGATCACGTTCGCGGAGGACACCAGCATGCAGTCCAAGCCGGCGAAACGTCGTAGCGTAGACGAGGCTGCGCAATATGCGGCCGATGCACTGGAAGGGTAACCGTTGTATAGCGCCATATGGTGGGCTTGCACCGTTGTAGGTCTATTTGTCACCACGCTGTGCGTTCGGAGGGCGCGCAGGCAGCCGAGAGTCTTCACCTGGTCGATCGCGGCGGCCTTCGGCATCTGCACGCTCGGCGTGTTCTTCGCGGTGCCGGCCGTGGAATCACTCGCCACGGACATCACGGGTGTGCCCAACGTCGCGAAGCTCGTCGCCCACTTCTGTGCGATCCTCTGGTGCGCGAGCCTTCAGATCACGATGGTGGACTTGGCCTATCGCCAGGACTATCTCCGCACCGCGCTGATTCAGCGCAGCTTCGCCGCCCTCGTCTGGCTCTGCATCATGGTCCCGCTCTTCCTTGCGACCAACGGCCGCGACGTCGAGTTCACGACCGAACACGTCGACAATCCTCGAATCGCTTCCTACCTCCTGATCTACCTCGCGTACGTCCTCATCACATGCGCCGAGCTCGCGTTCATGTGTGGGCGTACCGCGCAACGCAACTGGGGAACGCGGCCCTGGACGGGCTGGGGCTTCGCCATGTCGTCCGTCGCCGCCGCCCTCGGGGTTGCGTACACGATCAGCAAGGGCTCGTACGTCCTGCTCTACACGCTCGGCCACCCCTGGTCGCTGGCCGTCGAGCAGAAGATGAGTCCGGCCTTCTCCGGCCTGGCTACGATCTTCCTCTTCGCCGGCCTGACGTTGCCCATGCTCGGCGGCGCCCTGCGACGCTGGCGCGGGCACGAGGGTGCAAGGCAGGAAGAGGAGTCCGTCTCTGCATGACAAGGGGGGCCACCCATCGGGTGGCCCCCCTTGTTCGTTCTCGTCAACCGGCGACCAGGTCGACGATCTCGCACGCACCTGCTGTGCAGGCCAGTTCCTGGCTGCCGGTCGTACTGTCCTCGGTCTCCCAGAACGGCAGGTCTTCCCAGTGGATTTCTGCTGGCATGCGGGCCAGCAGCTCCTCGTACGCCTGCCGCGAACAATCCTCGTAGGGAGCCTGCTGGTAGGTGTGATCACTGTGGGGCAGGAAGCTCACGCCGCTGATCTCGTCGAGGTGGTCCCACACCCACTCACCGACCTCGTCCCACTCCTCGTCGCGCACCGAGATGGTCACCGAGGGCTTGTGGTCGCACCAATGCCGCTGAACGTCCAGCCAGAGCTTGAGGTGGTCGACGGCGGTGATCTGGTCACGGGTGATCGCGCCGGCCGGCGCCTTGATCGGGAAGGAGAAGACGTTGTTCGTCGGGGCCATGACGTCGTCCTCACACGGCACACCGTACGTCTGCATGAGCTGGCTGAGCGGGTCCTTCTTGTCAGCCCGGACGCGCCGTATGTAGTGCTCACTGTGCCAGGTGTGCAGGCCCGAGGAGACTCCGACGAGCTGGCTGACGGTGCCGCTGGGCTTGACGCACGTGATCGCGTGCGAGTGGCCGATACCCAGCTCGTCGGCATAGTCGACGTTGACCGCGGCTGCCAGTTCGCGCAGGTCGTCGAGGAGCGCGTTGCGCTTGTCAGCCGGCTGGGTGACCAGGAGGTCGGAGCCGAAGAAGCCGGTGAGCGAGACGCCCAGAAGGCGCTCTTCCTCGGCGTTGCGGCGCCACTCCTCCCGCAGGAAGGGGTAGTCCGTCAGCGTGCTCTGCCAGGTCCCCAGGATCGTCGCCAATTCCACCTTGCGGGCGAGTGTGTCCTCGGTGTCGTCCTCGCGGACCACGACCTCGGAGAGGTTGCAGAAGCTGAACGGACGCAAAATGATCTCGCTGCACGGGTTTGTCCCGTACACGACACTTGCGTCACGTCGTCCGTACTTGGCTGCCTGGCGCTGCGCCGCCCCGCGGTGGAAGATGCCGCGCTCACCGGAGCCAGAGGCGACAAGGTTGGCCCACTCAAGGTCGAACGCTTCGCGGGTCATGTCGTCGTGGTAAACGGCGCTGTTGTTCGCGAGAGCCCGGTACGGGTGGTCCTTCCACCACTCCCCCGACTTCGCGCCGGCCATCTCCTGGTCGTCGAGGTCGGACAGCGAGATCATCGCGCTACGCCGTACGCCGCCGACCACGATCACGGATGCGATCTTGCAGGCGAGGTCGTGGGCCTCGATCGGCTTCAGCCGGCGACCCGAGGCGCCCTTGAGCAGGTCGATGGTGAAGGTGAACAGGTCCATCAGCGGTTCGGGACCGCTGGCCCGCCCGCCGAAGGTGCGCAGCCGCGCGCCGGCCGGCCGTACCCGCGTGACGTCGATCGACGGGACGACGCCGTCCATCCAGACCAGTTCGAGCAGGCTGAGGAAGGCCTCCGCCCAGCCGAGCTTGCTGTCCTCCACGTCGAGGTAGAGGGTCGGGTGCTCGTTGATTTCGCTGTGCACGGGCGGCAACTGGTCGACGTACTGGCCTTCGACTGAGAAGCCCACTCCGGTGCCGTTCATGAGGATGTAGAGCAGCTCGGCGAAGGCCCGGAGGTCCTGGAGAGGAAGGTACGAGCAGTTGAACCCCGCGATGTTCGAGAGTTCCAGGGCCTTGCCGGCCGTCATGACCGCGCGCATGCTCGGCATGACGTCGTGCTGGAGCACGGCGTGCCGCATGGCGTAGAGCAGGTCCTTGTCCGGGCGGTAGTCGAACTTCTCGGCCAGGTGCTCGGTCATGAACGTGAAGTACCGGTCGACGGTCTCCGCCCAGGTTTCCCGGCGCTCGTGTTCCTCCAGGTAGCGCGCGTATCGGGACAGGGCGATGTAGTTCCGGTACGGGTCCTGGATGGTTCCGTCCGGATTCAGGATGGTGCTCACATACTCTCCGGTTATCCGATGCGGCCGACGACTTGCATTGAGAAGCCGCCGCTTTTGTTTGCCGCCGTCTGTCGCGCGGGGGTCGCCTTGCCCTCCGACTTGACCGAGATCCCGGAGGTGCTGTGGAGCTTGGGGAATCCGCACTCGTAGCAGCGTTTTCCGGCACGGGGTTCCGTCGGGGCAGCGAAGTAGTTGCTGCCGCCGCACTCCGGGCACATTTCTGCGTCCCTGGCGTGTGCGGCCTGACGGGGTGGCGGGGCGGGCTGCTGGTGCTGCTGCGGGTACTGGTAGGCCGACTGTTGGTATGGGGGTGCCGGCGGCTGATACATCGGCGCAGGAGGCTGGTAAGCCGGGGCCGCAGGGGTGCCGAGGTGCTTGCTCCAGAAGTTGCTCACTACACCACTCCGCTTTGGATGAGTCCCTTGTCCATGAGGTTGGCCATCACGGCGATGACGGAGGCGGTCAGAATTGCCTGATAGTCCGTGCGGAACGCCGAATGCTCAGCCGGGTCGTCTTCCAAATCAGAGGTGTCCAGAATACCCCCGAAAAGGACGTCGGTGGTGAGCGCTCCGTAGACCGCCAAGAGCGGCATCAAGGGCTCAACTGCCGCAAGTCGCTCGGCGGATTCGAGTTGCTCCATTTCGAGAACGTCGCTGCTGCGTCCCACCTGGCCGACCTTGACGAACAGGTCATTGTCGGCGCGGCCGGCATTGAGGTCCTGAGCCAATTCGGCCTTGAGGACCTCGAAGGGTATTACTCTCATTGCTCAATCCTTGGCGTCAGACCAGCGGTCGCAGACGACCACGTCGGCGGTGAGGGGGACGTTGATGAGGTGCTGGATTCCCTCGCCGATCATCGACTCCTGGAGGATTTTGGAGCCGACGTCAACAAGGCCGTCCGGGCAGATGACGACCAGTTCGTCGTGGACGGTGAGGGAGAGCTTGATGCCGTCGTGGCCGCTCTCCTTGATGGCCTTGTGCAGGCGGATCATGGCGAGCTTGATCAGGTCGGCCGAGGAGCCCTGAATGAGGCTGTTGACTGCCCGACGCTCGCCCTTGGAGCGGAGCCAGCCCAGCTTGGAGACGATCTCCGGCAGCCGGCGCTTGCGGCCGAGCAGCGTGGTGAGGTCGTGCGTGTCGCGCTTGCGAACTGTGTTGACGACCGACCGCTTGAACTCGTAGATCTCCGGGAACTGCTCCTCGTGAACGCCCATGATGCGCTCGGCTTCGCGCACCGTGATGCCAGCCATGGCGGCGACGGTCTCGGGTCCCGCCCCGTACACGATTGCGAAGTTGAGGCCCTTGGCGACCTGGCGCATCTCCTTGGTGACGTCGTCCCAGGAGACGCCGAACACGAGGGCGGCGGTGGCTGTGTGGGCGTCCACGCCGGCCAGGAAGCCTTCGTAGAGGGCGCCGCGGCCGAGGTAGTGGGCGAGGACGCGCAGCTCGATCTGGCCCCAGTCGGCGACCAGGAGCTTGTGCCCCTTGGGTGCGATGAACAAGGACCGGATCTTGGTGCCCAGTTCGGTGCCCGGCCGGGGAACGTTCTGGAGATTGGGCGCGGAGCAGGAGAAGCGGCCGGTGCGGGCGCCGTACTGCTTGAAGATGGGGTGGATGCGCCCGTTGAAGATGCGCCGGGGCTGGTCTGCCTTGCCGAGGTAGCCGTAGACGTACGTGGAGAGGAGCTTGTCGACCTCGGCGTGCTCCAGGAGGATCCGGCAGACCTCGTTCTCCGGGTAAGCCTCCAGGGTCTCCGCGTCGGTGCTCCAGTCCCGGAAGTCGACCTTCTCGCCGTTGCGCTTTTTGTTCTTGCCGCCGTCGGTGAGCTTGATGGGCTTGAGGCCCTGGCCGCCCTTGGACTTGGGCAGGAAGAGGACGTCTTGGCGCTGTTGCGGGGAGCCGACGTTGAAAACCTTGCCGGCGGCCCGGAAGAGCCGGGTCTTGATCTCCTCCAGCGCGATGACGAGTTCGTGTTCCAGCTCCAGGAGCCGGTCCTCGTCGATGCAGGCCCCGGTGGGGTGCATGTCGAGCAGTACTTCGGTGACGCCGAGTTCGAGCGCCATGATGCGGGAGAGGTCCTGCTCGACCAGGTCGCCGCACATCGCCCGCCACAGCAGCCAGGTGTACTTGGCGTCCAGGTAGGCGTAGCGGGCCACCGTGCTGAAGCCGTGCTTCTCGACGGCCTTGCCGACGTTCTCGGTGTCGTACTTGTGCTTGTAGCGCTTCTCGACGAGGGTTTTCAGGCCGTTGAGGCGGTTCTCGTCGAGCAGCCAACTGCCGACCAGAGTGCAGCCGTAGGGCTTGGGCGGGATACGGCCGCCGTAGTACTTGGCGAGGCTGCCGAGGTCGAACGTCGCGCTGTGGGCGACCTTTCGCCGGCTGGAGAAGATCAGCGGTTCGAGGGCCTTGAAGACCTGGCTGGGGCGGAGCTGCTTGGGCGGTGCGCTCCACACGGCGGGGACGGTCTCCCGTTCCCCGGTCTGCTTGTTCTTGCGCCAGGTGCCCTTGGATATCAGGTGGTCGCCGTTGGGGTGGCCCATGGGGATGACCACCGCGCGGCCGTAGGTGGCGAGGGCGATCCACAGGATCTCGTTGGCGACGGGCACGCCGCGGTGGTCGCCGACGGTCTCGATGTCGATGACGAACTCGTCGTACCGCGAGAAGTACGCGACAGCCTCTTCCAGGTCTGCCATCGTCAGGATGACGTCGCGCACGTCTCGTGGTCCTTCCGTATCAGGCTGCGATCTGGAGTCGTTCGGTGAGCAGGAGCTCGATGAGGATCAGGCGGTAGGCGGAGTAGGCCTGGAGAGGTACGACGCCGTTGCCGATCTTGTGGAGTTGCTGGGAGCGGCTGAGCTTCGGGACGGTCGTCACGCGGCCGGGGATGCCCATCAGCCACTCGGCGAAGGCCGAGGTCAGGCGGCGTCCGCCTCTGGGCCCAATCTCGGTCGGGTACGGGGCCGGGACGCCGATGATGCATTCCCATCGGTGGATGGCCGGCCAGTACTCTCCCCACCACTCGGGAGGAGAGTGACGACGGTGCGCAGGTTCATCCCCCCAGTCGAGCTGGGGGCGCGTCCCGCTCCGCCCATGCCGTCGCGAGCCGTGGGCGTCGGCAGTAGGTGCCTCACCGCGTCCGTCAGTGTCGGGTTCGCTCGCGTTCCCGTGTACGGACTCCCGTCCGCGCTCCAGCTCGCCGACGATCGGCAATCCGCCGCCAAGGGTGTCGGCAGGAGGTGCGTCACCGCCCCCGGCAACGAGGTGTAGTTTCCGCTGCTGTCGCGCTGGTTCGGTCCGCCCTTGGGCCCGTCGCTGGCTCTCGGTGTCGGCAGGAGCTTCACTGCCATCCCCAGGGGCATTCCCTGACCGTTCCCGTTGATCTTCTTGGCCAGGTTCCGCTGCCGGCGTGCCTCCCACGAGGCGTAGGACTCCCCATCGTTGGGGTTCGAGGCGGTCGGGGTCGGCAGCATCTTCGCCGGCAGAGGCTCGGCCGGCAGAAGCAGCGCTACCTCGCTCAGCGGCCGGCTCATCTTCCCGTGCTGGCTGCCTGTGCCCGCCTTCCAGTCCCGCGCCAGGGGCGTCGGCAGTAGGGAAGGCGACGCAGAACCACCTGTCTCGGTGGTGGGCTGCTCCAACTTCGGAAGCTCGAAAGCACATCCACCGCGCGTCGTACCCGATCGCGGCCAGGTCCCCGAGTACTCGGTCGAGTCCTCGTCGAGCGATGGCGCTGACGTTCTCCAGGAAGACGAGGCGGGGTCGAAGTACGCGAATGGCGTCTGCGACGTTGCGCCAGATGCCCGACTTCTCGCCATCGATTCCCTTCCTGTGGCCGGCGTTGGAGATGTCCTGGCACGGGAATCCCGCGCAGACGATGTCGACCTGGCCGAGCAGTTCGGTCCAGTCGATGCAGGTGATGTCCCCGAGGTTGGGGATCTCTGGGTGGTGGTGCGCGAGGATCTGGGCGGCGTAGGGGTCGACTTCTGCCACGTAGGCGACGGGCTCGCCCGTGAGTTCCTCTACTGCGATTTCCAGGCCGCCGAATCCCGCGCACAGGCCGAGGATCGGCATGCGTTTCCTTCGCGAGGGGTGGCCGCTCCCCACCCGGAGGAGAGGGGGTACGGGTGGGGAGCGGCCGGTCGGGTGGTCTAGTCGTCGTCCTCGTCGTCGTCCACGCCGTTGAGGACCTTCTGTACGGCGGCCTCCAGCTCGGCGCGGGTGCAGTGGCGCTCCCAGGCGTCGGAATAGAGGGACTTGGACAGTCGCTCGTAGTCCTCGTCGGTGAGCTCGTCGGCGTCCCAGTCGGACTCGACGTCGCGGGCCTTGACTGCCTCGACGTGGTACTCGGTCTTGGTGCCCTTGCCGGTCTTGTGGACGGCGATGTAGAGCTGCGGGGAGGTGAGGTCGCCGACGTTGTCCTTGCCGACCTTCTTGGGGTCCTTGGCGATGGCCTGGAGGGTTCGGGCAGCACGGATGCCGACCTCCCAGACCTTGTGGGCCCACTTCTCGTCGTCCTCGTCCCAGACGGCCACGTTGAAGGTGGCGACCTTGCGGCCGTAGTGGTCGAGGTCGTCGCAGAGCGGGCAGTCGTCGGCCGGCGCGAGTCCTCGGAAGGAGCGCTTGCCGGAGGTGATCTCGCGGACGTAGTGGTACTCGTAGCTGTCGAACGGCTCGGGCTCCAGCAGCCGGATGAGCTGGGGATCCTTGGTGATCTCCAGGCGCATCTCGTTCTTGGCCTCGAAGTCCTGTCCGCCGCTGCCGGCGACCGAGTCGAAGGCGTCCCAGCCGGATGCCGCACCCTGCTTGCGGGCGGAGTTGGTGCGCTCCCTGCCCTTGCGGGGGGTCTCGTCGTCGTCCTCGTCGAAGGCGTCGCGGCCCTGAGCCTTTCGGCCGCGTCGCGTCTTCGGGGCGTCGTCCTCGTCGAGCGCGCCTCGCCGGCTGCGTCCCGGCCGGCGGGAGGTCGTCTCCTCCTCGTCGAAGATGTCGTCGATGGTGCCTCGGGCCATATCAGTCCTCGTCGTCGGTGATGGCGGGGTGGACGTGCGCGAAGGAGTTGTCCTCGGTGGTGAGGTCGGCCGCCATCTGTCTCTCTCGCGCGAGCAGTTCGTCGATGGCGTCGTCCAGGACCCGCGGATCGGTCGACTTGACCGTGGCGGTCACCTCGATGTGCTCGTAGGAGCCGAGGTTGAAGCGTTCCGTGACCGTCTTCGTGTACTCCAGAACAGGCTTCACGCCGCCGTCTCCTTCTGCCTGAGCTGCTCGAATGCGTCCTTGACCCGCTGAGTGAAGTTCGTGTCGGTGATGCGGATGCCGCGGGGGTCGCCGTCGAACAGACCCTCCTCGTGCGCGATGCGGACGATGACCTCGATCTGCTCGCGGGTGTAGAGGCGGCGGTTGCCGTTGGCGGTCTTGCCGCTGATGACGTAGGTGGCCTTCGGGATGACCCCGTTCGCCTCCCACTTGCGCATCGTCACGGCATCGCGGTGCAGGGCCTTGGCGAGGTCGCCGATGCCGAAGAACTCGCGGTATCCGCCACCGAAGGGTTTGACCTGGGGCTTGGCGTCCCAGCGGTCGTGGTCGACGTAGGTGTCCTGGTGGGCGGCCTGGACGTCGTTCTGGGTGCGTACCGGCCGCCGGGAGATACGGCGGGTGGAGCCGGGGTAGAACTGCGTCGGCGGAGGGCCGGCGATGGTGGCGAACTCGCTGTCCCAGTCCCTCATGCGTCCACCCGCTTGAACCGGAAGCCTTCCTTCTCCGGGAAGATCCGCTCCATGTGCTCGTCCGTCAGGAGACCCTCCTGGTAGAGGACGTAGGCCTCCTGGGGGTCGAACTGGCGGACCATGGGGAAGAGCCGCTCGTAGACGACGGCGTCGGCTCCGTTGTCGGCAGCTTCGGTGTCGAGAACGCGGGCGATGTCCTCGGCTTCGTCCTCGTTCAGGCCCTGGGTTGTGTACCGCTCCAGCTTCATGCCCTTGAAGGGCTTCTCGCCGACTCGAAGGGGGCGCGGCAGCTCGATGATGTAGCTGCCCTTCTCGTCCTGGATCCCGACCTCTCGCAGGTCCGCAGTCATGTCGTCGCGGAGCTTGTTGAGCAGCGTGGTCTGGGTGTCGACGCGGTGCCTGATCAGAGCCCACTGGGCGGCCTTGCGTTCGAATGCGGATTCCGGCGTGTTCGCGGTCAGAACCGACTCTGCCGGGGCGTCTGAGAAATCCACGCCAGTCTCCTCAAGTACGAGTAGGGAACAGTCGCCAGGGCGGCTGACTGCGCGGTAACGCGGACCGCCGCAGTTCGGAGGCTCGCCCTGGCGACTGATCACAGACTAACACTCTTGTGGAACAAGTTGAAGGACAAGTTGTGGATCTAGTTGTTGGGCAGCAGAGAGCCCCGGTGGCACGTACGTCCACCGGGGCTCTTTGGTGACTCAGGCGTTCAGCGACTCCATCTGCTCGATCCGCTCGTCCGCCTCCAGCTTGGCCTTCTGCGCCGCCTCCCACTTCTCCTTGATCTTCGGGAACTCCTCCCGCATGATCTGCCGGCAGCGCTCGACCGTGGGCACCTCACCCTCCCCCATCTCAGTCACCAGCGCCTTATGCCAGGCAGCGGCCGGGTGGTCGTCGTAGCTCTTGCCGTCGTCCAGCCACTTCCAGATGAACTCTCGCGCGGTCGGCCGCAGCCTGGACTCCCGCCGGCCTCGCGGCTTGCTGGCGCGGGCCTCCTGAGCCACGTCCTGCGCCATGAACTCTGCGAGCAGCTCCTCAAGGGTGCGCTCGATGCCGTCAACTCGGTCGCCCTCGATCGCCGGCTCGGCGACCTCGGCGGCGCGCTCCCGAGCGGTGTGGACCTGACGCATCAGCCACGGGGCCAGCTCGCCCCACATCAGCAACAGAGTGGGCATGACGGCATCGAAGGCCGCCTCTCCGTAGGCCTCGCGCATGAAGGCATCGCCGCAGTTGAGGGCGTAAGTCATGACGCCGATGAGCAGCAGCCACAGGCGGGGCTTGCGCAGCTCGCGGTTCGTCCAGCCGCGCAGGGCCAGGTACTGCTGGCCGACCATGAGGGCGAGGTAGCTGATGGTGACGGCTGGCGCGGTGAGTGGCTGGACCTCGGCGGGCACGCCGAGCCGGGCCGCGAGAGCCCAGACGTTGCCGAAGTCGAAGGCGAAGGCGAGGAGGATGGCGGCGACGGCGCCGGTCATGACGAAGGCGACGGTGAAGCGCTCACCGGGGATGCGGGCGTTGTGGTCGATGGGGGCCTTCGGTCGCCGCTTGCGGATAGGGTTTCTCATGGGAGTCACGGCTCCTGTTTCCGACGGCTCTGGGTGCGCGCCCAGGGCCGTCTTTTCGTGTCGGTGTACGAATGTCCACGAGGGCTAAGAACCTGTCAGCCCTTACAGACCTTACAGAACTGCCAGGCCGGTACGCTACCGACATGGCGAGGATCGAGACCGTTGGTGTGCAGCAGGCGCGCGACAAGCTGCGAGACCACATCGACGCTGCGGTGCAGGATGACCAGATCACGGTCATCACGAGGCACGGGAAGCAAGTGGCCGTCCTGGTGCCGGCCGGGTGGTACCAGCGGGCTCAGGCTGCCCTGGATGCTCAGGCAGCCGGCGAGAGCTGACGCAGGGAGCGTTCAAGGTTCTCCCTGAGGCTCTCGACGTCGTTGACGACCTTGCCGTCGGCGTCGGCTCCGCGGCCGTCCAAGATGGCGGCAGCGGTTCTGGTCTTGAACTGCCGGCGCTGGCTGCGCCGCTCCTCGACGGTGCCGGCCGCCATGAAGTCGATCACCTGGACGACGTCGTGCTGACTGGAGGCGCGCACGTGCCGGGTGTCCTGCTGGTCCTGGGCGCCCGCGCTGTCCCTCTGGTCGTAGTTGATGAGGATGCGGGCTTCCGGCAGGTCGAGTCCGTACCCTCCGGCACCTGAAGCCAGGAAGAGTCGTACGTCCTTCTCGTAGGAGAACAGCGCCTTGGCTTCCGCCTTCTTGAGCGCGCTGTGGTCTCCCGTGAAGGACACCGATCGGTACTGGGGCATCGCCTCGGCGACGAGCTTGAGCATGCCCTTGAAGAACGAGAAGACCACGATCTTCAGCTCCGGGTCCAGCATCAATTCCTTCCGCAGAAGGCGGGTGAGTTCCTCCAGCTTGGGCGAGTGGTCCAGGCCGTCGAGGGCCCCGGATTCCACCAGCGACAGGCAGTACCGGCTGCCTCCCTTGCCGGCCAGGTAGCGCTTGGCGCTGTCGCGGATCAGGCCCGGATGGTTCACCAGCATGTGGAGGGCCAGGAGCCGTCCCATCACGCGCCCCTGGGCGGTGTCCTCGGTCGGCTTGGCCTTGCCCGAGTAGAGCGCGGCTAGGTCGATGCTGCCGGAGCCGTGGCCCGCCGCCTTGGACAGCTCGAACAGGGTGTCCTTGGCGATGCGGCGGTAGACCCTTGCGGTGTCCCGGTCGAGGTCGACGAGCCGGCTGCTGTGCTCGACCCGCGGCATGTACTTCGCGACCTCGGGGTCTTCTCGCGTCTTGCGGACCATCGCGGTGGCGACCTTCTGATGCAGAAGGGGAAGGTTCTTGTACGCGACGGGGAAGCCGGCCCTCCCCTTCCCCTTGCTGCGGACGATGAAGGCCGGGTCGAAGTACTCCCAGGGCCCCAGAACTTCCGGGTCGACCCACTGGAAGATGGAGAACAGTTCCTCCGGGTTGCCGTTGTCCATCACCGTTCCGGTCAGGCCGATGCGGTGATCGGACTTGATCCGCTTGATCTTCCGGGTGCGCTCGGCTTGGAAGGTCTTGATCAGGGACGCCTCGTCGGCGACGACGATGCCGGGCTTGATCTTTCGCACCTCGGTCCAGTCGTGCACGAGGTTCTCGTACGCGGTGACGACGTAGTCCGGCTGGTGTTCGTGGATGAAGGCGAACTGCTTCCTCTTCTGTTCCGGTGTTCCGTCGATGACCGTGCAGTGGTGGTCGGCCGGCACAACGATGTGGGCCTTGCCGACCTTCCTCTGCTTGGTGTCGACGTCGGTGAACTGGGCGATGCGCTCGGCCCACTGCCACTTCAGCGCGGCCGGCACGACGACCATGCAGGTGATGTGCTTGTCGCTGTCCATAAGCATCTCGGCCGCGGCGATGGCCATGACGGTCTTGCCGGTGCCCATCCCGTACGCGGCGAGCATGGAGCCGCGCTCGACGATGCGGTCGACGTCGTCGGCCTGGTAGGGGTGAAGGACTCCGGTGAACATCAGCGCCTCCCGAAGGCCGACAGACGGCGCATCATCGGGTGGTAGGCGCCCTCGTACGCGGCCCGGTTCTGCTCGGGCGTCATCTCGCCGGGGTCCTTCACGGCCAGGTCGCCGTAGTCGAAGTAGCGCACGAGCAGGCCGGTGCCGTGGAAGTGGTCGAAGACCTTCCTGCGCTCGCGCTTGCCGTCGTGGTCGTTGTCGTGTGCGTCGACCAGTCGGCTGAGTCGGCCGCCGAGGATACGGAACTGCCTTGGGGTGAGGATGGCACCGTAGGCGGCGAGCCCGCCGGCTATGCCGGCCGTCCACAGCACGGCGGTGTCGATGGGTGACTCGACGAGGACGCCTTCCTCCCCGTCGAGGGCCTGAAGGCCGAAGAGCGAGTCGCCCTTCTGCATGCCCTCGGGGTAGTTCAGGAAGTGACCCTTCCCCTTCTCCTGCCACCCCAGAAGCCTTCCGTTCTCGTCACGGACCGGGAAGATCCAGTACTTGCGCTTGGGGTCCCACAGGATCTCGAAGCGGCGGGCGGCTTCGGCCGTGATGCCCTTGGAGGCGAGGACCTTGGCCGGCGGCTCGGTGAAGAGCGCCAGGTGCGACTCGGTGACCTCTTCCGTCTCCCGCTTCCGGGTGTAGGTCTCGCCTGCCAGGAGGCGCACGGCACGGTCGATGACGCCCTGCTCGCTCACCCACTGTGATGCGTCTTCTGCTCCCTCTCCGCGGATCTCCTCGGCGAGGCGGACGAAGGGACCTCGGAAGTCACAGGAGAAGCAGAGGAAGACTCCGGTGTCCTTGTGCACGTAGCAGGAAGGGTTCCGGTCTTCTCTTCCCTTCCGGCGCAGGTGTGCCGGGCAGGGGATGCGCCAGTTCTCCGAGTCTTCCCCCACGATCTCGATGCCCAGCTTCCCCAGCGCCGAGAGGACGTCGCCGGGGATGGGGGCGTCGAAGAGGTCCTCGCTACCAGCCCGCGTACGCCGGGACATCGTCCTCCACCTCCTCGCCGAAGGGGTCGCCGTCCTGCTCGATCAGGGAGCCGGACTCCCAGTCGAGCTTCACGAACCACTCCGCCTTGGGGACGTTGCGGCCGGCCAGGACCTTGAGCTTGTAGAACATCGGATCGTCGGTCTGCTCGACACCGAGGGCAAGGGTGGCGTCCTGGGCAAACGCCGAGGTGTAGCCCATGGAGCCGGAGTTCAGGCCGTTGGAGCCGAGCTTGCTGCGCAGGGCCTGGGTGGTGACGACGAAGGGGAGACCGTTGCGGGCCGCCATGCGCTTGATGCCGCGGCTGATGTTGGTCATGGCCAGCGGGGTCTGCTGCTCGCCGGAGATCGAGTCGACGAAGAAGTACGCGCCGTCGATGATGACCGCGTCGGGTTTGTACTCGTCGATCTTGGCCTGGACGTTGTCAAGGGTCATCCGGGCGGAAGGATCCTCGGCGATGATGTAGTCGCCCATTCCCTCCAGCTTCCGCATGGCCTTCTCCAGGCGCTTCCACTCCAGCTCGTTGAGTTCGCCGGCTCGGAGCTTGCGCTGGCTGATGCCGGCGAGGAAGGAATCCAGGCGCTCGGAGATCTCCATGGCGGACATCTCGAAGGAGAAGAGCAGCGGTCGGGCGCCGACGGCGTGCATGGCGCGGGTGATCGCCAGGAGTGTCGTGGTCTTGTTGGACTTCTCCAGACCGGTGAGGGTGACCATCTGGCCGGCCTGGAGGCCGAGGGTGAGCCGGTCCAGGGAGGGGAAGCCGGTCGGAAGGCCGATCAGCTCACCTTCCTCCCGCTCGGCGTAGGAGCGGTAGGTGGCCAGTCGGTCGTCAACGGTCCTGGCCCAGTTGAAGTCGTTGCCGACAGGGGTGTCTTCGGCGACCTTGCTGATGAGGGCTCGGACGATGTCCAGTGCGTGGTCGGTGTCGCCCTGAGAGACCAGCGCCTCGACGGCGGCGTTCAGGCCGCGTTCGGTCAGTGCTGTGCGGCGCCGGTCGCGGATGCGGTCGATGAGGTAATCGAGCGGCTCGTCGACCTGGGCGACCTCGAAGGTCGGGTGGTCGGCTCGGACCGCGTCGAGGGTGGGCGCCGTGCCGTACTCGGCGTTGTAGGCGATCATGTCCTCGAACACGCGCCGGATCTCGGCGTTGGTGATGTGCCGAGGCTTGATCTTGGCGTTGAGGACCGTGGAGATGTCTCCGGTCTGGATGACCTTGCAGAGCAGCTTGTGCTCGTGCGACAGGGTCGACTTCACTCGTCTCCCCCCTTCAGGGCCGCGATGATGGTGTTGATCAGGACGGTCTTGCCGGTGCGCCGGGGCCACTCGACGTGGAGGCGGAAGGTGCTCCAGTCGGGCTCAACGCCGTCCGCGCGCATCTGGGCGAGGATCACCGTGAGGCCGGAGCGCTCGATGCGTCGGATCTGGTGGCGGGGCAGCCAGGCCGGCAGTTCGAAGCTGTGCTCGTAGGTGCAGGCGTGGATCACGCGGCGTTCTCTTCCTCGACGAAGCAGCCGCAGCCGCCGATGTCGTACGGGTCGACGTTGATCTGCTCGGACTCGACGCGCTGGCGGAAGTCCGTCAGCGTCATGGGCTTGGTGGTCCCGCCGCGCCGGTCCCGGAGGATGGCGACGTCCTTGCCGAGGTAGTTGCGCAGGGCCTGCTCCTGCTGCTCGTGATAGGCGTAGCGCTCTGGCATGACCTTCAGCAGGTTCTTGAACTGGGCCTGACCGGAGCGGACGCAGAAGCCGCCACAGTTGGCGTGGGCGAAGCCCATGTCGTAGAGGCGGGGCGGCTTGATGCCGCGTTCCCGGAGCTGCTCCAGGATGTCTTCCTTGTCGAGGTAGGGCGGCTCGCAGAGCGGGGCGACGGCCTTGTAGGGCTGGTAGGAGCGCTCGATGGCCGGCAGGCGGTGTGCTTCGCTCCAGTCGATGCCGACGTAGACGGTGGTCTCGTCTGGGTCGCAGTGGGCCTCCAGCCATTCACGCGCTGGCCGTTGCTTGAGGAACTTCGAGCAGTTGGCGAGGCGGGTGTTGCCGAGGAACCGGTCGTCCCGGAAGACCTGCCAGATGTCGCGTCCCTCGGTCAGCCAGACCAGTTGGCCGCCCAGGTCCCAGGCCGCCTGGCGCAGGAAGCGGTAGTTGTCCTTGTCTTCGCCGGCGTGGGGGCTGGGGTTGTCGCCCTTGACATCGGAGAAGACGAGGTAGAGGTTCTCGTTGCCGTGCTGCTCGACCACGCGCCGGGCCGCCGCCCAGGAGCCGGCACCACTGCTGAACATGACGACGTGCTTATGCGCCACGGCGGTGGTCCCTTCCGGCCATGGGGACGACCTCGCAGGCTTCGGTGAGGAATGACTGCATCGAGGCGTTGTAGGTCTTGTCCCAGTCGCCCGGACGGTTGTTGCTGGTCAGGATGGTGGGGCGGCCGTTGCGGTGCCGGCCGCGGATGAGGGCGTCGAAGACGTCGGCTGCGAAGCCGCTGGAGGTGTGGTGCTCCTTGCCCATGTCGTCGAGGACGACCAGCGGGCAGGTGAGCACCTTGTCCAGCAGCTTCTGGAGCGCCAGGAACTTCTCGCGGGCGAACTCGTCGCCCGTGGCCTGGTAGAGCTCCCGCCAGCGGCCGTGGTCGATCAGGGCCTGGATGTAGTCGGCGAAGGGGACGAAGAAGACCACTGCGCCGTAGTGGCGCCGGATGGTGGTGGCGACGCCGGCCGCGGTTGTCGTCTTGCCGGTGCCCGCGTTGCCGAAGAGGAGCAGCCCCTTGCCGACAAGGCTGCGATCCTCCGGGAGTTGGGCCATGGTCGCGTCGAGCGGGATGTAGCGCTGGAGCCACGTCGCGATGAAGCGCTCGACGGTCGTCCGGACCTCGGGGTTCATTTGGTTGAGGTCCTCGATGCCGCGGCCCCAGTGCTTCACCGGGATGCGGGCGGTGCGCCAGACCAGGCTCTCGTCCCTGGTCTGTGGCTCGGCGGTCTGCACGGTCCCCTCCTTGATCGATGAGGACCTCATTGAACCACAAGTTGTGGAACAACTTAAGTAACAAGTTGAGGGTCACCAGGACCAGTCGTCAGCCGGCTTCTCCTGCTCGGGCTCGCCCCAGCCGTCGTAGACCTCATCCGGGCGCTCCTGCGCGGCCTTTGCCTCGCGCCCCTTGCGGACCGCATCGATAAGCAGAGCCCGCTTGCCGATGAAGTCCTGCCAGGCGAGCGTCCGCGGGTTCCGCAGCCCCTCCGTGGTGGCGTACAGCTCGCTCATCTCCCGCAGCTCGTCCGGGGTCAGGCCGGCCTGCTTGAGCTTCACGAAGTGGCTGGCGAGGGCACGAACGTTGCTCTCCAGGCCGAACGCCCACGGCTGCGCCTCGACCGTCTCCCGCCAGTGCCGAGCCAACCCAGGACCGGTGTCAGGGCCCGGCCGGCGGCTGCTGGAGGCGCTGGTGCGCTTGCCGGCTCCCCATCCGCCACGGGACGGCTCACCGTCCTCATGCGGCACCTTCTCGTCGTCCCACAACCCCATGGCCTTGGCCGGGTCGTAGGCGTCTTCCTCAGCCGCCCGCCTCCGTTCCTCAGCTCGCCGGGAGACCCTCCGGGACGTCGTGCGCGGAGCGTGCGGCCCTTCCGTAGGAAGGAGATTCTTTGAATCTCCTTCTTGTTGCGCCACATCTGTCGTGACCCCTACGCCAGTTTTGGCGTAACCCATCTCCTCAGGTGTGGCCAGGTAGTAGTTGCAGGGGCCTCCGGGCCAGCGCCGCTCGGAGCGCAGCCAGCCCCTGTCCCGCAGTTCGGTGATGCGGCGGGAGACGGTGCGCAGGGACCAGTTGAGGTCCTTGGCGAGCGTCGCCTGCTTCGGGAAGGCGCAGCCGTTGCGGCCGGCGTACTTGGCCAGCAGGCAGCCGAGACGGAAGGCGGCGTCGGAGATCTTGTGGTCGACAATGAAAACGTGCGGGGTCTGGACCCACAGTTCGTGGGCCTGGAGGCGGTCCTCTGGTGCGTCGGTCACTGGCCACTCGCAGCGGTGATGAGGCCGGCAGCGCGCAGCTCGACCCACCAGCCGTTGATCTTCGGCAGGCTGTCGGGCAGTTCGCCAGCGAGGGCCGCGGGCGTCATCTCGGCGCCCTCCTCGCGGGTCAGCAGGTACAGGTACAGGCCTCGGGCTCCGGTGGAGAGGCGGCGATCGGTGGCGACCTCTCGCGGGACGCTGACGGGCGCGCTGGCCCAGCCTTGGAGCGTGCCGGTCGGGAAGTCCTCGTGGCTCATCTGGTCACCTCGGGAAGCGTGGGGCGTGGGAAAGCGGGGCGGCTCGTGGCCGCCCCGCTGGCGTGCTGCTTCAGGCAGCGACCGGGCGGATCTCGACTCCCTTGCGCGGTCGGCCTCGCAGCGGCTCCCACCGCTCCGTCTCGGGGTTGAACCACTCCTTGCGGACCTTGCCGCTGCTCCGCTTCGCCGGCTGAGGCTCCTCCGGCTCCGCCGCGGACGTCACGGGCTTCAGGCCGTCGTACTGGAGGGCCTTGGCCCATTCGAGCCCTTGGATCGACCGCTCGGTGATCGGCCGGTACCGGGGAGCGGCGAGGTTGGCGGCGGCGTTCGACTCGTCCACCAGGCGCAGGTGGTGGGTGACGTCCTCCAGGACGGCAATGACGCCCTGAATACCCTTCGGGTCGGCGGCCGTGATCCGGTGGTGTGCCGCTGCCACCTCGTCCTCCAGGGTCGCGGCCGGCTGCGGCTGCGGAAGGGGGACGAGGGTCTGAGTGCCACCCTCACAGGGCTCTTCGTCGGCCTCGGCCTCTTCCTCGGGGGCCGGCTTCTCGTCGACCTGGTCCGCGCTCTCTTCGGCGTTGTCGGCCTCGGGCTCGGGCGGGGTGATCTGCTTCAGTGCGTCGCGCAGGTCGAGGACGGTGATGTCCTCGTCGTGGCAGTAGCCGACCAGGTCGGCCAGATCCTCGTCGTCCTGGCCGCCAGCAACGAGGAGGAAGCGGTCGCCGGTGAGACGATCGGCGAGCGTGCGACCGAGGACGGTGTAGACCTCGCCGTCGCGGGCCGGTTCGGCGCTTTCGGCGTTGTCGCGGATGACCTTGGAGGCCTTGTCGAGGGTCTGGGCGACGACGGCGGTGTAGGGGATCTCGGGGTCGACTTCCCCGGACCAGTTGTAGACCGCCTTCACGGCGGGGGTGACGTGTTCCGCGGCGGCCGGGAGGACGAGAAAGACCTCTTCGTCGGTGGTGGGCTTGCCGTTGGCGTCGATGCCGAGCCAGTCGTCGAGAAGTTCGGTGACGGTGCTCTTGTCGACCGGACCGGCCCCGGCGACAGCGATATGGATGGCCAACTGTGCTCCTTGTACGGGCACGCCTCGTCGTCCTGACGGACGCGCCGAAGATCATGACTTGTGGAACATCTTAACGTACAAGTTGAACAACAAGTTGGCCAACAAGCGGAAAGCCCGCCCCACGTAAGGACGGGCTTCGCCGCAACGGAGCTCGGTCAGCCGGACGTGTCCGCCGGGGCTGGAGCCTTGTACAGGGCCTTGGCGAGCAGCTCCTGGACGGTCGTTCCCTTGTAGACGCCGTAGTGGGCAGCGACACCGAGGACGAAGGCGGAGGCTGCGCTCCAGCCGGCGACGCTCAGCCTGAAGGCGTCGGGGTCGGCAACGAACTCTGTCCCCAGACCGCCGGCCGCCGAGAGCGCCGCGAGCAGCAGGCCCTTGACCCAGCCGGCCCAGGTCTCCTTCGAGATAAGGGCGACGATCAGCGGAAGGACTGCGCCGACCAGTAGGTTGACAATACTTACCTTGTCCATTGACACTCCGGAATTCCTAGGAGAAGACGAGATCGAATGTTGTTCCCCACGGCACATTGTCCCGGACAATTTCGGTAAGTCGTTGCGCGTGCCTCGCCCTTCCAGGGAAATAGAGACTCTTCGACATGTTGGAGGTGCCCTGCCATAGATAGTCTGCGGAGATGTCAGCCCCATCGAAGTAGTCGCGCAGTTCGTCTGTTTCCTCCAGCAGGACATCGTCCAGCCAGAAAGACAGCCCATTGCTGCTGGCCGTGTAAGTGGCCTTGGGGACCAGGACTCCGCCGTAGAACTGGCGGGTGCTGGTTGCTGGCGGAGTCCACGTGTAGTAGACGCGGACCCATTCTCCTTGGACCAGCTCAGGACGGTTGGCTCTGATCCAGTCGGAGTTCGGGCCGTACCTGTAGACAGCGGCGAGCGGGTCCCAGGCAGCCGCACTCACTGGCGGGTAGCCGGCAGGCACCTTCACCCAGGCCGAGAGTATGTGGGGTACTCCCGTCCGCAGCATGTCGCCGCCCTTAGTGCCGGGGTTGATGCCAGATATGGGTGCGATGCCGACTATCGAGTTAGTGACGGTGTTTCCGTTGGCGAGGTGGAACTTGACCGACCCCGGTTTCCCTCTCCCGGTAGAGCTGTCCCAGGTCATCTGCCCAGACACTCCGGAAGCTCCGAAATAGCCCCATCCCGAGCTCCCGGTGTTGAAGCCCGGATTGTTCACTAGATTGACGCGTGCGGGCTTGACACGAATTTTCAGACTTCGCGGCGCACGCCACTCGGGAACGCGGAAATTCGGGTCGGAGATGTCGTAGGAAAGGTAGTGGGCGTCGGAGTAGAAGTACCAGCCCGGCTGAGGGGTGGCACTGTCGTAGTACACGTATGGCGTGACAGCCACGTACCGGGCGGTACTCGGCATCGTGGCGCTGAACTGAGCCGTTGACCAGACACCGTTGGCATGCGAGGTGTTGTTCGGTGCGGAGGAGAGCCCGTCGTAGACCAGGCTGTAGTTGGAGTCGTACGCACGGATACGGACACGCCAGCGCCGAGGAACGTCGGTGGATACCGAGACCCGACCGGTGACGCGGCCACCGCCGGCCTTCAGGGAGGCGAGCGCATCGGTGTGCGGGGACAGTTCCCATCCGTCGGTACCGCCGGGGATGTAGGAGAGAAGACACTTTGCGCTGTACTCGCCGACCATCGTCCGTTCACGCGTGCGGGTGGTGATCGTGCCGGCGCCGGACTCGTAGCACATGTGGTCGTCGTGGAAGGCGGCCGAGCGCCCGAGCAGGTTGCCCGAGGGCGTCCTGGCGAACTGGACCCGATCGAACGCCACGGTGCTACTGGCTGGCAAACCGTCCCAGCTCAGTCCGACACTCGCGTACGCGGCACCGTTCCACAGCTTTCCGGCTTCTCCGCGCTCATAGTCGATGGGCGCCGTGGCAGTAAGGCTCATGCGCTGCCACGTCGAATTCAGGGTATGGGGCGTTTCGGATCCGACCACGTAGGAGATGGCCGGGTCCACCGTGGTGCCTACAGCGACGCCAAGGTCCGCGAACCCGCCGGCCGGGCGCAGCGTTGTGATACCCGCCTCGCCGCTGGAGGTGCTGGTCGCGCTGCCGCTGATGACGATCGGGTACTGGATGAGGGGGTCGCTGCCGTGGGTGGAGGCGGCGGCCTGTGCCGGCTGGCTGGCTGGCTATCAGCAGGGTCGCCATCACAGGCTCCGTTCCATGAGGCCGAAGCCGCCGCCGTCCGGCGTAGCTTGGGCAACCGAGGCGATCTTGACGGGGGCGACGCCGGGGCTGACGTACCGGTAGACCTCGATGAGGCCTGCTGCGAGGTGGACGTAGATGCGCCCGCCATCCGGGATCTCTGGCCAGGTGGCCATCACAGTGACGGCTCCATTGACGTTCTTGGTCAGCCGCGTGCGCGAGGCCATCCAGAAGTTCGCGGCGGTGTTGTCGGAGCGAAAGATCATGCCTTGCTCGGCGCCTGCACCCAGGCGCGGTCGGGTCATGAACGTGATGTAGAACCGCAGGTCTCCGTTCGGGGCTGCTCCCGTCGGAATGGTGTTCAGTGCCCACCGTGTGTAAGGCGTGGTGCTGGGTGTGACCGGGGATAGCACGCCGTTGGAGACGACCCAGGTGCCGCTTGTCGACCAGGCGCCGCTGCTGTCCCACAGCCAGTCCGTCGAGTAGCTCCGGTCGCCACTGAGCGTTGTGGTCGGTTCATCGAAGCGCTGGAAAAAGCCGGAGGGGGTTGCACCTGTCACGGTGGTGATGAGATTTCCCTGCGCGTCATACCAGTCGAGGAAGAGCTTCGCGGTGGTGCTGGTCGTTCCAGCCAAGAGCTTGGTGTACGCAGAGGCGGTCCACATCCGCTGTGCCGGGCCGTCGAACTGCCAGTAGGTGTTGTCCGCGGCGTCGCCGTCCGGCTCCCGGTTCCGTGACGAGGTCATGGCGGTATAGGTGAAGTTGTTGTACGCGACCCTGTCGCCGGCTGCGTACTCGACCTGGGGACTCCACTGCGGTGTTTTGTTCAGCGGAGCGCCCCACTGGCGGACCATGGCGGCGAGCGGCAGTGGGTCACTGCTCTGTATGTCGGCCACCTCCCAGACGTCGCGGTCCGTGCCGGGGGTGACGCCCCGGCTGGCCGCGAGCGCCCGCCAGACGGTTCCTTTGGTGTCGCGCACGAGGTTGTCGAGAACGTACGCAGTGGTGGACGACCAGGCCGGGGCCGTGGGCGTGCCGACCGAGCGGACGCCGAGGTTCGCAGCCGCCCCTCCTGTGTTGGTGACTGTGCCGGCACTGTTGTTGGTGTCGGTGCCAGTGACAGCGGCGATGCCTGCGGCAACGCTGAGTCCGGCCGGGTAGGAGCCGGTCGTCATGTTGCGCAGGCTCCACGTGGAGGGGCCTCGGGTGATCGGGTTCGTCAGGCTGCTGGTGACGTCAATGCCGGTGGCGGCCGTGACCTTTGTCCACCAGCCGCTGCCGTTCACAGGTTCCTGGCCGCGCGAGGGGTCGGCGGTGCCGGTGACAGAGAGGCTGTACAGGCCGGCCTTGTAGTCAGTGGCTGCGGCGTTCTTTCCGACCACCTTGATCGTGAAGGTGTGGGTGCCGGCTGTCATGGTGTACCGGCCGAGGTAGCGGGTGGAGGAGGTCGTCATGGGGACGGTGCGCAGGGGCGGGACGTAGTGGTCGACCTTGCCGAGGCTGCTCTGGACACCGTCGATGGAGTACGTGGTGATGCCGTAGGCGGTTCCGTCTGCTGCGCGAATGGAGAGGTCGTACGTACCTGATGCCGCCACGGTGAAGGAGACCGTCACGTAGCTGTTGACCGGTCCGCTCAAGATCATGTACGGGGTGGTGTTGTAGATGTACGGCGTCGGTCCAGTGCCCCCCGAGGCCGGCGGGTTCTTGGTGACGGTCCCGGAACTGGCGGTGACCGTCATTGTGTCGGCGCGCGTAATGGCGCTGACGGACTTGGTCGCAGTCCAGAGGGCGCCGTTGTGGTTGACCACCTCTCCGCCGAGGTAGGTGACGTCCTTGTCCCAGGCGGGGTAGTTAGGACTCGCCCAGTTCGCCTGGTCCTGGTTGAGCATCAGGTTGGTGCTGCCTTCGACCTCGACGTCCCAGCCGGTCAGGGTGTTGATGAGGTCGGCGAGCCCAGCGTCGGTGCCGCGGTTCCTCGCCAGCTCGACAGCCTTCGTGGCGTGCACCCGGCGGCGGATGGGCTCGTCGCTCACTTCGGTGAGAACACCGAACTGGTGGGTCAGGCTCCTGACGGCGTCGTCCGGCGCGGTATCGATGTGGCGAAGGTCGCGCAGGATGTCGGTCTGGGTAGCGAGGGTGTCCAGTTGGTGCCCGAAGAGACTCAGGAACTTGAAGAGGTCAGGGTTGGTGACTCCGTCCTCGTAGCCGGTGACTTCGCTCGTGTCCAGTCGGTAGGGCCTGGGGATCGACTTGTACAGGCGCATGGCGTAGCCGTGGTCAGCCACCGACAGGCCGGCAGCCGCGCCCGCTCGAATCCACGGGTCGCTGGTGGTGGTCGGCTGCCAGACGCTGGAGTTGCTGCCTGGCGTGATGCCAGTGCTGGCGGCGACGGCTCCATAATTGATGCCGTTGTAGGCGACGATGTCGCCGGACTGGTAAGCGGTCGTGCTCGACCAGGTGGTGACGCCGAGGAAGAGCCCGTAGTAGAAGACACGGCCTTCGGGAAGGTCGATGTCGTCCCAGGTTCGGCCGGGGGCGGTCTGTGGGATCTCGGCGATGACCGTGCCGTCGTCGCCATGGGCGGGCACGCCGAAGGGGTTGCGGACGAGCCGCATCGTGTTCCATGCGTTTTGAGTCGCGGCACCCCAACCGAGCTGGATGTGGCCGGGTGCGATGGGAGTCGCGGTGACGGGCTCGACGCTGTACTGAACTGCGGTTTCCGCGCCGTACAGCGACTTGCCGTAGTAGTCGTAGCCGTACACGGCCATAGGTGGGTCTCCTGGGGATGGGCCGTGCTCAGGCCGGCAGCGCCGGGTCGACGTCCTCGATCGGTCGGCTGGTGAACGCGTTGGGGAGGGCTCGGATGTAGGTCAGTCCGCACCAGGCGTAGGAGGTGATGTTGCCGACGGGGTTGGGGTGCTTCGCGCGGTTGTTCACCTTCATGGAGTCCATGTGGCGGATCTGGAGCTGGAGCCGCTCCCCCATGAACCACTCGCCGGCGTACGTGAGGTCAGCGCGGTGCCAGCCGCGCGTGCCGCGGGGGTTGGTGGAGGCACCTGTGGCCACGTCGGTGTCGTGGTCGGACAGGTACATGCGGGCGAAGCACATGTGGTCCAGGCTGGTGGGGCCCGAGGGGATGGAGGAGATCACCCGCATGGTGATGATCCACCAACCTGTCTTGGGGCAGGTGATGGTGGGGCTGGTGGCCCACGGGAACATCCGGACGGGGTGAGGCATGTCGGTGATCCGGCGGTTCCAGAGGACCGGCTGCCAGTCGGACTCCTGGATGCTCAGGTTGTGAACGGTCGGCCGGATGGTGCTGCCGGTGGATCGGACCGTGCCGACGGGAAGGTTCCAGCCGGTCTGGCTGGCGTCGACCAGGGCGTTGACTGTCTCGGCGACCTGGTCGTCGTAGCGCTGCATGGCGTCGAGCCGGGTGACGACGTCCTTGTACTCGGACTTCTTGCCTGCCGCATTCGTGTAGACCTGAGGCTTGGTGCCGAGCACCGTCTCCACACCCGTCAGTTCGTCCTGGATCTCGTTCACATCCGCAGCGAGGACGAAGTCCCGGCCATCCTTGTGTGTCGGGAAGTTGCGGATTGCGTTGGGGTAGACCTTGGTCATCTGGTGTCCTTACTGGCCGCCGTCAGCGGTGATGAAGATCTGGCCGGCCACAGGGATCTCCCAGTCGCGGCAGATGATGTCCTGGGTGCCGTTCTGTGGCCCGTCGGCGCGGGCAAGGAGCGGAATGTTCACGTACTCCACGCCAGGGATGGCGTCGAAGAGCGCGTAGATGCGGGAGGCTGGGATGCGCTGACCGAAGCTGCTGCGCTGGCTGGAGAGGAGGTCCTGGATCGCCTTCTGAGCGGCCAGGACGACTTCTGACGCCCGGAAGTTCGGGTAGATGCCGAGCACGACCGGGGATGCTGAGCTGCCGAGGTTGACGCCGACAAGGGTGCCGGGAGCGACGTGGACGTAGACGCCCGTCAGGGTGCGGTCCTGGATGTAGCGAACGGTGGCAGTGATCTGGTCGTCGGACGGGGTTGCGTTGTCGGCACCGATGATGCTGATGGTGATGGACGAGTGGTGGTTGCCGGTGGCCTTGGCCTTGGCGTTGCCCGGTACCGCGAGCGCCAGGTCCTCGAAGTCCCGCAGGGTCACCGCGCGGTCCTGGGTGCGGTAGGCCTTGGGTGCGTTGGCACGGATGGATTCGGTGCTCTCGATTTCCCGGCCACCGGTCATGGCGGAGGAGCTGGCGATGAACACGCCGGCTACTCCTTGGGAGATGTCGATCACCTGGTTGGCGTCGATGTTCCCGCGCTCGCCTCCGCCGACGCGATAGGAGGCGTAGATGGGCAGGTCCAGGTTGGGTATGGCTCCGAGGGTGCCGTCGCCGAAGGTGATGGTGACGGTGCCGCTGTCGGACACGGTGAGCTTGAAGACCTGATCGGTGGGAGCTGCGGTGAGCATGTCGCTCGTTGCATGCCACTCCACTGGGGCGTCGGCGCCCACGAAGACTCGGACGCTGTCCACCAGGGCCGGAGAGGACGGCAGGGTGAAGGACTGGTTCTCGGTGCCGCTGGAGGTGCCGAGGCTGTCGACCAGGACGATGGTCTCGGTTCCTGTCCCGGTGTTCAGGGTCAGTGGCTGTGTTCCGGCCGTGGCCCCCTCGGTTACGCGTGCGGTGATGCTGCCGCCTCGCGCCGGCACCGTGACATCCTCATCCAGTTCGAAGGTGAGGGGCGCGTCGATCGCCGGGATGAAGGCGGTAGTGACCTGGGTCCCGGCCGGCAGGATCACGTCGGTGGGCTGACTGGTTTCGGTGAGAAAGGTGACGGTTCCGGTGGACGGGGCCGCCGACGCTGGGCTGTAGCCGAGCGTGGCTGCGTGGGCGAGGACGCTCGACCGGAGCGTGGCGGTCTCCAGGAATGCCTCTCGTGCGGCGGCGTCCTGGTAGTAGCTGAGGATGTCGCCCATGTACGCAAACAGGTTCACCAGCAGGACACCGAAGTCCGCCGTATTCCGTCCGGACCACTCCGGGTATACGCGGGCGGCATGCGCGAGCATCGCTTGCCGGAACCCCTCGAAGTCTTTCGAGGTGTAGTCGATAGCCGGTGAACTCGAAGTCAGATCCGCCACGGTGCGTTACTCCTGAAATGGGACAGGGGGGTTCCCAATTCGTGCACCGTATGGAGATCAGTTTATGAGGCTCGGAGGTTGAAGCGTTAGAGGGAGCCGCCGACCACCCGACCGCCGGGAAGGACGCTCACGGTCTCGATGTGGTCGGCTTCCACTGCGGGCGTGTTGGCCTGAGCGACGTCCACCTCGACGTCCACGATGCCTTCCTGGTCGTCGTGGACGACGGGAGTGATAGCGGTGACGACGGTGTCGGGCTCCCAACGTGTCATGGCCGTCCGCACAGCATCGGTGATGATCATCGGGGCGATGGGGTCGCTTGGCCGGAACAGTGCGGAGGAGATGTCTGAGCCGAAGGCTGGCTCACCGACGTACTCGCCGGGCACGGTGGCCACGACAGCGCGCGCTCGCTGCACCATCATGTGGTCGCTGTCGGTGAGGACGGCCACCCTGCCCATGGCGTCGAGTTGGAACGGCATGCGCATCTGTACGCTTCCCGTCCCCGGATAGCCGGCTGTGCTGGCGGCGGTTTCCGGGCCGGCCACGGGCTGGATGCTTGTTGGCGTCGGCGGTCGCGACTCCGGCCACGTAGCTGCTACAGCGTTGATGACCGCTGTCGCGTACGTGTAGAAGGCGTCGGTTCGGTTTTCTGCGATGGCTATGGAGGCCAGCGTCAGGTCGCCGCCGGCATAGAACGACTCGCGCAGCCCCCTACTTAGCTCCAGTTGGACGCCTCGGCCGGTCCTGTTCCGGTTGGTGATGTTGAGGGGGTCGTCGCCATCAATCTCGGTGGGAACTGATGGCGCTACGAGAAATCCAGCCGCAGTCAGTCGGTTCCGGATTTCCTCCCCCAGCTCAGTGTCCAGCCCGCCAATGTAGGTGAGCTGATCGCTGCCGCTGGCCCCGTGCCAGGAGACCGTCCACTCGACTCCCCGCTGAATCTGGAAGACGGTCGGTTCATCGAACCGGGTTGCGGTGATGTGCAGTGCGCTGTTTCCGCTGCTCATCACGCCTTGGAACGAGTAGTAGGAGGACCCGCTCGTCGCTGCGCAGTAGTCCGCCAGTTGCGTGGTGGGGGGCTCTATGCCGCCGCCGTGTATGGCGATGTGCGAGCCTCTTGCGTCGGCCACGGCGCGTGAGGAGATGAGGTAGTCGACGCCGCGGGTCTTTGCTGCGGCCAGTTCCGCGTAGCTTCGATAGGTGTCAGCCATTCGGTACTCCAGTGGTTACGTGCGTCACGGGCCGATCCACTCGACGCTCAGAGCGCAGGCCGTGGTGCTGAAGGACCCGGTGGTGGCGGTGGAGTACAGCAGGAAGGCCACGTAGTCGTTGGCGTCGAGGTAGGTGATGCGTGATCCGCTGCTACCGACTGCGCCGTTGGCCTGCGAGACGAGGTCGAGCTGGTACTTGGGCGAGGTGAGGCTGTTCACCCCGATCGCCGCACGGGCATCGGTCTGGCTGCCGGGCCATGTGCAGTTGGCCGTTATTCGGTACAGACCCGCTGTCTTGATCGTGATTCTGTTGGGGATGGTGGTCAGCCACATGCTGTCGTCGGTCTGCACGGCGCAGCTCGTGAAGGGGACGGCCTTGTACGCGCCGCCGGTCAGTGCTCCGAGGTTGTTCACGTCGCAGTGGGCGTAGTGCTTTTCGTTGACTGGCACCCATGTGCCACCAGTGGCGACTTCGAGGTAGCCGGCCTGCCCCTTGCGCTTGAGGATGAGCGTTCCGTCTTCCGGCGGGATGGCTGCGCGCCAGGCGTCGTTCTGGGCCTGTGGCACGATGAGCTGGCTAGCAGTGGGCCTGGTCGCCGGCTGCGTGGCCGGGGGCACTGGTTCTACGGAGAGCTGTCCGCCCCGGATCTTGGCGTTGAAGGCTCCGCCGGTCTGGGTGACGCTGGAGACTCGCCAGTTCGGCACCAGCGTGTACAGGGCTCCGGGCTTGAGGTCGTCCAGGAGCACACGGCGGCAGGCATGGACGCGACGGTTCGTGCCGGCACCGCTGACTTCCTTCCGGGCCGTGGGGATGTCGTCGCTGGGCCCGACGAGCGTCCAGGAGCACGTGGAGGCTGCTGCCTGGCTGTTGTTGTTTGACACCGCGGCTGAGACCGTGACGAATGCCTTCCCCGATGCTCCGGCGGTGAAGGTGAGCGATGGCCAGGCCGCCTCGGTGAAGGCGGTGGTCACGGCCACCACGTCGAACGGCGGATCGGCGATCTGCTTGGTGCTCGTTGGGGCGTATGGTGCGCTCGTCTCCCCGACCGGCTCGACGATGAGCTGGCCGGCGCGCAATCCGGCGTTGGTGACCTCGGTTGCACTCACTCGCCACTGCGGAATGACGGTCACCCGCTGGCCTGGCGGCAGGTCTTCGAAGAGGACGCGTCGCGTGGCGAAGACGCGGTGGAACTCACCGCTTGAGGACAGCGCCAGGGACTCGCCTTGAGTGTTGGAGTCGGTGGTGTACGCACCGGTCAGGCGGTAGCCCATCCAGGCGACGGACGCCGTCTCGAATTGGGAGTTTGTGCACATGCCGCTGACGGATATGTACGCCTTCCCGCTCGGCGGCACCGTGAAGGTGATCGGGGCCCACACCGCTGGGTCATAGTCTGTCCACGTGTCGTTGGCGACGTACTGCGGCACGATGTTCTGGTAGGAGCAGGCGGGCGGATACGCCGTATGGGCGACGGGTTCGACGAGGAGCTGCCCGTCCTGCATGTAGATCTTGGATGCGTCGATGGGGCTCGTCACGAACCACACAGGGCGCGCGTTGTAGGTCCGGCCAGGGATGAGGCCCTCGACGAGGGTGCGCCGCGAGCTGGACAGCCGGGATCCGCCGGCGTCGCCCTGGCTGTTGAGCTGGCCTCCGGCCGCGGATAGGGCCTTGATGTTCGACGAGACACCGTCGGATGTTCCCAGGACGGAGTCGTAGACTTCCCAGCCCAGCAGGCACGCTGCCGTGCCTGGCGCGCTCGATGTGGCGCCGGTGTTGTTGTAGATCCTGCCGGAGATGGTGATGAACGCCTTGCCGCTGTTGGGGGCGGTGAAGGTGATCGTCGACCATGCGCTCTCGGGGAACTGGTTCCACACGTTGGCGGGCTGAGTGAGGTCTGGTCCGGCGGTCTGCCAGGTCTGCAACGGCTCGATGATGTCGAACTCGGACTGGTCGCCCCCGCTGGTGGCAATCCAGTACACCAGCCGGCTGCCGCTACCGTCGAAGGCGGCCCAGACCCGCTCCCCCACGACGACCTTGTGACCGACCGCCCCAGAGGGGTAGGCCCAGTCGGTGATCGCGTCTCCGGACACTTGCGGGATGCGCAGCCGTACCCGCCCGCGGCCCTCGGGGTCGACGGCGTGCGTGACGACAGCGGCGTAGACGTCACTGCCGGCGGCGGTCAGCGCCACGGTCATGCCCTCCCTATGTGCTGAGCGCGCCAGCGCCCATCGATCAGTGCTGTCCCGTCCTGGACGCTGTCGACCACCTCGTCCTTGGCGACCAGGTCCAGGCCCCCGATGCGGTTCCGTCCGAGGGTTACGTCGAGCCAGTAGCGGCCAGCGGCCGGCTGGTCAGGGACTACGGAAATCCGGTGGGTCGCTGAGCGGACCATCCACGGGCCCGGATCGTGGGGGCCGAGAGCCCCGCCCGTCATCTCCAGATCCGTGCCGGTGCGCACACGAGCGTCCCCGATGACCGTCGCCTTCGCGTGGACCCACAGGACATCGCGTCGCGCCTCGGCGTTGAGGATCTCCACCGCCTCGGCCTGCGAGGTGAAGGGGCGCCCGGTGCTGTACTGGGTGATGGGTGAATCCTGGGTGCCGGCAGCCACATGTCGGACCAGTGCACCCGTGTTGATGTTGAAGGAGTAGCCCTCTCGGCGGGTGTGTCGGCCACCGAGAGGGTCAAGTTGTCCGGTGGTGGACTCCCACGTCTTCACGGTGTCCGTGGCGTCCTTCGCGTAGTGGAACGTGGGACGCTCCTCGTCGGCTTCGCGCAGCGACACCAGGGGGTGCGTGAAGGCGAGGGTGGTGCCGTGAGGGGTCAGCCGGTACCCGACTTCGTCGGCCAGGTCCCGCAGGAAGGCGAAGTCGCTCTTGGCCTGCTGCGGGATGGTGCCGAACAGGCGGGTGCTGCGCTGTACCTGGGGGCGCAGTCCAGATCCGCGGGCGAGTTTCCGGGCGACGAACGAGGCGGTGGTCGAGGACCAGAGCCGGTTGGCCTGTGACTGCATGGGGTGGGTCGGGCCAACGCAGGTGTACACGACGGGAACTTGGACGGCCCTGAGGGAGGTTTGCGGTATCTCGTCGCCGAGCACCGACACTGCGGTGATGTATCCGTGCCAGATCTTGGAACGGGCAGCGGTCCCGTATCGCAGCGCGAGGGGCTGCCCTTCGGATAGCACCCCGGCAAAAATCAGATTCCAGCCCGAACCACTCGCCGTCCCGCGCGTCACCTCGTGGATGACGGTTATCTCGGCGACCTCGTGCAGCGATTCGCCCTGGGTGATGACGGTGTCCGTCACCCATTTCCGCCCTGTGAGGGCCGGCATCTCCAGGGAGAGTATCGGCTGCTTACTGGACAATCGGGATCCTTATCCTCGTGCCGGCCGGTATTTCCGTCCAGTCCATAACGCTGGGGTTGACGTCCGCGATGCGCCACCACTGTGAAGCGTCGCCGTAATTTCTGTAAGCGACCAAGTCCACCCGGTCACCTTCGACCCACGTGTAAATCCGCACCGAGGCCGAGAACATCTCTGCCCCCTTCGGGAGGATCACCTTACGGGACTTGCCGTCACTAGCGGTAACGATGGCCGTTCCGGCGCCGACGAAGCGAGAGTTCGCCGAAATCATTGCGCCGCCCCCTTCTGCGTCATTTCAACGGTGACGTTGACAGCGCACCGCTGCGGGATCATTTCCCGCGTGAAATGCGTGTACTGGACGGACAACGTCGATATGTATCCGTAGTAGGCGAGAGAATTGCTACCCACTCCACCGAAGTAGAAATTGCAGTTGTAGGACTGCATGGGGTTGAACTGCCTGGCGTTCACACCCTTGGCGGATACGTCATACACCCCGGTCACCCTGTAAAAGGCGTCCATATCGGCCAGCACGCCGCGCTTGGTGGCTTCGTTTCCCGACCTGTTTGAGATCATCTCGTACGTTCGGTCGTAGAGGAGACTGAAGGTGACCTGGCCGATGCCGCCGGCATTCACGTACTGGCCGTCGGTGGACCGCTGGTCAGCCGTCAGCATCGGCCCGCTCTCGTGCGAGACGGTGATGGTCGAGGGGTTGAAGAGGAAGTCGACCCGGTAAGTCGCGGTACTGGACTTGGGGTGGGCGTGGACCGCGCTCGAATCGTTGTCGCGAACGATGGAACCTCGCCAGTACACCCCGAGCGGGGCGCCGCCGGGGGCCTGGCCAGCAGTTCGGCCACGAAGTCCCAGTTGCGGAATCGCGGTCATCCGCGAGTCGAACTTGGGGTTGGAAACAGTGCCCATCAGACACCCACTCCGAGGTTCTTGATGCGTTCGTCGGCAGCGATGTAGTGCACGACACGCTTGGCTGCGTCGGAGGCAGCCCTGTCGGACATTGCGCCGTTGACGTTGATCTGGATCGCGCCCTTGGCGAAGGACAGGGAGACTCCCCCGCCGGGCTGCGTGCCTCCCGCGGCGGCCGAGGCGGTAGCTCCAGCCGGCGAGACGACGTTGACGGAGTCCTTGATCAGTGCTTGACGAATCGTTTCTGCCTTGGCGGCAGGAATGATCATCTCGCCCTTGTGGACGACGGCGTCCTGATCCTCGGGGATGTCCCAAGCCCCGGCGGCGTACCAGTTCTTCGAGGCTCCGGGCACGTGCACCGTGGGGTTCTGCCAGAAGGCCCACGCCTTCGCGGGGGTCTTGTAGCGATCCTTGATGTACTTCAGACCCCACTTGATCTGGGTTGCGGGGTTGGTGCGGTAGTCCGATCCTTCCGACGCCATCTTGGTGGCCGGGAGGGCCTGGGGGATTCCGTACGCTCCGGAACTCGGGTTGCCGGCCTTGTGGTTCCAGTTGGATTCGTGCTGCCACAGTTGGTAGAGCGCATCCCACTGGGGGCCGGTCCACCCGAACATGTCCGCGGCCATCTTCTTGCCGAGTTTGACGTTGCCCTTGGGGTTGGCGGGTGCGCTCTTGGCGTTGGTGGTGACGTCCTCCGCGCTGTTGCTGGACTCGTCTGTCCCTTGCGAGCGGGTGCCCATGGAGTAGGCGCCGCCGCCGGACAGAAACGCGGACAGGGCGTCCACCTCTTCCTGGCTGAAGGACTCCCCCGTTCCGCCCCACCAACCAGCGTTTCCCGCGCCGGCCTCGTTGTCGTCCTGCTTCTTGTTGGTGTTGTACTCCGCGAGGGCACCTACCGAGCTTGCGACGCGGCGGACTTCCTTGATCTCGCCGAGGTTGAAGGTACGGACGCGGACGTCGAGGCCAGTGCGAGGTGCCTCGACGAGTTTGCCGCCGCCGAGCGCCATCATGACGTGGCCGGGGTTGGGGAAGAGGAGGTCGCCGGGCTGGATGGCGTCCTTGTCCACGCGGACGCCGACCTTCATCTGTTGCTGTGAGGTGCGCGGGATCTCGATGCCGGCTTGGCGGTAGGCGAACGAGGTGAGGCCGGAGCAGTCGAACGCGTCTGGGCCCGTGGCGCCCCAGACGTAGGGGTCGCCGACCTGGGCTAGCGCAGTCTGGATGGCCTTGGTCGCGTTGCCGTTGGCCACGCTGCCTGCCTTGGCGGTGCTCGGCTTGTCGCTCTTCTTCTTGTCCCCGCCGCTGTTGGACGTGGGTTCGCCGGCTCCACCGCCAATGTTGATCGGGAGGAGGCGCTTGCCGAAGTCCCAGACGCTCTTCAGCGTACTGACCTGGTCCTTGGTGACCGAAGCCCATGCGCCACCGCCACCGACGATCTGCCTGATGCCGGGCAGCTCCAGGATGTGGTTGATCGCTGACTCGAACTTCTGGACGGCCTTGGTGGCGTTCTCCATGGCGGGGGCGAAGGAGCTGCCCATGTTCGCGTCATGCTGGCGTTCCTGGGCCTCGAAGGTCTTCCTCGCCTGTCCCAGACTTTCGGAGACGCCGTACTTGGTCAGTGTCTTCCGGGCCGCATCGCCCTTCTTGCCGCTGTGCGATGCGTCCGCGATGAGCTGGTCGGCTTCCGCCGACGACATGCCTGACTTCTGGAGCAGCGTGTTGCGGCCCCGCATGTACTCCTTCAGGTTATCGACCGTGGCGTCGTCCCAGCCTGATGCCTTTCCGAGTTGGTCCAAGTTCCAGTCGAGGGCCTGGCCGCTGGCTGTGGCTGCCGCGAACTTCTTCGCGGTGATGGACGTAGATCCGAAGGTTCGCTTCATGATGCCGTCCGCCAGCGTCCCCATTCCCATGGCCTGGCCGCCGCGACCGATCGTTCGTCCGAAGCCGAGCCGCTGAGCGGCCAGCGACGCTTGGGGGTTGTACGTGCTGGAGTAGAGCTTGGCGCCGGTCTCGGCATCGAGGCCGGCAACGTATGCGGCACCGAAGGCGTTGTTACGGGCGGCAGCCTGCGCTGTGGTGCCGAAGGTGAGGCCGAAGTTCTTGTCGAGGAGGAACTGCGCGTTGGAGACGTCTTCGGTCGACTTGCCCACGACGGTGCCGTAGGACGACGTCCGGATCTTGTTCTTCCAGCCCCATTTGTCGTAGCCAGCCGGCGTATCGCCCGAGGCGATGGCAGCCCAGTTGGTGTACCGGTCCATCTCCTCCATCTGCGGGCGCATGCGGTCGCCGTACTTGACAAGCTCCTTATAGGCGCCGCCGGCCATACCACCGAAGTCTGCTACCTGTCCGCCAGGAGGCGTCGGGCTGCTGTTGGCCGCAGGAACTGTCGGGTTGAAGCCGCCAGAGGGCGGGACGGTGACGTTCCCTCCGCCACTGCCTCCTTGGCCACCACGAGCACCCCCGCCCCCACCCATCTGGAAGACGGTGTTGTTGCGGGTGACGTACAAGCCACTGCCTGAGACGGTGGCACGCGACAGGCCGGTGGTGCGGTTGTACGCCCACATCCTCTGCCCGACCCGCATGCCCCACGTCGGCACGTTTGCCGCATCCTGGCGGCGGATCGCCTCATCGAAGAGGGAGCCGTAGTACGCGTCCAGGCGTGACTGCCGCGCCTGAGCCCGGCGCTCCGGAGATGCAGCGCTGAAGCGGGCCTGAAGGTCCGGATTGACTCCGGACCGCGCCCCTGCGGCACTCTGCTGGGCCTGGTAGCGGGCCTGGGCGGCGGCAGCCTGCTGCTCCCGCTGGGCATCCATCTGGGCACGCCGCTGGGCCTCGCGCTGCAACTGGGCGTCGTGACGCTGCTGCTGGCGAAGCGCCGACTGCTGCCGTGCAATCTCTTGTGCGCTCCGGAGCTGCTGTTGCGCCTGGGCTTGCGCGTATGCAGCCTGTGCCTGCAAGTTCGAGCGGCCGACCTGGGCGTCGTACCGGTCTGAAAGGCGAGACGCCATAGGCCCGCTGTAGACGCGACCAGTGACGGGGTGGGTGAACGTGGTGGCCGACCCGCCGATGGGTGCGGCGGTGTTAGCCGGCGGATGGTGGACGGGGGCTGGGGAGAGCCGCGTGCCCTGGTTGGCCGGCGGGAATGCGAGAGTCGGCTGGCCGCGGTAGGCAGCGCCCTGGGACGCGGTGTTGATCGCCCCTTGGAGGGCACGGTTGAGCGCGGCGACCTGGGCGCCGAACTTGTCGATGTCGCGGGCCACTTTGTCGGCTGCCCGCTGCATTCCGTTGGTGCCGAGGAGGCGGCCCGTGAAGTTCGGCTCCTGATTCCGGATGTCGTCGTTCTCAGCCACTGGAAGCCGCCTCCCTTCTGTTCTTGACCCATACGGCCAGGTCGCGCCAGTACCAGCGTTCCTGAACCGTCAGTTGTCTGATCTCGCTGAGCTGCCACTCCGGGTGGGCGTAGGCGAGCGTCGTGAAATCGGCCCGCGCTGCTCGGGCATCAGAAATCGCGAAAGATGTCGGCCACGCTGAGCGGGAGCGGCACCTCACCTCCGCACTCCTCGTGCTCGATCGTCGTCTCCAGCAGGCGGGGGCCCGGCTGGGTGGCGGCGAGCTGCTTGAGGATGGTGCGGATGTCACCCATGCCGAGTGACGCGACCACGTCCGCTCCGCCTGGCGTGACCTTGCCTTCGGCATCGCGTATCTCGACCAGGCAGCGGGACAGCAGCGTGCTGTTGTGCTCGGCGTTGGTTGCCTTAGCGTTAGCCAGCATGGCCGCCTGATCCGCCCCCGTCGGGTACCGGACGATTGCGCAGCCGCCCTTGCGGAGGGGCACGGTGAGCCGGCCGATGGGCGCGGTCTGGGACTGGATTGCACCGAGGGAGATGGTGGCCGAGAAGTACTCGCCGCAGTTCGGGCAGTTGATCTCGTCGAACTCCATCTCGTCCCCGAAAGTCACCCGCCTGATGGCGATGACCAGGGCATCTCGATCTCCCAGAAGGAGCTGAGGGAGGACGTCGGAGGTGGCCGGCACGTCGCCGATGCGCACGGTGCCGAGCTCCAGAAGCGTCTCCAGGAGGCGCAGCGGGTTGGCCCGTACGCGAGCGAGGGCTTCCTCGTCCGACCCCGTGAGCTCCCGGACTTCGGCCTCGGTGAGGATGACGTCGTCGCGGACGAGTCCTACGGGCAGAGTCACCAGGCAGTCAGCCGGCTCAGGGATGGCCGGCGGATCCTCGGTGGAGTCGGACAGGAGCGAATGAATGGCGGCGGTCGCACCCTGGGTGTCGGCCAGGACGTCGACCTGCCGGCCACCGTCGGGAGAGTCGAAAGTCCAGTCGTAATGCATATCGGTCATGAGTTGTGTCCTCGTGTCGGTTCTTACTTGATCTGCGCGTAGCTGCTCGGGCCGTACTTGTCGGCCACCTTGAAGTCCCAGCCCTCGTGCGCAAATGTGAGCTGGGAAACGGCGAATGTGTTACTGCCGGCGTCAAGATCGCCGAATGCGACCGACGTGGGCCAGGCGTTGTAAAGCCGCCATACCGCCTTCACGGCAGCCTTGTTCTTGGTGACCGGGTGGTCGATCAGCATGATGTCGATCGTGGCCCGGAACTCGGTGCCCGTGTCACTACCGGAACCGTTGCCCTGCATGACGTCGAATAGCTGATACATCCAGTTCACGAGGTTCTGGTCGCCGGGCATCATCCCCTTGGAGAGGGTGACGGGACTGAAGTCACTCTGCCCAGGCATCTTCTGGGTGGTGGTGTTCATCCCACCGGCCCGGTAAGCGATGACGTCAGTGGTCACGGAGAGCCCGGAAACGGTCATGAAGCCGAGCTTTGGATAGGCCGATGCGAGCTTTCCGACCTGACTGATCTGAACGTGAAACTTGAAGGACCGCAAAGGGTCGGTCTGCCGGCTGGCCAGGCTCTGGCTCTGGGTCACCGTCTTGAGGGTTGCCATTCACTACTCCCGTAGCACGAAGTGCACCGGGTGTTTCTCCCAATTGGGTGCCGAGTGGTGGTTCAGAATGCTTCCGATGGGGCCGGTCTCGGTGCAGCCGATCCGGCCCCGTTTACTCACGCGGATTCGGTGACCGTGGCGCCGCCGTCGAACTGACTGATGTGGATGGCGATGTACTCGGCCGGCCGTGCCACGGCGACGCCGACATCGATGTGCACCTCACCGTTGTCCACAGTCGTCGTTGTGTTGTTGGTGTCGTCGCAGACGACGACGAACGCCTGGTCGGGGCTGGCGGAGGCGAACATGCCGGCCTGCGCCATGGCAGTGAGCTGCTGAGTGACGTTTGCCGCGATGGAGTGCCACAGCTCCGGCGTATTGGGCGCGAAGACAGCCGACCGGGTCAGGTCGACCAGGATCTTGCGGGTGTACGTGAGCAGCCGGCGGACGGCGATGTACCGGTCCGGGTAGCCGCTCTTCAGCGTGCGCGCACCCATGATGCAGATACCGGCTTGCGGGACCTGGCGGATCACGTTGATGCCCCAGGCGTTGAGGCTGTCGAGCTGGCTGTTGGAGAAGCGAAGCTCGGTGGAGTACACCCCGACGAGACGGCTCAGCGTGCCGGCGGCAGACTGCTGCTGGCCGTAGAGAACGTCGGTCTCGCTGTACTTGCCCAGGACTGCGCCGCCCGGCGGCAGCAGGCGCGTGGCGCCCGGCGCGACCGAGGAGGGGTCGGCAGCGAGAAGCCAGGGACCGTAGACGGCGGCGTAGGAGCTGGAGCGCAGGGGGGCAGGCGTCGAGCCGCTGTTGGCGGCCGGGGAGAGCTTGGCGTACTCGGTGACCGCGGCTGCCGGGTCGAGGGAGGCGGTCTTCGGGGCGTCCACGACGACGAAGGCGTAGCCGTACTCCTCGGCCCAGGTGATGACCGAGTTGAGGATCGTGGTGTCGGACACGCCGGGCAAGTTGACGTTGACGATCTCGCCGGTCGCTTCGAGCTGCCTGGTCGCGGCGACGAGGTCTGGCGCGGCGACACCGTCGATGCCGCCGGTCATCGGGGTTGCGCTCTGGAGCGCAGGAGTGATGCTCGCACTGTAGGCGTCGGTGGCGAGGTACTCGGAAGTAACGAAAGCGGAGCCGTTGACCGGGGAGTTGACCATCGCGACCAGGTTGCGGGCGTCCGCCGGGTCCAGTGAGACGTCGTTGTAGCGGTCGGAGATGTACGCGTCGGTCGTACCGCCGACCTTGATCGCGCAGTTGAACCGGCCGGCACCCGTGTTGGAGTTGGTGATGTCGATGTAGATCCGGTTGCCGAACGCTCCGGCCGCCTTCGCGGTGAACTTCAGAACAGGTTCGGGCGTCGCCTGCCGGTCGTTGAGCGTGACCGTGGCGGCCACCGAGTCCGAGGGAACGGCTCGTGCGACGTACGCCTTTCCGCCGCCGTTGTTGAAAAAGGAGTAGACGGCGTAGGGCAGCAGGTCGGTGCCGTTGCCCCAGCCGCCGTACACCTGCTCGAACTGGCTCCAGGACGTGACCAGGGTGGGGACCGCCGGTCCGAAATTGTGGCTTCCGACGAAGGCAGCGATTGCCTCGCCTGGGGTTTGGACCACAGGGTTGGAGATCGCATCCAGCGTCTCGTCCACGTAGATGCCGGGGCGCAGGAAAGTCGCCATGGTGAAAAGCTCCTTCGGGGCCTAGTGGCCGAGGGGATGAGTGTTGAGTTCGACCGTCTGGACGGGCTTGATTGCTGCGATTTCGTCGAGCAGCTCAGCGCTGACCTGGATCAGGTAATCGACCTGCCAGAGGCGCTTTCCCTGTGCGTCACGGCCATCGTGAAACTCTGGTCCCCCGGCGACTTCGAGACGCCGGACAGTTCCGTCTTCGGGCACTTCCAGATAGGCCCACCGGGGATGGAGGTAGTCCCTCCCGGACAGCGCGTGTGCGATGTTCGCCGCGTGCCGCTGCTTCCTTGCGTAGACGGTGACCTGGTACTCGATCAGGTACGGGATGGGGTCGGTCGCCAGGTACGTGGAGGCGCTGTCCTGACCTTCGGGGGTGTATCCGAGTACGACCGTCCCCCGGTGTTCCGCCTGGTGGTCGGGCTCGGCGCGCGTGCGCTCGATGAGTATGAGCGGGAAGGTGGCGGTGGCCAACTCGTTCTCAGGGAGCCGAAATCGGACGTCGACTGGAAGGCCGCCGGCAGGGGTGTTCGTGTCGTTGACGAAAATGCCCTGGAGCTTCGCCTTGATTGCGGCGTCCTCATTCTCTATCCAGGGCATTGCGCGCCTTCCGGTGTCTACGACATCGAGCCTCCGCGATCAGAATGCCAGTAATCAAAGAAAACTGTTACAACCCAGTTCCTTATGACAGCGCCACGAAATAGGAGGCGGATCCGGGGGAAATGGTTCCCATATTGATGGACGCAGGGAGCGAGGTTTGCCCAGTCGGGCCGTTGGCGAATCGGAGCGAAGCCCCTGTAACGCCCATGTTGAGGCCCGAGGATGAGTTGTTGCTGGCGGCCGTGAACTGGGGGATGGTCGTCCCGTTCGCCACGAACGCGATGAAGTAGTCGCCGGCCGCGGCGTTGTACGGGGTTGTCAGCGACATCTTCTTTTCGCCGATCGTGGACCAGGCCGTGGACTGGTCCGCCGTGACAGCAACGCGGGCACCGGCAGTCGTGTAGAGGCCGGCGAAGCACTGGTTGGCCGTGAGCGAGGTGCCGCCGGATGTCAGGTGCATCCAGATCCAGCCGATGGTGACCGGCCGCTTGAGCCGGACCTTGATCATGCGGACGCCGCCGGACTCCGGCTGGCCGCTGCTTCGGAGGTGCTCAAGACCGCATGACCATGTGAACATGCCGTGGTCACCGGGGCCGTACTGGTTGTCGAGGTTGGTACTGGCGGTGACGTAGGTGTTGGCGAGGTCCGGGATCTGAGAGACGGGCACCTTGGAGGCGGAGTCCAGCGTGGCGACGCCGGATGCCGCACCGCGGGTGCTGGTCGCGACGTAGGTCCCGGAGAGGTCAGGAACTTGAGCGGTGGGGATCTTGCTGGACGCGTCGAGTGTGGCGACACCGGACGCGGCGCCGGCCGAGGTCTTGAGGATGTATCGGGCGTCCGCCTGTGCCTGGCTGAGGCCGACGTTCGTCGGGGGGAGCTGGGCGCTGGGCACCTGGCCGTTGGCATCGAGTGCGGCTACGCCGTTGGCGGCCCCGACCTTTGAGGCGTCGAGGACGGCTTGGCCGCCTTGGGAAAGCGTTCCCTCGACGACAGCGAGCGTGCTCGGTCCGACGCGGCGCAGTACGACGTCCGGATCGGAGGTGCCGTCGCCGAAGGTGAGTTCCCCGTCGGGGCTTACGGCGATGCGCGGCTGGGAGTCGGTGTCCTGCTGCACGGTGAGCGCGGGCCCGCTGCTGAGCGGTATGGACAGGTTCACCGGCTGGCCGAGCCGCTGATATCGGGCGTCGGCCAGGGCCACCGTGAGCAGGTCTGCGGCGGACAGGGACGCGGTGTCCTCGAAGGTGGTCAGTTGCTCCTGGACGAAGGCGTCCGGGTAGGAGTAGGGGGCCATCGTGCTCCTTGCTGTGCCCGGTCAGCGTTCGCCGGCTCCCTGCGCGGGGATGTACTGCGCGAAGACGCTGTCCGCGGTGATCTCGTCGGGCTTGACCTCGACGGCCGTGATCGAGACGAGTACGTCTGCGCGACGGATCTGGCCGAGGATGCTCATCTGGGTGATCCGGAAGAGCCTGCCGTCGTAGGCGATGCGGTCCCGGAGGTAGCGGTCGTGATGGATGTCGGCCTGGGTGATGCCGGTCTTCTGGACCTGGTCGAAGCTGGCGGTGACGTCCAGGGTGTCGACGGTGTAGAAACCGCGGTCGCTCTCCTGGTCGCCCTTTTCCACGTGCGTGGCGTGCAGGACAGGCACCGGCCATGGCCCGTCGTAGGCCAGGCCGCCTGCGTCTCCCTCGTCGTAGATATCGTGGGAGACCGAGCGCAAGTGGGAGAAGCGCCACCAGGAGATGACGTCTCCCATGTGGCGCTGCCAGGCCCGTAGGCCGCGGTCGATGCGCTCGGTCTCCTCGGTTGCGCTGAACCGTCCCCGTTTCCAGTCGGCTCGGCTCATGCAGCCCACCCCGGATAGGTCGGGTTGGGGATGCCAGACGGGTCGACGTCGTGCTTGTCGATCTGCGGCAGGACGCGCTCGGGGTAGGCGTGGTCGTCGAACTCGCGGTCGACGTAGATCGGCACGTAGCGGCCGGTGGTGCGAGACACACGGCGCAGCGTCGCCATTTCGATGCGGAACAGGCCGATGTTCAACTGTCGGCAGAGTTCCTCGTACCGATCGGTGAGGACCGAGATCTGGTGAAGGACCTGCGTGTATCGCTGTCCGCGGTCGACGTGGGTGCCCTCGCCCGTGGATATGTTCACGTCCGACGAAGCGTCCGTCGCCACCGCCCAGAGGGCGTTGATGACGGTGAGCAGTACGACCGGCAGCTCCTCGACATCCGGCAGGTTCTCCAGCGTGAGCGGCTCATCGGCGTAGCGGATGAACCCGTTCTTGCTGCGGTACCTGACCGTGACGTGCCTGTTGTGGCAGTGCTGGAGCTCGGCGTCGCGCAGGTGCTGGGTGAGTTCCTCGTCGGTGAACATGCCGGCAGCCGCGCCCTCAACGATGAGGACCTGGCCGAGTGGGAGTGGAGCGCGGCTGCCGAGGAGCGTGACGCGACCCTCGCGCCCGTCCACACGGTAGTCGGTGCCGACTACCAGGTCGGTCAGCGTCCCGCCGTTCAGCACGCTGACGCGGGTCAGGGTGACGTTGACCGCGCTCAGGTCGTAATCCGTCAGCTCTCCTGTCCCAGAGAGCACGTCGCGGAAACTGGTGCCGAAGTCGCCTAGCTCTCCGCGTATTCGAGAGAGGAGCCTAGTCAGTTCTGCCATGAGTCCAACCCAACTGCCAAGCCAGCCGTGCTCAGCATGAGGTTCTCGTTCTGCGAGGCGGAAACAGGTGTGTCGAGTTGCCAGACCGCCATCACCCCACCGCCCGTGCCCGTGGCCGCGCTGACCAGCGCTGCGTGTGTGGCGACGGCTCCCATTCCCCCACTGGCCGTGAACGGTCCAAAGAACACGGGGGCCGAATTGCTGACGCTCGACCCGCCGCCAAGTGGTGACGTGGCCACGGAGAAAGGCAGCGGCTGCCGGCTGTACCCGGTGGCGGTGATCTCGACGGCCGCCATGTCGGTCATCGCCGTCCGCCGGCCCGGATCACTGGTCAGCAGAGCCAGGTACAGCGTGCCCGTACCGTCTGTGCGGCCGGTGGTGAGCCCGTTCAGCCAGGCGCCGCTAGTGTCGGCCTTGGTCTGCGCCGAAAACTCGTTTAGGAAGGCCACAGGCAAGTAGAAGGCGACCCCCGACAGCCCCTGTTGCTGGTACAGCTTGACGAGGTACGACCGCAACACGGTGGGGGACGGTACCTGCGCCGTGGTGGCAGTGGACGTCACGAGCTGGAGCGCAGCACGCTCCGCGACCTGGGTCAGATATCCCGCCATCAGTCCACCTTGATCGTGAGTGTGCCGGCCGACGCCAGCAAGGACTCGCCCTGAGCTGCGGTGACCGGAGAGTCCAGGGGCCACACCGCGAGGACCGCAATGTCTGTGCCGGTCGCTGCGGTGACCAGCGCCATGTGCGTCACGGCACCACCGGATCCAGTGGCGTCGGTGAAGGGACCGAAGACCACGCTGCTGGACAGGGACGCCTGGGCAGGTGTTGCTGACTCCACGACGAAGGCCGCCCCGTTCTTCGGAGCCGACATTTGAACGGCCTGACGCTGGTAGCCAACTGCGGTCAACTCGCTGGACAAACCCGTAGCCATGTTGCCGGGATTGGAAGTGCACAGCGCCAGATACAGCGAGCCGCTCGGGTCTGCTGGACGGGCCTGTATCTCGGCGCGCACGGCCGCGGATCCTTGGGAGTCGACCTGGTCCAGGAGCGAAAGCAGGTATGCCTTGGGTGCCCAGACACCGATGGTCGGCTCGGCCATGTGCCTGATCAGGTGCGCCTTCAGCAGACGGTCAGCCACCGGATCGGTCCCCGAAGCAGCGTTCTCGCCACCGCCGGTCATCAGCGTCAGAAGGGCCTTACTGGCGTACCGGGTGAGGTATCCGGGCATCACTCACCACCCGGCGGGGTGGGGTCGGCCATCTCGGGGTCCGGGTTCTCCGGAGGCGGTGCTGGCGGAAGGTCGGATTCGAGCGTGAAGGACTCGTCGAAGGCGGACAGAGCGATGGCCAGGGTGCGCTCGATGGTCGTGCCGGGGAAGGTCAACGCATCCGCATAGGTACTGATCACCACGTTCTCGGTCGAGTAGCCGACGCCGGCTGTGCCGGGCTCGACCTCTTCGACCGGTGTCACCACGGCGCCCTGCGGTAGGGAGCCGACCCCAGCGCCGTATCCGCCTTCAGCCATCAGGACGTATCGCTGTCCGAACTGGATGTCACTCACAGATGTCTCCTGAGAAGAGAAAGGGGGGAGAGGGAGTGGATCCCTCTCCCCCGCGGTCGCGTGCTGGCTCAGTGCCAGAGCAGGCCCTTCTCCTCCAGGTGGTTGGCGACGAACGCCGGCACCCGGTACTGCACACCGGTCTCGAAGGTGAAGTAGTTGCCCTGGCCGATCACGACGTCGTTCAGGTCAGCGTTGACGCGGATGACACGGTCCGACTCCTCGACGACGACCGGCTGCTCCTCGACCTCGGGCTGGGGGCCATCGACCAGGTCGACGACGGTGTCCGCCTTCTCGGACTCCGCGACGACCGTCGCCGTCGCCATCGACTTCGCGCGCTCCTTGGCCTCGGTGTCGCGCTCGCGGGCGAGCTTCTCGGCGGTGCGGCCGGTGAGGTCTCCGGCGGGCTTGCGGGCAGTCGCCATGTGGTTCTCCTACTCAAGGGAAGTTTGGTGCGAACCCGCAGGCAGGCCTCCGAGCGAAGACCTGCCTGCGGGGGGTGACTGCGAAGCCCGAGCTTCACAGTCTCGAAGACTCAGTTGGTCTCCGCGATGACGACAGAGGCGTCGGTGATCAGACCCAGGCCGAAGATCGAGTACCAGGCCAGGAGGTGCTCACGGCCGAAGTCCTGGACACCGCCATCACGCAGCTCGACCGGCAGGGAGATGGCGTGACCGAAGGCGTTGTCACCGATGCAGATGCTCTGGTAGACGTCCGCCGGGGTCGTGCCGTTACCGTTGCCGATCTTCTTGACCTGCGTGGTCTCGATGAAGATCACGTCGTCGATCCGACCGATCTCACCCAGGCTGAAGGCACCCGGCTGCGCGTACTTGCTGGACTCGATCCAGGTCGGGTCCTCACGCAGCCAGCGGGACTGGTGCGGGTGGACGAAGCACACGTAGACATCGCCGAGCCTCGGGATGTTTCGGGTCGCGAGGGTTTCGACCATGTCCTTCACAAGCGCGCTGGTGAACCGGTAGTTGCCGGTCAGGCCGGCACGGTTCGCGGACGGCGCACCCTTGTCGTACGGCGAGATGCGGGTCGGTGCGTTGCCAGTCGTAGCGAACTTGTCGTAGCCGTACAGGACCGAGCTGGCCTGAAGCAGGGTGTCGCGCGCCTGTTCGTCGAGGTACTTCGCCATGTTTCGGCCCAGGAGTCGGGATCCCGAGGCGAGGACGTCGTCGAACGAGGAGTTGAGCAGTAGCTCCGACACCGCGATGGCGTAGCCGTGCTCGCTGACCGTGATGCTGAACTGGGACGCGGTGAGGGCGTGCGTCTCCATGCGGACGCCTTCGACGAGCTGGGACGCGTTGCCCAGGTTGTCGTAGCGCATGAAGTGGATGGTGAGACCGGGGCTGACCCCGAGTTCGGTCTTCTTGACTGCGAACTGCTCGACAATTCGCGCTTGTTACCCGCCGGCTGCGGGGCCAGGTCATTTCTGCCTGACTCTTACGGTTTTCCATCCCGCAAGATCGGACTATATCTTCACCTCCAGCTCCAGCTCACTTCTCACCTAAGAGCTGGACCTGTAGGAGGTGCCTCGCGTGTAGTCTCTACGGAGTCCCAGGTGTTGGGTTCCCTCGGTATTCCCCGTGCTACGAATGATTGCTACGAGGAGGAGGGGTTCACCGATACAGCGTGGTTCTCACTAACCCATCGCTAGGTTAGGCGGCCCGAGACCGGAGAATCGGCATCGACTGAAACAGGATCTCCTTCGACCAGAGTTCCTGGATCGCCGGAGAGAGTTCAGAGTTCGTGCCGGAGTAGTTCGTCGGAGACGCCGACAGATTCGGCGTACCGGTGATGGCAGATGCCATGCTGTGCTTCCCTTACTTGTGCGGCGGGTTAGCCGAACATGCCCTGACGCGCGGAGGCGGAGGCAGCCGGCAGGAGCTGACCGCGGAGCTTCGCGTACTCGGACATGGGCATGTTCTTGATGTCGCCAGCGGAGTACTGGCGGTAGCCGGCGTCCGTGTCGGCGGGACCGACGCCGTAACCGGTAGGAGCGGTGCCTCGCATCTGGGCCCGCGCGGCGACCTGTGTCTGCTGGATCTGGGCGACGATCGCCGAGGACTTCTGCTTCATCAGCTCGATGCTGGAGCGCAGTTCGTCTTCGGTGTTGCCCTGGACCAGGTCGACCAGCTCGGGCGCGATGTCGTCGGCAGCCTGGGCGAGCATCTCGGCGCGGACGTTCTGGAGGCGGTTGTACTCCTGCTCGCGGGCGAAGAGCTCGCGGTCGGTCTCGTACTTGGACTGGAGCTCGGTGAACCGGCGCTCCCACTCCTCCTCGCGCTCCTTGAGCAGGCTCTTGGCGGACAGTTCCGCCTGTCGCTTCGCCTCTGCCTCGTCCTCGGCGGCCTTGCGGGCGGTGGCCTCGGCGGCTTCCTTCTCCTCGCGGGCCTTGCGGACAGCTTCCAGCTCTTCCTTGGTGGCCTTGAGGATCTCGTCCTGCTGGCTCAGGCGGCCGTAGAGCTTCTCGCGCTCCTCGCGCCGGACCTTCTCCAGGTCCTCGGCGGTGAAGCGTCCCTCAGCCGGGGTTTCCTGCGGCGGCTCGGGGACGACCGGGATGGTGATGACCTGGTCGTTGGGGCCGTTGTCGGACGCAGGGGCGGGGGCGTTGGCCGGAACAGTCATTAGCGCGTCTCCTGGTTACTGGCATCCTCCGAATTTCGGCTCTGCGGCAGCTTGGTGCCGTACGCCATGGTCACGAATTGGTTGATCAACGATTTGGTGTCCACACCGAGGTCGATCCCGGTTGCTCCGGGAAGAACTCCGGTCTGAGCATTGCCAGCGGGCGATCCGGACTGATCCGGGTTTCCCCCGCTTGACGGAGCTGGCTTACCACTTTCCTCAGTAGCAATTCCAGTCATCTGGAGAATAGCAGAGGAAATGGTCGCCTTGATAAGCTCCAGGGCTCCCTGCTCTACAACGTCCCGGCGCTGCTCGCTGAACATCTCTTCCAGGCGCTCGTCGGGGAATTCCTCCCCGAGTTCGACGAGGGCGTTTCGCTTGGATTCCAGACCGATTGCGAGCTTGGCCTGGATTTCGTTGAGCTTGACGAGGTTGTCAACCGGGAGCGGACTCGGCCATACGCAGTCGACGTTGTAGACGTCTGGGTCGTTCGGGTCGATGATGTCGGGCTGGGCGTCTTCGGTCTTGATGCCGTCGGTATAGGGGTCGTACAGCAGTGTCTGGGGCTCGTGACAGAACAGGGTGCGGAGCACCAGCTCGTTGATCCGCTTGATACCGACCCCGTAGTTGAGCTGCTTCAGGGCATTCTTGTTGATCAGCGGATACCACTGAATGGAGAGGGCAACTCCCGACGTGTTGGAAATCGGCTGCATCTGCCCCAGGGCGCTTTCCGGGACGCCCGTGATTTCGTGCATCGCGAGCTTCAGCGTCTGGATGTAACCCATCGGACCGTTCAGGTCGACGCCGTTCTCCAAGTTGTAGACCTTGGCCTTTTCCGGCAGGCCGCCCCAGATTTTGCGGGGGCCGCGTTCCAGATTGGTCGCCTTGGCGCCCTGGATGATCGTCGTCGGGCTGGCGTGGTAGTTGATGATGTCCGAGACGTCGGTCATCTTCTCGTTCAGCTCGCGGTTGATCGAGATGATGTCGCCGATGTCGGACAGGCCCCAGGGCGAGCCGGACACGGATATGTTCCGGATGTGAGCGACGGGGATCATGCCGAGGGGGTTGGGCCTGGCGTCGATCAACTCGTCGTTCAGGTACTCCTCGATCTCGGTGTCCGTGATGACCTCGGTGTAGGTCATCACTGTCCGAGCTCCGTCGGCGCCCGTGGTCCAGAACTTGTACTTCAGCTTGAACCGGATCAGCCGGTCGCGGTCGTGCGGGTGATACTCAGGGAAGCAGTGCGCGGAGTTCAGCGGGAGGACGCGGACGCGGCCCGGATGGATCCCGCCGGCAGTGTCGACCCACTGCGGCTCGTAGGCGATCTTGACGAAGGAGTCGCCCGTGACGCCACCCTGTTCGCCAATGGAGTTCAGCAGGGACTGCTTGTCGTTGTCGACCTCCCAGACCCTCTTCAGCAAGGCCGGCACGATGTGTTCGTACCGCTTGGGGACCGCGAACTTCACACCCTTGGAGAAGCAGAAGTTGGTGATGTAGCGCGAGAAGGTGGCCACATAGTTCAGGGTGATCTGCGGCTCGCCGGCTTCTCTCCTGTAGGCCCAATGGTGCCCGAGGAAAAACGCGAAGTTGGTGGCGTACCGGTTCAGTCTCGGGCCATGAACTTCGAATTCCTCGTCGCTAAGCTCGACCAGGCCCAGAGGACTGATGGAGATGGTGAGGTCCGAGCCGGCCGCGCGCTGATTCGGCGGAAAGAAGGCGAAGGACAACCGACACATCCTCGACTAAGCACCGAATGGTGCACCTGTAGGGAGGCGCGGTGCTACGAGTTGATGTGACGAATTGCGCTATGCCCAATCCTCACACGGAGGCTGGTTCGAGTGTTAGCGGGAAAAGGAAAGCCCCTCTGCCATCCAGAGGGGCTTCCAGCGGCCAGTGGTCAGTCCGACGTCTTGGCGTAGTTCGGGCGCTCCTGGTGGCCGCCATCTCGAACAACCTGCTCGAACCGCAGTTCCGCACCATGGCCAGCGCCGTGAGCGAAAGAGCCGAGGAACTCCGGGGCCTCGGGCCAGGCGGCGGACCCGACGTGGGCTCGCTCGCGCATGGTCTCAGCCGCAGGCTTCTCGAAAACGTTCAGGTTGTGGTTGTTTCGACCGGGGGCCGTCTGGTAGCCCTGCATGACGCCCTTGCCGAATTCAGACGGGATGTCCGTGTCGGTAGCGATTCCCTCTTCGAAGCGAAGTCGACCGCGCCGTGCAGTATTCGCGCCATGCTTGACGCCGTAGTCGTAGTTGCCCTTTTCCGCGAAGTCCGGAGTGGGCGCCAGGTTCCCAGCCATGCAATCCTCTATTCCTTGCGAGACGTCTCAGATCAAGGTTGAGGCAGATTATGGAATTGTGTTAACCGTCGCAGGAGTATCGGCGCACGGGAGGCGGCCACGAAACATCAGGTTATGAAGTAACGCGGCGTGTTAGTTCGCAAAGCTGGCGGCCGGTGGTCGTGATGTCGTATCGGCGTGCGTTCTTGAGAGCCGCGCCGGTCAGCGCTTGACGCCGGTGAAAGTCCCGGCTCATCTCGTCCAGAGCCACGGCCAGCGAGCGCGGGTCGCCAGGAGTGTAGGGAACGCCAGAGATCCCGAGAATTTTCCTCACACCGGGAAGATTCGAATAGACGACTGGAAGACCATGGGCTTGTGCCTCAATAAGGACGAGCCCGAAAGCCTCCAAACCCCTGGTGGTGAATACGAAGGCGTCGAAGCTCGGCAGGCGTTGCCACAGTTCGGCGCGGGGTAGGAACGGATGAAAATGAACCCGGCCGCTCAGCCCGAGTTCGAGAGTCCGTTGTTCCAGATGTTCCCGGAGGATGCCGTTGCCGATCACGGTCAAGTGGTGTGGCTGATTGGTTAGCGCGAGGGCGTCGACTGCTGTGATCGTGGATTTGTTGTCGTCCAGACGGCCAGCGTGCACAAGGGACAGTGGGCCGGTTCCGGTAAGCGGTCGCTCGCGGACGCGGGCATCGCTCAGCCGGATGCCCCACGGGATGACGGTGAGTCGGCCAGTGAATCGGCGCCCGGTGAGGCGGTCGATGCGGTCGGCCAGGGCCGCGGTCGGGGCGACGATCGCGGTGCTTGCAGCGGCGACTTCGTTCAGGGTTTGGCACTCCTGCACGCTGCGCTCGGCTGCCATGACCTCAGGGCCGTGGGCGATGGAGATGATCGGGATACTGTCAGCGGTTCGGGTGAAGGCCAGGCTGAGAGCGAAGCCGAGGTACTGGGCGTGGATGGCATGGGGCCGGGTCTTCTCGATGTGCGTCCCGACCTCACGCGTCAGCTCGTCGACGTAGGCATCGAACTCCGGGCCTTGGGGGCGTTTGGTCGTAGAGAGGGGGACCATCTGAGCAAAGGCGGCACTCCATACCTGACCGACGGGTTCTCTGCCGAGGAAGGTCGTGTGTGTCTCGGGCATCGCGCGGTAGAGGTCGTTGGCGAGGATCATGCTGCCGGACGAAGGCTCGGAGACGCGGTTGATGCCAGTCAAGATGTTCAGGGGCTCGGTGGTCATGTGGGTACCCCGCTCTTGGGTGACCGTTGGGTGGGGATCGGTGATCGGGTGACCGGGGCCGGCTCGACTCGTGACTCGTAACTGGCACTGTGCGTCTCGCGCTGGCGAGGTGGTGCCCACCACGACGCGAGGTGCGGGGTGAGGACGGCCTCGATCTCCTGGTCCGGGTGCAGGTAGCCGTTGCTGTCTCGCCGTGCCGTCCATACTCGGACTGTCGATCGAGGGTAGGCCGGATTGATCCCTATCTCTCCCTTGGGGATGACTGCGTTGAACGGGGCGGGGATGCCTTCGCTGTTCCAGTAGTCCCACGCCTCCAGCGCTTTGGCCTTCTCGAAGTAGTGGTACAGATGTTGGTAGCGGGCCATGTACCGGATCTCGCGGAAGATCATCTGGCCGATCAGTCCGGGCGCGGCTTTCTGGATCGTGCCGAGATCAGCGCCCTGGAAGGTGACTGATGCCGCGTCCTGGGAAGGATGCAGCGTAGTCATGGCGAACAGGTGGGACAGTCGTCGCCGCACATACTCGGCGGCTCCCGGGGCGAGAGCCGGCTCGATGCCCTCGATGAGCTGGACGAGCCGGTGGTGGCGCGGGCTGAAGCGGGCCAGGTCGAACAACTTGTCCATGCCTTCCACGGCGGCGAAGGCAAGTCGCTTGTAAAGCCAGTTGTTCAGCTCTCCCGCCTGGGCGTGGCTCCTGGTTTCCGGAGTGGTGGAGTGGAGCAGTAGGTACTCGGACAGCACCTCGAAGTACAGGTAGCCGAGGAACGGTACGGCAGACACAGCAGCGGCTAGCTGGTCGATGAACTCGGGTGCCGCAGTGACATGGCCGGCGGCGTTGCGCAGAGCGACGTCGAGGAACGGCGCGGCGGAGCGCAGCCCGGCCTGCACGGCGCGGCCAAGATGGTCGTTCTCGGCCGGGGTGAGAAAGCTTCGGTATCGCAGGTAGGTGCGCAGGTGGATGGTGCCGAGGTGCAGGTAGTCGACGCCCTTGGGCCGGATCGGCGCATCTGGGGCGACTTCCAAGATCATGGGCGTGGCGGAAGGCTTCGTTCGCATCAGGTAGGCGCCGAGGTTGTGGGGGCGCAGTCCCTCACGCTGACGTGCGAGAGGCGAGCAGTACAGCGCACCGACCAGACAGCCGGCGGACACATGCAACTGCCGACTGACTCGAATGGCGTCGATGGCTCGGGTGACGTGGAGCAGGTACATCGGCTGTCCGCTGACGAGCGCATCGGTCATGGCGTTGTTCCGGAGCAGCCAGCCGTTGGGGGTCGAGCTCTCCAGGTAGTGGCGCCAGTCGCTCTCGCTTTCGGCCAGCGACGCAGGAGAGCGACGCTGCACGGGCATGGTGTAGTCCGTGTGGGCGTGGTCCCATTCGTCGCGCAAGGAAACTCCTTGGGATAGGGGATCGACAGCCGGTGAGGGGTACCGCAGAAGGTTAGAGGAGCTCGACGTTCGCTCCGGACATGCGGTTTCGACAGTCGAGTACGTAGGGCGCGCTCTCCTGGACCATCGCGAGGTCGAATCTGGCGTGGTCCATGAGGAGCACCACGGCGTCCGAGGCTGCGGCCTCCTCCGCGGTCGCGTCCACCAGGGGCAGCGTCAGCTTGGCGCGGTCGCCGTCCGGGATGTTGGGGTCGGCGCCGCGGACCTCGGCGCCGAGGCCGATCAGAAGTTCGGCGACTCGTGCCGAGGGCGACTCGCGCAGGTCAGTCGCGTTGATCTTGTAGGTCAGGCCGAGCAGCAGGATCCGGGATCCGCTGACAGACATGCCGCGCCTTTCGAGGGCTGCCACGAGACGCTGGACGACGTAGTCGGGCATGTGGCGGTTCACGTCAGCGGCGAGCTCCACGAAGCGAAAAGGGACGCCGAGCTCCTGCTGGACCTTCCAAGAGAGAAACAGCGGGTCGACGGGCAGGCAGTGCCCGCCGACGCCCGGCCCTGGGGTGAACCGCGTGAAGCCGAAGGGCTTGGTCGCGGCGGCGTCGATCGCCTCCCAGATGTTCACGCCGAGCGGCTTGGCCAGCGTCGCCAGCTCGTTGATCATGGATATGTTGACCAGTCGGAAGGTGTTCTCGATCAGCTTGGCCAGCTCGGCGACCTTCGGCCCGGATACCGGTACCGTGGTCTGGAAGATGCCGTCATAGAAGCCCTTGATCACGTCGAGGGATTTGGCGTCTATTCCAGACACCAGCTTGGGCGTGCTCTCGAACGAGAACCGCTTGTTCCCTGGAGCGATGCGTTCGGGGCTGAACCCAGCTAGGAATTCCACCCCGCCTTTGAGGCCCGAGGTCTCTTCCAGGATCGGCAGCAGCAGTTCCTCGGTGGTGCCGGGATAGGTCGTGGACTCCAGGACCACCGTCGCACCGGGACGGAGGTGCTCGCCCAGCGTCCGGGCGCAGGACTCGACGTAGGTTAGGTCGGGGACGCTGTCCCGCAGTGGGGTCGGCACGGTGATCACCGCGATGTCGAAGCCGGCCAGCGCGGCAGCGTCGGCGGTCGCGGAGTAGGCCCCGGAGTCCAGGACGGTGCGCAGCCGGGAGGAGTCCACGTCCCTTACGTAGGAATGGCCGTCGGCGAGGTGCTGGACGCGGTGCGTGTCCACGTCGTAGCCGACGACACGGTGACCCACCTCGGCGGCGCGTACGGCCAGGGGAAGCCCTACATACCCCTGACCAGCGACAACAACATGCATGGCAGCTCCTACTCGTTTGCGGTGCTTGAATGGACCGTCGTTCCTGGTCTGGCAAGGAGAAGTGCTGTGCCCTTGGTGTCCGTCGTGATGCCCGTGTATAACTCGGCAGCCACCCTTGGCGCAGCCGTTCGATCGGTGCTGACGCAGACCCACAGCGACCTGGAGCTGCTGGTCACCGACGATCAGTCCTCCGATGGCTCCATGGACCTGCTTCGCGGGTTCGCCGAGCAGGATGAGCGCGTTCTACCGGAGTCGGCGCCCGAACGGGGCGGTGCGGGCCGGGCCCGCAACCTCGCGATCCAGCGGGCTCGCGGGGACTACATCGCCTTTCTCGACAGCGACGACATGTGGCTTCCGGAGAAGACCGAGAAGCAGCTCGCCTTCGCCGCGGAAGGTGACGCGCCGCTGACGTTCACCGCGTATTTCAAGATGGACGCCGATTACGACGGCGAGAGCACCGACTGGGTCCCGAACGGGCGGGTGGTTCATGCGCGAGAGCACGTGGACTACCGCGCAATGCTGGTCCGAGACCACATCGGTGCCCTCACCGCCATGTACGACCGCAAGGTCCTGGGCACGAGGCTGATGCCGGAGATGCGCAAGCGCCAGGACTACGCCCTCTGGCTGTCGATCATGCGGGACGGCGCTGACGCCCGGGGCCTGGCAGAGCCGCTTGCGGTGTACAGGGCCCACCAGGCGGGATCGCTGTCCTCCAACAAGCTGTCGCTCGTCCAGTACAACTGGGCCCTGTACCGCGAGCACGAGCATCTGTCGGTCCCGCGGGCGACGCGGGCGCTGGCCGGCGCTGTGTGGCAGTCGCTGCGCAACGCGCGCATCTAGATCGTGCACGGGCTCGGGGAGCCCGGTGCGCGACCGTTGCCGGGGGTGCCCGACCGGGCCCGGTTCCGTGTCGCACGATCGGCGGCTGGACCCGTGGGCGGGCCTCGGCGGGTCACCGGTGCCGTCGGTCGGCTACTCGGCTGAGCCGTCGCCGGCCCTCGCCCGCAGGAACAACTGGAGGAGCAGCCGCCGGTCGCAGACCGGGACGGTCTCCTGACCGCTGTGGAGCGCCTGCCGGCCATGCAGGAAGCGGCGCTGGTTCACGAGGAGGTAGTCCCCGGCCTGGAGCATGAAGGAGACCTGCCCCCGGACGAGCTCCTCGGCGAGCTCCCTGGCAGCCTCGGCGTGCGCTTGGCCGAGCTCGGACCGCTCCAGCATCTTGGCGGTGAACCGGACGAACCCCTCGCCCAGGTCGGAGTCGTCCAGGATCGGGAACGGCTTGTACTCCTCTCCGACTTCGTGGAGGTCGAAGAAGGTCCCGTAGTGGTAGGCCGACTCGGTCAGCAGGGCGCGGCTGGCCTCCGACAGCCGCCCCACCGCCGCATGGGCGTCGGAGAGGATGCTGAGGCCGCCGCCAAGCGGGTCGGGGCGGACGCACAGGAGCGTGGTGTAGTCCGGAGGCAAGGTCGCGTTCACCAGGTCCATGTGGAAGGCGTTGTACCCGATGCCGCTGGACTTGCCGGGGTCCTTGTCGACCTTGACCCCGATGTCCTTCCACAGGAGCCACCGCGGGAAGGGCGAAAACGGGACCGCCACCTCAGCCGCGAAGCCCGTCGCCAGCCGCCGGAACCGGTCGCCGGCCCCCAGAGCCTTGGCGAGGTTCCCGAGGCGCAGCACCGCGTAGCCGCCGCCCTCATCGATCAGCGCGTGGCGCAACGTCTCGGCGATCTCCTCGAACCGCGGGGTCGCCGCCAGCTCGGTCCGGTACCGCTCCATCGTGGACGCCGCCAGGAACGAACCGTCCAGCTCCCACGTCGGGAGAGGAAGATCGATCAGAGCGGCTTCGAGTTCGCCCGGGATGTCAATGAACACGCGGAGCCTCCTGTTTCTTGGGGTTTGCAGGATTCCGGGACCCGGCCGGGTCCCGGGGCTTCAGGTTCGTGCGTCACAGCCATCCCCGTCGAACCGCTTCGACGCCTGCGCGGAAGCGGCTTCCGGTCCCGAGCTGCGCCATCAGCTCGCCCACGCGCCGGCTGTACGTACGGGCCGATATGCCGAGTTGAGCCGCAGCCGCCTCGTCCGTGAGCCCTTGCTCAAGTACACGCAGAACCTCGCGTAGGTGTGGCGGCGCTGGGGGCGACGGGGGTGTTGCCGGGACTCCGTTCGCGCCGGCTCCACACGGTGCCTGGTGGTGCAAGGTGTTCTCCAACCCGGCATCAGAGCAGCCGCGACGATGCCAGGTAGACGGCGTGGGCAGCGGTCCGAGGCATGCCCAGCCGCTGACGGACCCGCGCAGACAGGTGATCCGCCTCGGTGACGTTCATGCCGTACACCTCCGCGTGCGCCTTAAAGGTCCTTCCGGCGGCCAGCGCGCGCAGGTAGGCCATCTCGTCCTCTAGCAAGGGGCCGGGGTCATCGGGCTTCGGCAGGTCCACGATGTCGTTCACCATGGCGATGTAGACCATCGCGGGGCGACAACCTCGCGCTGCACACCCGCGCACGCCTAGCTTGGAGGTGAGGTGTTCGAGCACCGGGGGCAAGCGCCATTTACCCAGGCCCGTCTCGGCACCAATCTCGCTGTTGGAGTGCCCCAGTGCACTGAGTTCGAGAACCCGCTTCTCCTGCTCGGTCAACGGCTCCATTCCCTCCGGCAAGGGAGGTCTGACCAGTGTGTGGATGACGGTGGACATGGATATTGCTCCTTGGTGTGGCGAGCTTGTCGATCACGCTGACGAGCCGTGCCCGTACGTGTCGTTGCAGGGGCCTTCGCAGGTGGCGCAGTCCACCTCATGGACCTGGCCGGGCCGCGGGAGCCGGGAACTCGCCCCCTGATGCAGCGACGCACTCATCGGCGGCGTACTCATGGCCCTTACGACCTGGTCGATTTCCTCAGCGAGCTGGGTGAGCGAGGTCGGGCACGCGGTGGTGTACCTCGTACCCACAGCGATCGGAGGCCGATCACGGAAGAAGACGATTCGCTTGCCGCCCCCGACCAGGACCATGTCCTTCACGCGATGCCGACCTGTGCTCAGAATCAGCACGTCGCCGCGATGAAGTTCGTCGGGGTCAATCGGGCGGGAGCCGCCAATGCGGGTGGCCACAATGACGGGTTCCGGCAGCTCGCGCCGAGACGCCCGCCTCCTGTTCAGCGACAACGGCGGCCGATCGATGTCAAGCGCGGCGGCCACCTTGTCGTTCCGAAGGCGCTCCAGCCGCTTCTCAATGTCGCGGGTCAGCATGCGTGTCCTCTCCCCCGATACTCCATTGCCGGCGTAACGGGATGCTCGTGTTCAGCGCGGTTCGCGACAGCCGAGTCCGGGTCGAGGAAGCCACCCATTAGAAGGTGGTGCAACCAGTCCAGGCACCCTTCACAGCAGTAGAGGGCTCCGTGCTGTCCGTTCCAGACGATGGGACCGACGTAGGTGACCGGGACGCCGTCGCCGTATCCCTGGCACCAAGTGCACATGGGCCCCGTCACCCACTCGATCTCCAGACGCCGTAGGTGAGGTGTGTAGGGCCTGCTCACCGCTCCAGTCCCTCCTCGACCTGGAAGGCGCAGTCAGGGGTATCGGGTTTCCGATGCGCCAGGCGGAGGAATATGGCCGGCCGGCCAGCCCAGCTCACCACGGATCCGTGGTGCTCTACGGACAGCCCGGCCTCCTGGCCGGCCTCCAGGGCGCTCAGCGTCTCTCGAAAGCCGGCATGCAGCCATTCGTCAGCCAGCGCCTTCTGCTCGTCGGCGAGAACGTGCTGCACCTGACGGACCTGGACACGCATCCACCGCGTTGCCACAGCGGCGGTTTCGGCGGGCGATGAGTACTGACGTCGTGGCTCAAGGTCACCGACGAGCCGGATCTCCGCGGTACACCAGATGCCGCGCGCCGTAAGGGGCTGTGCACCGCTCCGGGAGGCGGTCACGGGGAGGGGGTTCGCCTCGACCGGAGCGGTGGTTGTGGGCGCTGCGCTCATTTCGCGCACCGGAAGTCGGCTACGACTCGCTTGCCGCGCCGTACTGAGTAGCCATCGAAGAAAAGGTCGTCGCTGAGGGCGGCGGCGAGCCACAGACCGCGGCCGGAGTCGCTGTCGAGGTCGGGCTCGTGCAGGGGGAGGTCCGGCACGAGGGTGCAGTCGTCGTCGACCTTGAGGCGCACGCCCCAGGTGTAGCGCTCCAGGATCAGAGTGCAGCTCGAAGACGGCACGTGCTCGATAACGTTGGCCAGCAGCTCGGAGAGGACAGTGGTGACGTCCCTCGATCGGAGGCCGTGGCCCCAGAGGTCGAGTACGTGCTCGACGGCCTTGCGCATGCTGGGTACCTGCTCCCGGCGCAGGCCCGGCATCGGGACCACGAGAGGGTCGGCTTCCTTCACGGCTTGGGTGATCTCCAGCGCGAGTGCGGAGTCCACGGCGCCTCCAAGGTGGGAGCAGCACAAAGGATCTTGTAGCGCTCCGAACCCGCCGGAGCACTTAACGTCACGAGAGCATCGTGCTCCAGCTTCTGAGGGACCGTCAAGGCAGATGACTGTCAATTGCCAACTCAGTTGACTTGGCATATGCATTGGAGGGCAGGGCTAGCAGGATCGGCAGACGCCTCTGCGGTAGCCTCTCCCCGACTCAGTAGGTGGAAGGAGGGCTGGTGGCAGGCACCAACACGCAGTTGATGGCCCGCGTCGCGCTCGGCCGCGCCCTGCGCCGGCTTCGCGAGGAGACCACCGACCTGAATATCAAGGCGGTGGCCGAGCACCTTGGTTGCGACGATTCCCTGATCAGCCGAGTCGAGACCGGCAAGCGGGCGTGCAGCCAGGAGCTCTTCGAGGGTATGACGCGCCTCTACGGGGTGTCCGGCCAGCAGCTTGAGGAGCTGGCGGAGCTCCACGCCGCTACCCGCGAGCGAGGACAACCGTGGTGGGCGCGCTACAACGAGATCATCAGCGCCAACTACGAGCGGTTCCTCGGCTTCGAGGCGTCCGCCGCGGATGTGCTCGAATACCAGGTAGGCATTCTGCCTGGGCTCCTGCAAACTGAAAGATATGCGCGGTCCGTGACCAGCGTTGGCTTCGCTTCACTCGGCCCCGATCAGGTGGACGGCCTGGTTGAGGTTCGAGGGATAAGGAAGCGGCACCGGCTCCTGGACGCGGACGAGCCGCTGAGATGTCGGTACGTGATCAGCCAAGCGGTGCTCCACTTCCAGGTCGGTGGACCGGAAGGCCACCGGGAGCAGCTTCAACACCTGTTGGAGCTGTCGGAGATGGAGACGGTGGATCTGAGGGTGATCCCTTATGAGAAGGGAGCGGATGGAACTCAGACAGGAGCGTTCACGATCTTCCGCTTTCCGAACCCCGACGTACCTGACGTGGCCTTCGGCGAGTCCGTAGCCGGTAGCGTACTGATGGATGACCCGCGAGATCTTCGGCGGTTGCACCGCTTGTTCAGCACGCTCGCCGATGCCGCTTTGCCACCCGATAAGACCCGCGATCTGATCGCACGTATCAAGGAAGACTGACATGGAGCAGCAGCAGAAGCAGGACCTCTACAGCATCGACCCCGCAACGCTGGCATGGCGGAAGAGCAGCTTCACCGGCAACAACGGCCAGTGCGTCGAGCTGGCTCCCCTGCCTGGTGGCGGCGTCGCCATCCGTGATTCGAAGAACCCGGAGGGCCCCCACCTCTGCTACACGGCGGGCGAATGGGCCGCGTTCGCGCAGGGCTGGGAGGCCGGCGAGTTCACCGACCTCTAGCCTTCACAGCGCGAAGGCCCCCCGAGCACTGCTCGGGGGGCCTTTCCTCTGCGCCCTCAGACGCCGCCCAGCCGGTGGCTGAGGGCATAGATCCGTGGCGGCCGAATCGGCGTGTACTCGGCTTCCACCACCAGGTCGTGCAGCCGGAGCGGTCCGACCGCGTTGTACGGGACGGAGATCATGAACTTCCGGCCGCCGGGCACGACCTCGTGCACGGAGTACAGGAACGGCTCGTCGAGGTCGGGATCGTCACCGGCCGGCAGGTCGACACTGAGCGCCCCGTTGACGACCTTGACCCGACGCGCGTTAGGCACGACCACGTCCCCCGTCGACCGGTCCCGGTAGCGGCGGTTGGCCTGGATCAGCACGCTGCCGGGAAGTGGCTGCCCTCCCTCGACCATGTAGGTCGCCCGCACGGTCTGGATCGCGATGTCGGCCGGGTAGGGGGCCGGCGGGTTTGCCTCCGGGTGTCCCGGGCCGGCGAGCTGATTCTGGCTGGTCCAGCCGATGATGTTGTACGGGTCGTTGGGGTCGTAGGTGTGGTAGTTCGGGTCGATCGACACGTGGCTCCTTACGCGGCCCGGGAGAAGAAGAAGTTGCTCTCCTCCTGCACTTCGGGCATGGACAGGTCAGCGGTCATGAAGCACGCGTTGGCGAGGGAGTCCACGTAGTCGTCGTGGGCGCCGGTCTCCTCCGGAGCGTGAACGATGACGTTGGGGCCCTGGAATTCGAGTTCGGCGTCTTCCATCTGCGTATGGAAGCGCTGGAAGACCTTCGTCCTCTTCACCTTCGAGTGCGCCGGCCAGGAGAGGTTGTCCGTCCGCATCAGCTCCATGAGGTGCTTCCACCGCTTGGACTGGGCACCTCGGTCGGAAGGCAGGTCAATGATGTCGACGCCGGGCATGAGGACCCGCAGCCTGCTGGCCACCACGTCACCGATGCCGCCTGCGTCGATGCCGATGGCCAGCACGTTGTAGTTGGACAGGAAGTCGACGATCCGGAAGTACTGTTCCTCCCACCCGAGTCCCGACAAGTCGAGCCAGTTCAAGATCCTATGCTCGTACTGGCCGAACTCGTTCGGGTAGTCCCAGTTGACCCAGACGACGGTGACGACGGTGGCGTCCTGCTTGCGGGCGGGGTCGATGCCGACGATGACGGGGGTCCTATTCCAGGCCGGCACGGTCTGCATCGACCGGTCCCCCAGCTCTTCCATCCGCTCGCTGGTGGTGAACATGCCTCGGTCGAGGAGCCACTGGAGGCGGTAGGAGAGGCGGAACTCGTCGGAGTCCTCGCCGATGGTGAGCATCTCACCGCGGATGTAGACGCCGTAGTCCGGGTGTGCCTTCGCCACGTCCCGCCAGGTGGCTTCGAAGTGGTTGGGCCGGGCAGCGCGCCGGGTCGCGAACCGCTTGTTCTGCTGGATGATCTTGTAGAAGATCCCCTTCGTGTAGGTGGGGGTCCCCGTGAGGATCATCGTGCCGCGGGTGCTCGCGAGCATCGGGCTGATCGACTTGTTGACGACCTTCTCGTCGGCGACCTGAGCCTCGTCGATCAGCACCACGTGGTAGGTGCGTCCCTCGATCTGGGCCCTGGGGTGGCAAGTCTGCTTGCGGACGAGACTGCCGCACTTCACCAGCCGCAGCTCCTTGCCCTTGCCGACGACCTTCTCGTCGATCTCCGGGTCGGCCATCAGCTCCAGGGCGCGCTCGGACGTCAGCCGGCTGACGATGCGGCCGTAGATGTTGTCCGCCATGTCATCCACCGGAGCAAAGGCCCCGAGCCACACGCCCTCTGCGAACCGGCCCAGCAGATTGGGAAAGATCGGCGCAAGGCGCGGGAACATGATCAGGACCGCGGCGAGCGTGTTCGCGAGGGTCTCGGACTTGCCGGACTGCCGGGCCCAGCAGGCGGTGATCTTGGCGGTGTCGCCGAGGATCATCGACTCCAGGATTCGCCGCGCAAGTGGGACCTGATAGTCGCGGAGGGGGTGTCCGCTCAACTCGTCGATGACGAGGAGCATCTTCTCGATAATGCGGTCGACGGTCTCCTGGGATATCTCGGAATTGACAGGGAGTTGGAACTCCTCGTCGTCGCCCTCGACGTCTGTTCCACCGACGACCTTCAACGCCATGAATTACCCCGCATCGCTCCAATTGGTGCAATCAGGGTAAGAAGGGTCTATGGAATTGTGTTAATCCGGCGGGCAGAACGGACGGTCCGGAATATAGGGCGGCGCCGTCCCAGTGGTATGCGCCACCACGAAGTCCACGCAGGAGTTGAACGGCGCAATCCAGAGGTGCCCGACCTTGCGAACGGGGTCGGGCGGCATACCCAACTCCGCCTGGTACCGGTAATCGGGGTGCGGCTTCCCAGTGAGACGCGACCTCGCTACGACATGGCCCTGCGGTACACCATCGAGCTGGACCTCGTACTTGGCATGGTTCCCCCTCTTGGGCACCGCCTCCCAGCCCTGGCCAGCCGGCTCGCCGGGGACGTTCACTGCGCGCCAACCGTAGCGCTCCATGGCGTCTTCGACGATCCTGATGAAGTCCATACCCGCCCTTTCACCTGTTACCACCAGCCTACTTGCGCACACCTGATCAAAGGCCTAGTTCGGCAGCTACAGTTGCTTCACACTTCGCACACAGACCGGGGGCGGTAATGGGAATCGACTGGGGAGCGCAGGACAACTGGGCTCAGCGCATAACGCGAGAGGCTGACTCGGTCCGCTCCGTCCCCGGCCACGGCCTCACTGACGGGCAGGCCTACCTCGTTGCCGCCGGCCGCGTCGTCGAGCGCCGGCTGGTGTTCATGTACCGACTCATGATCTGGGGCGGCACACTCCTGGCCCTGTACGTCGGTTCATTCACCTGGTACGACTCGGGCAGCTTCCGCGACTCCCTCGCCCCCATGGCCATCACCATGTGGATCTTCTCGGCGATCGTCTTTCGCCTGACCCGCCGCATGCGCTGGGCCGGCTTCAGCGTCGGCCCCTACGCCCGCGAGGTCGAGTCCTCGCTGCGCCGGGCCCAAGGAGGCATCCACCTCATCACGCAGTCAGGCGGCATCATCCTGGCCAGTCTCTTCTTCTACGCCATCTGCGTCTCCTGGGCCTTCCCGCTCAGCTAGCCCGGACAGCACCAAGCCCCAACCCGTCAGCTCGGGTTGGGGCTTTCCCACGCCTTCTGTCGCTCCTGAAGCTCGCGGACGATGGCCGCCAGGGCGACGACTCCGTCCACGGCTTCTGCGAGGGCCTCGTCGCTCGGAGCCTTACGGTGCCGGTACAGCGCCGCGGCGATCGTCGAGCCCGTGATGTCAGCCGTGTCCAGCAGTTCCACGAGCGGCAGCAGCTTGACGCGCCGCTCCGCTCTCTCCAGCAGCCGGTGTGCCGGCCAGAGCCGCTCGATCAATCGTCTCAGCTTCATCCGTCCAACCCCAGCATCTGTAGCAGCTCCCATTCCTCGTCGGTGTCCTCGCTCCGGCGTGCCACCTGCCGGCGGGCCAGGTCCTCGTCAGTCATCGCGGCCGGGGATGAACGGCTTCGGGCTGCCCAGAACCGCCACCAAGGCGTGGTCCTCGCTCGGGAGCGTCCCGGTCCACCGGCCAACGCCGATGCCCTGCCCGAACGGCAGCCGGATGACGAGGGTGTTGCCGCGGCGAAAGGGCTCCCTCATCTCCTGGGTCCATGTTCTGTAGGCGAACGGGAATTCCTTGAGGGTGGGGACGCGGCGCACGAAGAAAGGAAGTCTCATGCGCCGCACCCTAGTGGCGGATTTCCGATTGTGTTAGCGGATGCGCCGGTATGGGTGGCCTTCGAGGGCCTTATTGATGATGTTCCTGCCTTCGGACCCGGTACGGCGCACGTTCTTCCACACATTCGGACTCACGCGGTAGTACTCGTAGACCGGCCCGCCCGGCTTTCCGCGCCCGTCCTCGCCGTTTCGGAATTCGACTCGAAGGGTGTGGGACTTCGAGTCGTAGCCGGCGGACACGGTCCGTGGGCGGTCGCGGTTGATGGTGTGGTTCGGCCAGGTGCTGAAGGTCAGGAGCTTGTCGGTGTTGCCGGTCTTCTCGAACTCCTCCAGGGCCGCGCGAGTCTTGGGGCGCATGTCCCGGCGGTCGTACTGCTGGAGCCGGTCGACCTGGCGCTTGGAGTAGCGGCTGCCACCCAGGGCCGGCTCGGGCAGTGCCTTGACCGGAGGCGGCTTCCATCCGCGGTTAGGCATCCTTCTTGCCTCCTGGGTTCTGTACGGTCCACCCGACGGGGTGCTGATCGCCCGCAGGGTCGATCTCTACGCCCTGCTTGTGCGGGCAGAAGCGGCCGGCCTGCACGTGCCGGCCCTGCCACCAGACACACGTGGACACCTGCATCACAGCCTCCCGGCTGCGCGGGCGCAGTCCTTGCAGAGGTGGATCTGGCTGTGGGCTCCACCGCTGGTGGTGTTCAGAGCCGCCGTACGCTGGGGATGGTTGTCGCAGTTGTAGCGAGGCTCTTCATCGGCCTTGGTCTTACGGGTGGTCATGCTGCTCCCTGCTGGTCCACGATCTGGGATTCGACTCGGTCGGTGAAGCGCCGGGCGTCTGCGGTGGCGTGCCGGGCCTTGATGACGGTGAGGCGCAAGGAGACCGCTGCTTTGGTCATGCGCGCTGAGGCGTCCGCGAGGTCGATCGAGTTGTGCTGGGGACGCTTGGTGTTCCAGAGGGCCACGGTCGCCCCTTTCAGCCTTCGCGGCGGGGGTCGGCCAAGGTGGTGACGACGCGGTCCATCACGTCGGTGACGCGGGAGGTCGCCGTGACCATCTCCTGCGCAGTAGCAGTCATCGACTCAGCGAGGGGAATGACTTGCTCCACGAGGTCGCGCAGTCGCGCGTTCTCGTCGACTTCCCGCCGATAGGTCTTTCCGGGTACGACGACTTCGCTGACGAAGATGGCGAAGACGAACGCAGCAAGCGGCCCCAGGATCAGCGGGTTGTCGAAATTGACACCGCCGCCTGAGGCCGCTTCTGCCATCAGTGTGTGAAACATTCGGACCGCCTTCAGCGTCAAGGACTCACGTCCTCAATGCTAAGTGGGGCCTATGAATTGTGTTATTCCGCGAATTGCAGGCCGATGTAGTGGGTGAGAATGTCGACGCCCACATCGGACATGTCGGCCTCACGGTAGTTGGGGCCCTTCAGCACCTTCCCGTCCTCGCGGAGAACCGGCTTTCCGTCCTCCCCGAGCTTCGACATGTTGCTGTCGTGGACCTCGGCGAAGGCCTTATTCAGCGGGATGCCGAGCAGGTCGGCCGTCCCGAAGGTGACGTACAGCAGGTCGGCCAGTTCCTTGGCAAGGTGCTCTACGCGGTCCAGTGGATAGCCGGGATTCCCGATGCCGTCCTTGACGGCGGCGACGGCCTCGACGACCTCTCTGGTTTCCTCGGTGATCAGCGTGACACGGCGCTGCAGCAGCTCCCGAAATTTGTCCGGGGTGACGATGTCGTTGGCGACGTCGAACGCTTCGTGGAACTGGGCGACCGCGCCCTGGAAGTCGAGCTGGGCGAGGTCAGACACGTACAGGCTCCTTGACGGGGATGATCGGCCACTCGCCGTTGACGACGGCCGTGGGGTTCTTGGTGCGCCGCAGCCAGTCCTGGTAGCCGGCGGACTGGGCGGCGAACCACAGTCGCTGCTGCGCGTAAAGCTCGCGGAGGTCGCGGCCGTGGACCTCATGGTGGTAGGTGCTGCGGTTGAAGGCTCGCTCGTCCTCGACGGTGCGCAGAATCTTCTGGGTGACCTGGACGGCGGCCAGGGCATCGGCGCCGGCCTCGTGGGCGCCCTTGAGGGTCACGCCGTAGTACTCGGCGAGGCTTTCCAGCGTCCGCTTGCCGGGCCGGAACGGGTCGACCCTGCGGTCCAGGACGTAGGGGTCCAGGACGAGACCGTCCTTGGCCGAAGCGAGCATCTCGGTGACGGGCGTGACGTCGTTGCGCCGGCACTCGCGGTCGAGGAGGCTCAGGTCGTAGGGCGCGTTCATGATGACCAGCGGGATGCCGGCGGTCAGCGCGCCCCAGATCTGGCCGGCGATCTGCGCGGTGGCCCGGATGGTGTTCATGCCGCCGCGCCGCGCCTTCTCGGTCGTGATTTTGTGAACCTTGGTGGCTTCCGCGGGTATCTCGACGCCTGGGTCGACGAGCCACGTGCGCGAGCGCCTGGGGACACCGTGCAGGACCTCGACCATGGCGGCCGTGACGATGCGGTCCTCCTCGACGGAGACACCCGTGGTCTCCAGGTCGAACCCCATGAAGGTGTCCGGGAGGGCGATCACGCGGCCTCCCGCAGTGGGACGACGCCCACCGTCCCGCCCGATCGCTGCTCCGTCTCCGCCAGCAGCCTACGGTAAGCGTGGATCAGTGCCGGCATGGCGTCGCGGGCGACGAGGTAGAAGGTGAGGTCATCACCCTCCTCGTCGTCGAACAACTCGATGCCGTTGTAGTGCCGGCGGCCATCCGCAGCCAGCCGACCGCCGTACAGCGGTCCGATGGCGTCACAAATGCCTTGAAGCCAGTCCAGGTCCGACTCGGCGAGCCGCTCCAAGGGCTCGTCGGAGTGCGGGACATGGCAGTCGGCACAGGAGACGTTGCCGTACTGGGTCCGCTCCCAGACGTGATGTTGGGACGGGTCGTCGATGGCCTTGGCAGGGCAGTTTCCCGACGGCGGGTAGTCCTCCCGCATGAGCCGGATTGCGTCCGGCGTGACCTCGGACATGCTTTCTCCTCTCAAGGGGTTTCAGGCGGCGGCGAGTTCCGCGGTGGCAAGCACTTCGCGGAGGGCCTCGTCGACCAGGACCTCAACGGCCTCGTCCAGCGCGGCCTCGGCCTGACGGCGGGCAGCGACGGCACGGAGCTTCTCGTCGATGGCGTAGCTCGGGGAGGCGTCGAGGTTGTTGCGTGCGCGGTCGTAGCGTCGGGTCGTCCGCGGGTCCGCGTGACCGAGCAGGTCCTGCACGGCCTCCAGCGGCATCCCGCTCTCAAGCGCGAGCGTCGCGCAGGTGTGGCGCAGGTCGTGCGTACGAATCATCCGGACACCGGCACGCCGGCAAAGGCGCTTGACCATGTCCCAGATGCCCTGCCGAGTAATGCGGCGACCGGTGGAGGTAATGATCAGCGGCCCGCTCGTGCGGCCGTCGAGGTACGCCTCCAGGGCGGCCCATGCGGTCGGCGGGATCACGATGGTCTGCTGGCGTCCACCCTTGCGGGTGACGCGCAGCACCTTGTGACCGCGCTCTTCACCCAGGTCCTCGATGTTGGCGTTTACCAGCTCGCTGACGCGCATGCCGGTCAGCAGCAGGATGTGGACGACTGCGGAGCACCGCAGGCTGTATGCCTGGGCACCGAGGAGAAGTAGGTCGCACTCCACGAAGGTGAGGCCGGTGGCCTGGGAGATGGAGGAGGTCGGCTTCCGGTCGACGAGGGCGACCGGGTTGCGGACAATGAAGTCCTCCAACTCGGCCATGGCGTACTTGAACAGGCCGCTCACGGCAGACAGGTGACGGTTCACCGCCCCGGCGCTGTAGTGGTCGGACAGCCAGTTCTTGAAGGCGTCCATCTGCGCGCGCTTCTGGAAGAACGGGTCGCGGCCGAACTCGGCGCACCAGGTGAAGTAGTGGCGTAGGTCCCGCTGGTACTCGGTACGGGTCCGGCCCGACTTGGTGAGCAGGTAGGCGCCGGCCACAGCGAACGGCTGGATCTGCCCGCCCTCCATCAGAGCAAGCTCAGCGCCCATCGAAGCCCTCCATAGGTGGTTGGAAGGGCCTGGTTGCTTGGTGCCCGCCAAGCAAGAAGGCCCGGAGTGCGTCCCGACCGCGTTGCCCAACGCTTCCGGGGACACCCCGAGCCTACTAGACGAACAACTTGTTCCACAAGTTGTATCTCAAGAATATTCGCAGCTCAGACGACCCAAACCTCTGTGTCGCTGACGATCCGCAGGCGACTGGCATCCCCGCCGGCCGCCTTCAGGGCCGCCTTCATCACCTCAGGCCAGACCTTCACCCCAGTGACCACAGGACCGCTGTGCGAGTTTCGCCGGCGAGTCTCCGCCCCGCGCCTACCACTCCGCTCCCGACGCGCAGCCAGTTCCTCACGGTCCAACCGGTGCCATGCATCCGCCCCGTGACGGACGGTCCGGTCGAACACGGAAGTCCGCTCCGCGAAGTAGTCACTCATCTGCTGCGCTCCTGTCACTGAATAGCAAGAGGGGCCGGCCTCGACAGTCCGAGTAACCAGCCCCTCTTGAGTTAGCTCAACCCCCGATCCGGCGAGCCGCACCGACGGCGGTGCAATAACCCCGTCACTTGCTCACCGCCGGGTCATCCACATCCGAACGGTCCATATCCTCTCGACGAAGCCGTGCGTACAGCTCCATCAGGGGCTGCCCCGGCATGCCCGTCTGAGGCATGCCGGCAATCAGCCGGAACTCCGCGCCGGACAGGCGCTCGTCCCTGTTATCCAGCGCGGCATTGAGGTAGTTCCGCACCTTGGAGGGGGTAACCTCTTCCCACTCTGAGGGCGCCGACAGCTCCTCCTCGCGGCGGCGCACCTCCTTGAAGAGGTCCTCGACCGCGAAGGAGAGCTTGCCCTTGTCCTGGAGGGCCGTGACGAGGTCCCGCTCGGCCTTGCCCCTGAGCAGTTCATCCCGGTTCTTCAGGACGTCCCGGAGGTAGTTGCGGATCTCCGCCGTCGTGAAGAGGTCCCCGCGGTGGTCCTCGAACAGTTTCTGGAGGGCGACCTTCGCCGCCTGTGCCCGCCCGAAGAACTGCTCGTTGTGGGCGTACCACTCGGCCTTGTGCTCGGCACACAGCACCAGGTCGAGCGCCTTGGCCCCGTTGATCTCAAGGTGAAGCGGGTGACCTGGGACGGCCTTCCCGCAGACGATCTCCCGGCCGTTGTCGTCATGGCCCACTAGCCGGTTACAGCTTGGCCCAGGCTGTTCGGTAGCCACGGCGCTCCTTCCGAATGCCGCCCTACCTGCTCAAGACGGCTTGCTCTCCATCGGACCCGCTCCTGGCGGACCTACGTTCATGCAGCGACGCTGGGAACTATAAACCAGGAGTTGGTCATCTTGTGCGCCTACTTGTGCCACAAGCCTAGCGAGTGAGTCACAAACCAATCATGCGTTCGATTGCAGCGTTCGAAAGCTCAGTACCGTCTCCCCTGTCCGCAGGTTGATCGACCAGCGCAGCCGGCCATTCTCAATGGCCTCTTCGAGGGCCTCGTCCGCCGCCAACCCCCACAGGTCCGGTATGGCTCCCTCATGCGGAACATCCTCGCCAGAGCGCACATAGGGACCCCTCCGATCGAACTGCTCCGCCTTCATGACCGGGACTGCTCCCGAGTCCTCCACCCCGGCGACCACCGTCAAGGCGCACCCTCCCCGAGCCACGAACGCGCACGCGTAAGTTCGAACGATCCCTCTTAGCCCCGCCCCAGGGGATCCCCTGAACGGCGGGCTCCACATCTACCACCGCAGCAACTTGTTGACCATCTTGTACGTCATGCGCGGAGTCAGGCGCTAAACGATCAACACTCGTTACGCGATGGAGCCTGACCGCCGGTAACACGCCTCTGACGTGCGCATATGCCACTGACAGTGGCGATTCAGCCATCACACAGTGACGACAAGGACCAACAAGACCCGGATTGGTTGCTGTGACTAGGGTCACACCCTTGAGGCTCCGTTCACCTCCCGTTAACTCACTTGTCTACGCGTGTACCAGTGAGTAGGTCGCCCCCGACCTGCAACTTCACGCATTGCACACAGAGGTGTAGGCACACCGAGGCGCCGACTGCTCCGCCACCCTCGGGACCCACCGACGCATCGCACGCCCAGCTCGACGGCCAGGTCCTCACGCAGCCTCGCTCGCGGCGGCCCGGATCGGTACCCACTGATGCCGACCGAAGCCCAGGTCCCTCTTCTTGACCTTCAGCAGCTCCGCCGCAACGTCGACAGCCCAACGCCGCTCATCGCTCGACGACTCCCCCCAGCGCCGCGCCACGCTCGAAAGCCACGCAGCCACCGCAAGGCCGACCCGCGGCGAGCCGACCAGCGCGAGGTGCTCCAGGACGAACTCGTAGTGCGGTGCGAACGCCTCGATCACGCAGCTCGGACGATCGATGTCGTCGACCACCACAGGGGTACCGCTCCCCCGCGTCTGCGACTGGACGTAGTGCTCTCGACCCTTCTCCTGGACCGCGCCGGCCGACGTCTTCAGCAGCTTCTCCGCAGCCAGTTCGACCAGCGCGCGGTCCTGCTCCCTCTGCAACTCATCACTCATGCGCGGAACGTACGGCCAGGAGCGCCGGCTACGCCTCAACAGGACTTACTCGCCTAGGTCAACCGTGACCGAACCGTCATCAGCCCGCCGTGGGATCACCATTCGACTTCCTCTTCGGTGGAGTAGACCTCCGGTTTCGGGTGCCCCACAGGTTTGCGCAACGTGTGCCTGTCGGCGAGACACTGCGCAAGAAACTCAGAGGTCTCGCCTCCGCGAGAGTGACCGCCGCACTCGCAACGCCAGTGCCAAAGCGTCCGCTTACGGGGACCGCCGCCGTCCGTATCCGACCGCGACGCAGCCTCCTGGAGCGCACGCCGAATGATCAACGCCCCAGCCACGACCACTGCGGCCGTGGCGCGGCCAGCCCACCTCGGGATTTCCATGCGCGGAACCGTAGCGCCTCCCTGCCTGCACACACGCGAGAGCCCCGGAACCGCCGACTTTCGCCGATTCGCTCGTTTGTGCTGTGACGGACGCCATAGTGACGCTTCGTACTGCCCGACTCGCCAGCTCTGCCGGCACATCTGCTGTGATACTGCTTAGCGTGATCGGCTCGACGACTTTCGGAGCTCTCCGTCTACGAAATCGCGTTTCCCACCCCAGTCACGCAGGGCTACTGCCCCAATCGTGAGGACCGGTGGCTATAAGAGTCATCAGGGGGCAGTAGCCGGCTTCGCCGGCTTCGCCCACTTAAGGGTGGGGGTGTCCTTTATGCCCGAATTCCCATGCATGCATATTATGTTGAGCCCTGCATAGCTTTCCATGCACATGCATGTGCCCGTTTCGCACCCCATGTCGGCTAGGCCGGTCATCGCACCTTATGGGTTACTCCCAAATTCCCATTTGGGTACGGCGTGACCAGCGGATTCCTCGCCAGGTCAACTAAAAGAGTGTCAGTGACTCGAAAGTCAACCCCTATGCAGCACCTTTCTCTGCATAAAGTCGACAGTTACTGCCCGTGAACGGATACTGTCAACCCAGGGTTGCGGGGTCGTGGGGCCACCCCCTGACAAACGGACCGTCAGATACGCAGAGAGTTACTCAACGTGCATACGTGCAGGTGAGAGGCTTAGAGCCGGTCAACGCGCGCACTATATCAATAGACCGTCAGATACTTAGGCGTACCTATGTCAGCAGTTACACAGAGCCAGCATAGCGGAAAGTAGCGAAAGCACCTTTCTTGGCTACCGAGCGTGCAGACGGCGCAGCATGGCACAACGTAGCCATTGCCTCACTGTGTGTGTATGGGGAGAGCATGCCGACCACTTCCCGCCCCCCGAAAAGCGCTAGGCGCCGCCGTGAGCCGCTGTGAGGCAAGCGAGGCAGCGTGAGCCGTAGCGAGGCACCGTGAGCCGCTACGGGCGCCGCTGTGAGCCGTAGGCGTACCGAGCAACCGTGAGCCGCTGTGAGCGCTACAGGCGCCGCTAGGCAGCGTGCCGAACGTGAGCCGCTAGGCGCCGCCGTGAGCCGCTGTGAGGCGTACCGAGCATGCGAGGCAGCGTGAGCCGTAGCGAGGCAGCGTGAGCCGCTGTGAGCCGTGCCCTACGTGGTGCATGCCGTAGGGAGCATGCCGACCACTACGCCTCCCCCGAATCTTCAGGGCCGCCGCCGTGTCTCAGGAGCTGTTGGGGACCGTGCGACGCACCCCCTTGCGGTACTGCCGAGCACACCGACGAGCGCCACCGGAAACGGACATAGAGGTGCATATAGGGGCACGCCAGTCGCCGGCGATCCCTGGTAACGGAAAGTAGTTTTTCATCACGCAAGGTCACGCGCCGCAGCTCACAGCGGGTGCGCGGGTGCCGCAACCGTCACTGTGCGAGGTAACTCGCGACACGGACTTGTGCGAGGTACCTCGCAGCGCCTAATGTTCTCTGTGTCGGAACGGCGAGGCACCGGAAACGGGGCCTCAAAGGGAAGGCGAATGAATCGCCCGGACGAAAGCCCTACGGGGTTAGTAGAAAGGCAGCGATCGTTCCTTGAGAACTCAACAGTGGATATAGACGCACGGGAACGGTAACGACGTTTCTGCAAGGGGAATGAGGATTCCCCACTATCGACCGACGTGTCGATAGGGCGTGCATGCAACAGGGGTGCAGTCTGCCTACTGTCGCCGAACTCTTATAGGAGGGGACCAAATGCGCGTGGCTAGACGTCCGTGGCTTACACAGCATGGGGACAGATAGTCAGTGGATACGTGGTGGCAAGAGCTAACACAGAGGTACCGCCACCGTTACCCGTAGCGTCACTCTCTCTCAATCGCCCCGGATTCATCCGGGCGCGATTTGGGGGCGCCTATGGCGTCAATGTGTGGGAGTAATACGTGTGTAGCAGCAGTCCAAAACCCTGCGTAAGCGGTCGGCTTGTCCGATCCCGCAAGTGAGGTGCGCGCACGGCCTATCAGCTTGTTGGTGAGGTAACGGCTCACCAAGGCGACGACGGGTACCGGGCCCGAGAGGGCGTCCCGGCCACACTACGCCTATGCAATAGGCGCCCCCCTACCCTCTCTGTTTGGTCCGTTTACCGACGGACAATGCAATCTCATGCACTACGGCGCAGCAGGGTGCTAGGTCTCATTAGCTGAATCCCCTGCTGTAGCCGAGAGCCAACGGCTTGGTATCCGTTGGTCATCCATGAGAGGAGAGAGCAATGGATCGCAACAGCCTCAGGGAATTCTTTCACAAGAAGGTCTGGCAGGTGAACTGCGACCGCGACGGTCAGGGTCGGTCCTACGGCTGGCATGACAAGCACTGGAATGACCTCATGGAGGCCATCGACCAGTACGCCGATGCCCGCAGCGCTCCGCCCCAGTCCATGGTCCCGTCCAAGAGCAGTGCGCTCGTGTGGGCGGGCAAGGAAGCCGTGAAGGCAGATCCGTCCAACTGGGATGACGAACTCTCATGGCGTCTCATGAACGAGGAGCGCCATAGGGGTTTCGGTCGGACCGAAATCGAGGCGGTCGTCGACGCCATGCGCAATGACCGTCTGACGTGGGACGTGACTCCATACCTCAAGCCGTCTGGCGAGGTGGACTGGGTCACGGTGCTCAAGGACATCCATCACGGAGCCATGTCCGAATTCATCAGGACGCCGTACGGCGTGCTGTTCATGGACTGTGGCTGAAGTCGTCCCGGCGACTCTAAACAGGCGTTAGGCCGGGAGCGTCCGTACGGAATTCCGTACGGGGTCGCAGCAGCGCTGCGGGACAGGGGTGGTGCCCTGTCTATCTTGAGAGGAGAGAGTTTATGAGCATCAGCCCGATGAACTGGTCCGAGCGCAGAACGTCGCGTCGGTCCGGTGCGTGGAAGCAGTGCCCTAACTGCAAGCGGCGGAACGTCAGTTTTCGTGCCCCGCATTCCCGTTCCGACGGCCGTCCGTGCAAGTTCGTGGTGGTCCATCGCACGTACTTCACGGAGGACATGATCATCGACGGCGACTACGGTGCGCCGCGCCTTCCGAACGGCACCTTCGGTCCCGGTCCGCTCCAGACCTATGAGGTCGTGGACTGCACGCCGAAGAAAGCCACGGGTCCGTGGGACAACCCCGTCAGGCTCGCAATCGACGCCATTCGTGACGCCGACTGCGCCTACGACGAGGGTGCCGACTGGTTCTACCACCACGAGGGTTCCTACCTGCGTGACCACTACTCGGGAGAGCGTATCGAGCCGTCCGCGCACCTCTACGGGTTCACGGACGAGGAGGACGCGCACATCCACCACGTGATTCAGCGCGGGTGGAAGCAGTTCTGGGCGAGCCTGCGCGGAATGCGGCTCGCGGCGTGATCCGAGTTCCTATTGCCGAAACGCCGAGAGGCGTCGTCCACGGGTGGTGCCGTGGGCCTGACGAAGGCAGCCATTTGCTGAGTCGGTTTTGAGAGGAGAGAGCTATGTCTGCGCAGACCCTCGTAATGGTTGCGTCCGACTTCCTGTACGACTCCACCGAGGAGGCCTTGAACGAGCTGTTCACGGCCCCGCCGGCTATGGAGCCGCATGTCGACGCGCGCTTCAACAAGGGCAGCGACACCATCGTTCTCGACGGCGTGAAGTTCTACGCGAAGCGTGTGGACTACCACCGCGAGATGGACGAGAAGTTCGTCCAGTGGATCATGGACAACCGTCAGGAGTATCCGGTCTACGGTGACCCGTCCTCTGCGGACGGTGAGTCGTTCGAACTCTGGGCGCAATCCATCACGGACGAGTACTTCGGATCCCCCTACATCTCCGGCATCGACACGGACGGCTACGAGTCGTTCATGCCCAACGGAGTCAAGGGCCAGTTCTTCCGGTACGAGGACGAGTACTACATCGGGCTGTGGCACCAGGAGTGCGGCTACCGGGCGTTCTCTCGTCCGACCGTGTTCCAGGTGACCTGCTACGAGCCCGCATACTTGCTGGACGACGACAAGGCCACGGTGTACTGCACCGAGTGCGAGGACGTCGTATTCGACATCGAGTCCGGCGGGCAGCACGTCAAGCGCATCGACCGCAACGGTGAGGAGATCGAAGACGCCGAAGAGGTGTCGTTCGACGACCTGGTCGCGAATCCCGTCTGCCCCAACTGCACGGCCGGCCTGCGGGTCGAGGCGTCGCAGTTCTGAGTTCCCTTATGCCGAAACCTCTGACAGGAGGTCGTCCCAGGGTGGTTCCTGGGGCCTGATGATGGCAGCCAATGTCTGATTCAGTGTTGAGAGGAGAGAGCTACATGTCTGCTGACACCCTGCGTATCTACGTGGCGAGTCTGTCCGATTACAACGCGGGCATTCTCCACGGACGCTGGATCGACGCTGACCAGGATGTCGACACCATCCACGAGGAAATCGCCAACATGTTGAAGGAGTCCCCTGCGGCCCAGAACGGCGATGTGGCGGAGGAGTACGCCATCCACGACTACGACGGGTTCGGGGGGTTCAACCTCGGCGAGTTCGAGTCGCTGGAGAAGATCACGGCCATCGCGAAGGCGTTGGACGAGTACCCCTCTGTGGTGGTCGCGCACTACTTCACCGAGAACTCCCACCTGGAGCCGGACGAAATTCTGCCCAAGATCCAGGAAGGACTCGTCACGACCATCACCGAGTGCTGGGGTGACGAGACAAAGGCACTCGCGGAGTACCTGTACGACGACATCGAGTCGGAACTCCCGGAGCGGTTCAAGAGCCACACTCAGGCGGTCGCCGAGTCCATGGCGCATGACTACCTCCAGGGCGGCGACTACTACGTGATCTACGAGGGCGGTGGGACGTACCACATTCTCGACTCGCACGCCTGATTTCTACTTGCCGAAACCTCTGAAAGGAGGTCGTCCCAGGGTGGTTCCTGGGGCCTGACGATGGCAGCTAATTGCTGAGTCAGTCCATGAGAGGAGAGAGCAATGACGAGCACCGGATACATCGCCTCCGACGGTATCTACACGGAGTCGCTGTCCGCCGAGAAGGGGAAGCGTGTCTTCCCGGCGGTCCGCGAGTACGGCGAGCGCTACAACGGTGCCAACCTGGCGAACGACGACATGCGTGACGTGGAGACGGGCGACCTCGCGTACGAGGTCCTGACCGACTTCATGACCGACCTGCTGCACCTGGCGCACTCCGCCGGGGTGGACGTCGACCACCTCATCTCGTCGGCCATGAACCACTGGGAGCCCGAGCGTGACGCCGTGCCCCTGAACATCTGATCCAACAAGCCGAAACCTCCTGAAGGGAGGTCGTCCACGGGTGGTGCCGTGGGCCTGACGAAGGCAGCCATTTGCTGAGTCGGTTTTGAGAGGAGAGAGCTATGCCTGGATTCGTGAAGACGGATCTCCAGCCCGGTGACCGCGTCCTGATCAACTGGTACGGCACCGAGAAGTCGGGGACGTTCGTCAAGTACCACCCCGACCTGCGTACGGCCTGCCCGGACACTCACATCACCCACCCCGGAATGCGCATCGCGTACTTCCGCGCGGACGATGCGGATCGGCAGGACTCGCTGTGGGAGGAGAACCTGTCGCCACTGACGCACGACCCCCGGCAGCGGGAGGTCGAGCGTCTCCAGTTCCAGATCCGGACGAAACGCGAAGAGATCATCTGCCTGGAGCGGGAGATCGGTTCGCGAGAGGAGCGCATCGCGCTGCTTCGCAAGGACATCGAAGCGCGGCCGTTCCAGTCCGAGAACGTCGGGGTCTGATCCGCGGTCGCGGGCTCGCCGGCTGAGGTATGTCCTTTGCCGGCCGGCCTCGCCGTGCCCAATTGCCGAAACGCCGGGAGGCGTCGTCGTGGGGTGGTGCCCACGGCCTGATGACGGCAGCCGCTGAAGTCAGCTTTGAGAGGAGAGAGTTATGGACAGCGAGGTTGAGGCGTACCTGGAGGCAGTTCGTCAGGCGCCCATGCGGCTCATCGAGCCGTACCTGACCTCTGTCTGCACGGAGTGCGACACGCACGTCGCCTCGTCCGATCCGGATGGGCACGTGTTGGTCGGTTCCAGCGTCGTGATCGGCTGCGAGGGTTACTGGCTGATCGACCCGAACGTGGTCGGCATCTCGTACCCGGACTGGTGCGACTGGCGCGTCCCTGTCCAGATCGAGGCCGCGCCTTCGTCCCTGTATGAGCGGGGCGAGGCTCTGGTGAAGTTCGCCGAAGGCCTGGGTCTGGTCGACGCCTACGTCCAGCGCGACGCGATGGGCGGCATGTTCTACGACCCGCAACTCATCGGTGCGGCCATCGCTGCGATGCAAGCGTGGCTGGAGTGCCGGTGGGGACCGGTCGCGGTCAGGGCCGCCGAGAAGGAGGCCATGTACTTCACCGAGGACGAGTCGTACATCGGTGAGGTGCCCTCGTTCACCTACGGCGGCAAGAGGCTGTCTGTGGGCGACGAGGTGGTCTGCGCGACTCGCGGTGCGAACGGCGAGGAGCGGTCCTTCCAGGGGGTGATCAAGGCGATCGGTCCCACGTACTGGGGGTCCGAGCTGTGCCCCACCGGAGTCCAGTTGGACGTGCCGGAGGAGAACAAGAACGACCCCGTGGACTGGGAGTTCCTGACCAAGGTCCCCAAGTCCTGATCCAACATGCCGAAACCTCCTGGAAGGAGGTCGTCGTGGGGTGGTGCCCACGGCCTGATGACGGCAGCCGCTGAAGTCAGCTTTGAGAGGAGAGATCGTATGGGTGTGACCCTTCAGGTCCGGTCCACTGACGACGGCCACATCGGTGCCGTGGAGTGTGACGACGCGGAGATCGCAGCCCTCATCGAGGAGAAGATCCTTGGCGCCCGTATCGGCGTCACGTGGATCGGTGCCATCGACGTGTGGGACGGCGGGAGACTCGTCGGGCGGAAAGACGCGTTCTACGACGCTCCCTGCCCCGCCTGCGGCCAGTTCGTCAAGCTGACCGACGAGGACACGGTGTGGACCTGTCCTGCGGACCTGTCCGAGCAGAACCCATTCAGGGAGCCTGCTCCGGAGTACATCACGGAGGAGCTTCAGGAGCAGCACGGAGTCTTTTCCAACTGCGGCGAGGACTTCGGTCAACCGTGCTACGAGCGCATGCCGCTCCACGGGCACTGCTACGAGAACGGGGAGTACTGACGCGAGTCGCCGGCGTGCTGTACCTGCCGGCCGACGGCTCCGTCATGCCAATTTGCCGAAACGCCGGGAGGCGTCGTCACGGGGTGGTGCCCGTGGCCTGACGACGGCAGCCAAGTCTGAGTCAGTTTTGAGAGGAGAGAGCACATGGACGAGCAGTCCAAGGAGGATGGGATCCACTGGCCCACCTACATCGACGAGTTCGCCCGCTGGGCGCTCGGCGAGGCGCTGTGGTTCGAGTCGAACCCCGACGAGAACGGGGTCGGCGGAGACGAATGGGAGGCGGTCGAGTACCTGACCGTCGCGGACATCGCAGACGACAGAGCGCGCGAGCGCTGGATGCGCATGTGTCGCGAGTTCGTCGAGCTGCACAAGGAACACCTCGCGCGCATCCCCGCCGAGTCGGCAGGCGCGTTGTTCTGGCAGTCCAAGCGGGGACGCTGGGGCTTTCCGGGTCGCAGCTTCCGCGTGGACAAGAGGTTCCCCAAGAAGGTGCGTCGAGACCTTCACCTGAGCGCGGGCCGGTGGCCGGTCGGTTACCTGTGGATCCGCGACGAGAAGATCCACTTCGACCTGTAGTCACATGCCGAAACGCCGGGAGGCGTCGTCGCGGGGTGGTGCCCGCGGCCTGATGACGGCAGCCGCTGAAGTCAGCTTTGAGAGGAGAGAGCACATGAGCGATACGGGTGAGCACCTGCTGGGTAAGGAGCACGTCTCCGGCAACCAGGGCTTCGGGTACGTCGGCCGGACCAACCGCGGTTGGGCTGCACTCCCCCACGGACTCAACGACAAGGACGGGTTGCAGCTTCTCGGTTTCCGCACACGTGCGGCGGCGAGGTCGGCCAGCGCCGAAATCCTCAACCGCGAGCACGTGCTGTCCAACCTGTCGGTGTCGGAGACGTATGCCAAGCGTCCGCTGTACCGGCAGGTAGACCACAGGGAGGGCGAGGATCGCGACTTCACGGTCGCCATCGCCGGTTCCCGGCGCCACGCCGGACAGGGCCCATTCGTCTACGCCGTGAGGGCCAAGTCACAGGAGCAGGCATGGTCCATCGCCCTGTCGACCCACATCCGCCGTGAGTGGGACATCGACTGCTACGTGGTGGCAGAGCGCTCGTTCGAGGGCGTCTACCAGGACGACTTCGACTACGGCCGCTTCGACCTCCGGCTCCAGCCCAGGTTCTGGGACAAGTTGCAGGAGATCGTCATGCTGATCAAGGCGTACGACGAGGCCGACAAGGATAACCGGGACGAGGACGGTTACGTCCTCGATGCGAAGCAGAGCGACCACGACCACCTGGTCGGGGACTACGAGATGGACGCTTTCCCGCTGGTCGAGGATCTGGCCCACTACGCCGAATACATCTGATCCAAAAACGCCGAAACCTCCAGGAAGGAGGTCGTCCCAGGGTGGTGCCTGGGGCCTGATGAAGGCAGCCGCTGAAGTCAGTTCTGAGAGGAGAGAGCACATGGGTGAGACGCGCAAGTCGTGGACGATCGTCGTGATCAAGCACCACGACCCGGACTTCGAGCCGATCGTGTGGACGGATCAGGGCGACAGCCCGATGGACGTCTTCGAGTGGTCCCTCCCGAAGCACTACGGGTGGGACGACGGGGGACTTCCTGGCGTCGACACCGGCCTCCCGCACGACCTCATGCTCACCGAGCTGTACGGCGAGTACATGATCGCCGCAGCGTTCGAAGGCGCCCTCACTCCCGTTCCGACGGACGAGGAGGAGCAGCCCGAGGAGTACTCCGAGCACGACGAGTGCGAGCGGATGGCCAAGGAGCTGGTCGGTCTCGGCCTCAACGCCGAGAACGTCAGCACGGGCGGCGGATGCTGGGCCGTTCACATCAAGCTCACCGACAAGGACGCGCTGTACGTGACCGCCTGGCCCGACTGGGCGTGGTCGCTTGAGCGAGAGGGCGAGCAGCTCCTCGCTGGCCACTGGGGCACATCCGACATCAAGCGCGCCGCGAAGGGTGCCAAGAGGCTCATCAAGGGTCTGGGCGAGATCGTCGCCTGACCCATCCAACTTGCCGAAACCTCCGAAGGGAGGTCGTCCCAGGGTGGTGCCTGGGGCCTGACGACGGCAGCCGCTGAAGTCAGTTCTGAGAGGAGAGAGATCAATGGCAATGCAGCCTGTGCGCGTCCGGCTCGACGACTCGCCGCTCTTTGAGGCGGTGGCCGATCTGGACGACACCTGGAACGGCTTCCTGAGGCCCCGGTTCACTCTGGACCAGGTCCGCGAGGTCGCCGAGCACACCCAGCGGTTGGCCCGTGAGTGCTGCAGGAGCTGGGACAGCGTGCACGTCGTCGACATGGACTTCCCGGCGCTCGCCGGGGAGGACGCGCCCCGCGAACGGGTCGCCATCGTGCTGATGGTGGGCTGGGCGTGGGGTCCGACCGACAGGCCCTCGCAGTACACGACGATCGTCGACCCCGACGAGGACGGTCTGTACGACCTCGGCGGCGGCGCGTGGGCGTGGTCTCACGTTCCCGAGCCCGGCCGGATTCCGGTCGAGGAGTTGCAAGGTCTGGCTGGCCGGCAGGTCCACTTCGTGGGCGAGTTCGAAGACCCCTGGGACATCTACACCCACAAGGTGGACCTGAACGACTGGCGCAAGCACTACACCAGCTTCAGCCGCGGTAAGCACCCCGCCGAGAACAGCTACTTCTCAATCTCCGAGGTGCTCGACGTCGAGTGGGACGAGGCGGCGGTGCGGATCGACGATCTTCCGGTCTGCTTCGTGATGACGGGCGACATGGAGCTTGGCCTGTGCCCGACGTCCACGGCGGAGGGCTGGCAGTGGTCCCTGGTCGAGGCGTTCACGCGTCTGGGGGTCTTGCCCCCCACCAGCGAGATGTACCTGCCTGACGTGATGGACATCCCGCGCTCCGCCGAACTCATCCGCTATCTGCTGGATGCGTTCACGGCGGGAGTGGCTCACGAAGTCAAGGAACAGCAGATCCACGCCGCCAGCAAGGCGAGGTATCTGTCCAAGGTCGCGTCCAAGGTGCTCACCGAGTCCTGATCCAACATGCCGAAACCTCCTGGAAGGAGGTCGTCGTGGGGTGGTGCCCACGGCCTGACGAAGGCAGCCCGCTGAAGTCAGCGTTGAGAGGAGAGAGCACATGAGCAACAACTCGACGACAGTCCGGGTGCACTTCGCCGGCTACGTCGACCTGTGCGTGGACGCCAACGCCAATCCGGTCGTCCTCGCCTCCGAGGTGGCTCGCGACGTCGAGTACGAGCTGAGCGAGCGGTGGCGGCCGGCGGAGGACCCGTCCTCCCGTCTGGCCGGCGACATCGACGAGCACCCGCTGGTGTCCATCCGCCCCCTGTTCGGCCTCGACGAGACGGCCGAGGAGCGCCTGAAGACGCTGCTGGCCGCAGTCAAGCAGTGGGAGGGCGTGGACGGCGGCTGGGTGGACTTCCGAGACCAGTACCGCGACGAGCACGGCGACGAGACCGACACCGAAGCGGTGGACCGGAAAATCCTCGGCGAGTACTTCCAGAAGTTCTGGGACGCGGGCGACGAGGTGAAGAGCGCGGCGGCCCTGCTGCTGTCCACCCTGACCCCGCTCAAGCACGAGAACTGATCCAACATGCCGAAACCTCCGAAGGGAGGTCGTCACGGGGTGGTGCCCGTGGCCTGACGAAGGCAGCCGCTGAGTCAGCTTTGAGAGGAGAGAGCAATGGGTGTTGAGACCCTGTCCGCAGAGCAGCGGGCATCCAACGGGTTCGAGCTGATGGACTCGGTCGGTCCGGAGGACTGGCGTGAGCGCATCGAACCCGACCTGCTCGACATCAACCACGGGTACTTCTGCGTCCTCGGCCAGGTCTACGCCGAGGAAGGCCACGGCCAGGGCTACGAGTACGCCCTGTCCCACCTCGACTTCCTGGGGAGCGGCAACGCGCTCGAATTCTTCGGGCTCTACGACCTCAACGAAGAGGACGCCGCCGCCCTGAACAAGGCGTGGCGTGCCCTTCTCGCCGGCGAAGCCGAACCGCTGAAGGGTCCGGTCGTCCACGAGGAGGACCAGGTCAAGGAGGACGAGTGCGGCTACCAGGCCGCCTACGGCCTGCCGTGGTCGGAGTACTGCGTCTACCCCAAGGGGCACGGCATGGACTTCTGCCCCGGCCACGAGCGTGACGTCCATGAGCAGTACGGGCGGTCCGCGTGAAGGGGATCCGGGTCAAGGTCGTGCACCGTTCCTGGCTCCACAAGGGCGTGGTGCGTAAGTCGCGCGAGCTGTACCGCTCGATCAACGGAGGTCCCTGGCACTGCATCGGTGTCGACCTCTGATCCCAACCAATGCCGAAACGCCGGGAGGCGTCGTCACGGGGTGGTGCCCGTGGCCTGACGACGGCAGCCGTCAGCGTTGAGAGGAGAGAGCACATGAGTGATTCCGAGGTGCGCATGCCGAGCTGGATGTCCGGCGTCGCGCTCGGGGAGGGTCTGGTCGACTCGATCGCTCAGCACCACGAAGACCGCCTGCGCCGTAAGGGCGCGAGTGAGTTGGTCAGAGTGGTGCTCGGGCAAGAGGTCAACGAGAACCGGCTCCCGGAGTCGAGTTCGGACGAGCTCTGGTTCGAGTCGATGCTGGCATCGGCCTGCATGGTCGGGGCCGCGAAGCTCTGGAGGAGGACTCGGGTCGTCTACGACGTGAACCCCGACTTCGGAGCCAGCCTGATCGACATGGAAGTGGATGCCGAGTTTCCGGGCGAGGTGCTCAAGCAGCTCCCCCACCCGGATCCGGTGTTCGTCTTCCGCGAGCCGCACATCAGGACGATGCCGTCGGGTGAGGACATCGCTGTCCGCGGATTCCTCGTCACGTGCCGGCCGGCAGTGAACTCTGTCGCCAGCACGATGGACGTGGATCTGGACGACGACGAGACGCCCTACCTGGTCGTCATGATCGTCGATGTCCTGCCGAAGTCCGGCAAGGCCAAGAGCCGGGGGTTCGTCGAGTTGAAGGTCCCCCGCCAGGAAGGTAAGACGACCGCCGAGAAGATCGTCGGTGACATCGGCATCTTCTACGGGACCCATAACGGCTACCGGCCACCGGCCGACGAGGGTGCGCTGAAGGCCTTCCTGTCGGAAATGGCGCTGATCGCTGTGTCGCACATGCTCTACGCGTGCTGTGACAACCCCGACGCCCAGGAGGCCTCCGCGCCTGCACAGGCGACTCGGGTCAAGAAGGGCAGCAGGCCCAAGCGACCGACTCGCGTCCTGCGCCTGGGCTGGCACCTGGGTCCGGCGATTCGCCGGTTCAACGCCGGCATCGAGCGCCTACGCCGGACCGGGGCGAGCACGGGCTGGACCGTGATCCCCCACGTGCGCCGAGGCCACCCGCACACCGTTCTGTACGGGGCAGCCAAGGCCTTCAGCAAGGTGAAGTGGTTCCCCCCGACGCTGGTCAACGCCGACAGGTTCGGCGACGAGGCCGAAGGCCTCCTGGTGCCCTTTGAGTAGCCGACGCACCAACCAACGAAGCCGAAACCCCTGGAAGGGGGTCGTCACGGGTGGTTCCCGTGGCCTGACGATGGCAGTCAGTTGGTCAGAGGAGAGATCATGCAGAAACTGAAAAGGCTCCGGCTCGTCGAGATCAGCGGGGACGGGGCTCGTCTGGTGACGGACGCTGCGATCGACGTGCTGGTCAGTGCCTGGGCAGCACGGCGGTAAGTTATGCGGACCGTCATTAGTTGGAGGACCGCTGTGGAAGAGCAGGTGGAATGGCTCAGGCCCGAGTATCAAGGCCGTGAGTCCGAGCTGTCTTCCGTCAGCGATCTGGCCAAGCGCGCAGGTGTCAAGCCGCACACCGTGACCACCTGGAGCAGCCGACACGCGAGCTTCCCCAAGCTGGTCATGATCAAGCGGGGGGCGGTGACGACGAAGTACTACGCCACCGCAGAGTTCGACGACTACCGGCGGGTCCATGAGGAGGCCGTCAGGCAGAGTCGGTCCAAGACGTCCGCGCCTCGCTCGCCGGCCTCCATTGCTCAGGAGCGTCTCCAGAAGCTGGAGGAGCAGGACACAAGGCTGGCAGCCGAGGAGAAAGAACTGTCGGACAAGCTGGCAGCCGTGCTTCGTGAACGTCACAAGCTCGATAAAGAGCGAGGCGAACTCCGCCGGCACCTGGAGCAGGAGCTGGCCAAACTGCACGACGCTCTGAAGACAGAGCAGCCCTGACGGAAGCGCCGGGTTCAATCCCCGGCCAGGGCACTCAGGGGCCTCCGGTCACCACACCTCTCCTCCCGGAGGCCCCGACCATCTCCTGATCCGTTCAGGACCTCCCCGGCGTCACCGCACGCTCTCCCACTCCGCCGGGGAGTGCCTGAAGGGGCCAGGAGTACGCAGCCCCGTGCGAGGTAGTTTGCTTCGCAAGGAACGCGAGGAGAGGCACGACAGTGGCACAGAAGGTTCAGGTTCTGCTGGTCGACGACCTGGACGGCGCGGAGGCCGACGAGACCGTCACCTTCGCGCTGGATGGGAAGTCGTACGAGATCGACCTCACCACGGCCAACGCGGACAAGCTCCGGAGCATCGTGGAGCCCTACGTCAAGGCCGGGCGCAAAGTGTCGGGCCGACGCGGTAAGTCGGCTGCCGGGAAGCGCACCGAGGTCGGTGCCGACTCGGCGACGATCCGGGCGTGGGCCAGGTCGAACGGCTGGCCCGAGCTGAAGAACCGCGGTCGTGTGCCGGCCGAGGTCCGCGACGCCTTCGAGAAGGCGCAGTCGGCCAAGTAGCACAACGCAGCAGAGAGAGGGTCCTGCCGGGTGGTCCGGCGGGGCCCTCTGCTGTTTTGAGAGGAGAGGGAATGGAACAGCGCACCGACAGGAAGACGCTGGAGTTGGCCAGAGAGATGGTCAAGGCCATGCAGTCGCACATCCAGGGAGGTGTGAGCCGGTACCCGAATCTGCGGGCTCTGGTGCCGTACGTGATGGCTGGCAACAAGCAGGTGCCACAGGCGCTCATCCCGTGGGACCCGGCCGACCGCCGCGAGATGGCGGCGATGGGTCGTGACGCTGCGATCCACGAGTTGTGGCGGAGCGACAGGACGGTCCTCGCGATGGACGAGTACCTCTTGGCCGCGCTGTCGGAGTCGCCGGCTGAGCTGCCGAAGGCTGCCGTGAGGGGGCTGCGGTACAGGAACCCTCTGATCGTCCTCACCACGCCGGACTTCTCGGACGAGGACACGCAGTACTACCGGCAGCAGATCGGCATTCCGCTGGTCGCCCACACCTTCGGGCGGTGGGACAACGCACAGCTCCTGTGCTCGATGAGCGACGACCGGTTCGAGGACCTAGGCGTGATGTTCGTCGGGTACATCTCAACGCCGGAAGGTCTGGTGCTCCAGACGCTCCGGTGCACGGTCCCGCTCGACGGGGAGTCCACCACGGTCGCCGAGGCGGTCGCCCGGACGGTCAGTGGCTTCCACTTCAGCGACGACCTGGGCGAGCGAGACATCACCCGGCTGGCGACGTGGCTGCGCAGGTACCTCACGCAGGTACTGCACACCGTGTCGTACGCCGGCAGCAACCCGGAAGACGCCGAGGTGTACCAACCGCCGGTCAAGCCGGCCGGCAAGAGCAAGAGCAAGAAGACCCGACGACCGCGGGTGGAGGAGGTGACCGAGTTTGTGAAGCTCGGCGCCAGCCTCAGCCGTGAGCTGCGGGGGCTGAGGGAGACCGAGGGCTGATCAGCCCAAGCAAGCGGAGGAGTCTGTCAGCGACCCCTGGCAGGCTCCTCCGTCATTGAGAGGAGAGGCATGAACGAGCAGACGCGGGGGCTTCGGCTCACCGACGATGAGATGGAAACACTCCGAATCATGGTGGAGCACTCCTGGCGCTTCACCCCGGACCCCCGATTCATCCGCCAGGTGCTGGAAGAGGACTCCGCAACACAGACCACCATCCGCGGTGGTCGGCACTACGGCTGGTACACCAGCGGGGTCCCGGAGATCGTCCTGAACGAGTTCGCCAGGGCGCTGATCGGTGAGAACGTCCCGGAGACGCTGTCCACCTACGAGGCGTGGCAGTCGTGGCAGGCGCGGGTCGCCGAGGCTCACGCAGAATGGGTCCGCAAGAAGGACGCCGAGGGGGATTCCAGTGAGTGAGCAGGTGCGGGCCGCAGTCTTCGTCAAGGGGAACACCCCGGACGCAGCGCTGGCCAGCCGAGCGCAGTGCGAGGCGTGGGCCGCGGAGCGCGGCTATGAGGTCGTGGAGTGCTACGAGAGTGCGGGACGTATGGACGTCCTCCTCGACGTCATGAACGACATCGCTCTCCGAAGGTTCGATGTTCTCGTCGCTGCCAAGACCACGGAGTTCGGCCGGCAGGCTCGCCCCGTCCAAGCACTGGTGGATCGGGCGAACAGGTTCGGCGTAGTGGTCAGCCTGGTGGGCGCGGCGGAGGACCTGACGTCGCCGTCTGGGCACCTGGTCTTGGCCCTCCGTACGGCTGAGGACGAGGCGATCGAGGCGCGGGAGGAGTGGTGACGGAGGAAGAACGGGAGCCGGTCTACTTCTTCTGTAACTCGTGCGGCGAAGAGGTCGAGGACGAGACCTCCATCTGCTGCGACGACGGCGAGATCGAACCGTCCTATGACGAGTAGGGGGGCTCGGTGAACAGACGACGTCGTACACAGCGGCTGGTGCCGCTGGTTTCATTCAACGGTGTGCCGGCTGCGGCGGCTGTCCCTACCGGGGCGCCCGAGGCAGACGGTGGTTTGCAGCCGGCGCTTGCACTCGTGCATCTAGGCCGAGAGTCGCGGGCTGAGGTCGATGCCTTCCTCAAGCGGCACCGCTTCGCGCCGAGAGGTGATGTCGCGCAGGCAAAGGATTCTCAGGCCCGGTGGTCAATCGAGCGGGACGGCCGGGTGGTGCTCTCCTTCATCGCCGACAACGGGGTCGATCACGTGGCGCTGCCAGCCGAGGAGGGGGTGCGCCGCTGGGCGGCCCTGACCCTCGCAACGGGGGGCACGCTGGCGGTGTGGTTCCTCCCGGAGATGACCGCATACACGTCACAGGCCATCGGCCGGCGCATCGCTCCGGATGGTGGTGAGTGGTGGCGGCTGAGCGCCGGCTACGTGCCAGCGTGAGGGTCTGAGACCGCATGACGAAGCCCCCGGCTCCCTCTCGGAGCGCGGGGGCTTCGTCGCGTCTGCGACCAGACCTTGCGTTTGTGCAGGTCAGGCGGCCACAGTCATTAGGAAAGATATTGCTACTGATCTTGACGCCTTGAAGACATCGTCTCGCCGGCCCACATACGTCACATAGCCGTCGGCGTCGCGCGAGCCGATGTCGCCGGTGCGGTAGTAGCCGTCGGCCATCGCCTCGGCCGTACGGTCCGGGTCGCCGTGGTAGCCGGTCATCACGCCCACGGGGTCGGTGGACAGGTCGACCGCGATCTCGCCCTCCGCCGCGCCCGGCTTCCCGGTCACCGGATCGAGCAGCTCGATGCGGAAGCCGGGGCTGGGCCGCCCCATGGACCCGGCCTTCAGCAGCTGGCCGGGGCTGTTGGAGACCTGGACGGCCGTCTCGGTCTGCCCGAAGCCGTCCCGGATGGTCACGCCCCATTCGCGCCGTACGGTCTCGATGACCTCGGGGTTCAGCGGCTCACCGGCGGCGACGGCCTCCCTGGGCGGGGTGCGCAGCGCGGACAGGTCGGCCTGGATGAGCATCCGCCACACGGTGGGCGGGGCGCAGAAGCTGGTGACGCCGTGCCGGTCCATCTCGGCCATCAGGCGGTCGGCGTCGAAGCGCGTGTAGTTGTGGATGAAGACGGTCGCCTCGGCGTTCCAGGGCGCGAAGAGGTTCGACCAGGCGTGCTTGGCCCATCCGGGTGAGGAGATGTTGAGGTGGACGTCGCCCGGCTTGAGCCCGATCCAGTACATCGTCGACAAGTGGCCGATGGGGTACGAGGTGTGGGTGTGCTCGACGAGCTTGGGGCGGGCGGTGGTGCCGGAGGTGAAGTACAGCATCAGCGGGTCGTCGGCCCGGGTCTCCCCCGTCGGCTCGAAAGGCCCGCAGGCCCCGTAGGCGTCCTCGTACGCGATCCAGTGCGGGACGCGGGCGCCGACCGCGATCGGTGTGTACGTACCGGGCACGTCGTCGAACTTGCCGGTGTCCTCGGCCCGCACGATCACATGACGGGCCCGGCCGCGCTCGATGCGGTCGGCCAGGTCCACGGGGCCGAGCAGCGGAGTCGCGGGGATGACGACGGCGCGCAGCTTCATCGCGGCGAGGGCGGTCTCCCACAGTTCGACCTCGTTGCCGAGCATGACGACGATCCGGTCCCCGGGGCGGACGCCCAGCCCCCGCAGCCAGTTCGCGACCCGGTCGGAGCGGCCGGACAGCTCGGCGAAGGAGAGCCGGGTCTGAGTGCCGTCCTCCTCGACGATGTGCAGCGCCGTCGCGTCGTTGCCCGCCGCGATGACGTCGAACCAGTCGAGCGCCCAGTTGAACCGGGCGGGCCGGGGCCAGGCGAAGCCGTCGTACGCCCTCTCGTAGTCCTCCCGGTGCCGCAGCAGGAAGTCCCGGGCCGCCCGGAACTCCTCGGTCGCGCCGCTTTCCGCCATGTGTCCTCCTCGTTGCCGGGCATTGCGGGACTGGTCGCCGCCATCGTGCAATCGGCGACCCAGGTCTCACTACCCGCGGACGGGGGTGAAGGAGCGGGTACGCGCGGCCCTGTTGCCCCGGCCCTCGCGGTGCTCGGCTCGCGGTGCTTAGGGTGAGGGCCATGGTGTCCACAGACCGCGTGCCGGCCTTCGCGGCCATGTCGCTGCTCGTGATCGTGATCCCGGGCCCGAGCGTGCTGTTCGTGATCGGCCGCGCCCTCGCGCACGGCCGCCGGACGGCGATGGCGACGGTGCTGGGCAATGTCGTCGGCTCGTACGTCCTGGTGGTGGCCGTGGCCCTCGGGGTCGGGGCGGCGGTCGAACGGTCGGTGGTCGTGTTCATGGCGGTGAAGCTGGCGGGCGCGGCGTATCTGGTCTTCCTCGGGGTGCAGGCGTTCCGGCACCGCAAGGAGATGAAGGCGGCCATGCTGAACGTGCCTCCGCCCGCCGCGTCTCGGGGCGACCTGCGCACCCTGCTGGACGGCGTCGTGGTGGGCGTCACGAACCCGAAGGGCATCGTCTTCTTCGCGGCGGTGCTGCCCCAGTTCGTGGACCACGCGGCCGGCCAGGTGGCGGTCCAGATGCTGCTGCTGGGCCTGGTCCCCATCTGCATCGGCCTGGTCACCGACACCCTGTGGGGCCTGGGCGCGGCGGCGGCGCGGGGCTGGTTCGCCCGCTCGGACCGCCGCCTGTCGATGGTGGGCGGGGCGGGCGGCTTCGCGATGATCGGCCTGGGCGTGACGGTGGCGGCGACGGGCCGCGCGGACTAGAACGTACCGAACCGCACCTCGCACGCCTTCTCCGGGACCATCGCCGTCATCGTCCGCCCGGCCTCCTCCTCCAGGGCGGCGCGCCGCTCGCGGGTGAGCGCCCCGAACGGCTGGACCGTGACGGTCGCCCGGTCCTTCGTCTCCTCCAGGCGCCAGACGCCCGCGAGGAACCCGTCGACGAGGAAGGTGCGGTACGCCTGGTTCCCCTTCCAGGTCCGGTCCTTGTACTCCTTCGGTACGACGCGGGTGCGGTCGGCGTGCGAGAGCAGCAGGTTGTCGAACTCGGGCAGGAAGCGCGGCGGTGCCGGGGTGTCCGGGCCGGGGCGGGGTGCGTCGGGCAGGTCGAAGAGCTCGGTGCCGTACGCGTCCTGGAAGGTGAGGAGCCGGGGCCGCAGCCGTTCGAAGGCGTCGCGCAGCCGGGTCAGGCCCGACCAGGTCTGCATGTCCTTGACGGAGGCCGGGCCGAAGGCGGCGAGGTAGCGCAGCACGGCCTCGTCCGGAGTGGCCGGCTCGGCGGACCTGCCCAGCCACACCTCGGCGGTGGTGAGGGCCACCTGGCCGCTGCGTCCCCACAGGCCGCGCGGGGTGACCTGGACCAGCGGCAGCAGGCAGCGGGCCGCGACGGTCAGGGCGAGCGGATCGGCGTCCGGCCACTCTTTCAGCAGCGCCTCGCGGATCTCCTTCGGCGTACGGGCCCGCTCCTCCACCAGTTCGCGGCTGATGGCCGTGAGCCGCTCCAGGTCCACCCCGACCAGTCCCTTGCGGAAGACGCCGACCTCCCGGTCGCGCGCGGCCTGGACGAGCGGGCGCAGGGCCAGGACGTCGTCGGCGGTGTGCGTGTGGATGGTGGACCGTATGGTGACGATCCGGGCCACCTCGCGGGCCTCCATCAGCGCGGACAGCTCCTCGGGGCGGAAGCCTTCGAGGCGGGCGGCGAGGGCGTAGTAGGGCGGCTTGGTGTTCTGGGCCTGGAGGCCGACGAGGTGGGAGACGGCGTGCTTCGCCGGCATGGGGGTACGACGCAGCAGGAGCTGCCGTGCCAGGGTGGCGCGGTTGAGGGCGCGGGCGGAAAGCACGGGCTTCTTCTGGGAGACCATGTTCGGCACGTTACGCACCCTTGAGGACGAGTGTTGTCCTCAATACGTATCCGGCCCCTGCCATGCCGGGGCAAACCGGGACGTATATGGTTCGACCCGGGAGGTGAGACCCGTATGACCCTGCCCTCGAAGAAGCCGAACTGGCGCCGGCGCTCCACGGCCCCGGTGCCCACCGCCGAACACGCACCGGCGGTTGCGCCCGTTGCCCCGTCCCGCGACCGGGGCAGTGTGGTCCAGGCGTCCCTCTACCGGGACGGCCGCAAGGTCTCCTCCCCCGGCACGCTCGCCGAGACCTTCCGCCAGTTGCGCGAGGAGCCGGACGGCATGGCCTGGATAGGGCTCCATCGCCCCTCGGAGGCGGAACTCCTGTCCCTGGCGGCCGAGTTCGACCTCCACGAGCTGGCCGTCGAGGACGCCATGGAGGCCCACCAGCGCCCGAAGCTGGAACGGTACGGCGACACGCTCTTCGTCGTGCTGCGCGCCGCCCGCTACCTCGACGCCCAGGAGGAGGTCGACTTCGGCGAACTCCACGTCTTCCTCGGCGCGGACTTCCTCATCACGGTCCGCCACGGCGCGGCCCCCGACCTCTCCGCGGTACGCCGCCGCATGGAGGAGACCCCGGAACTCCTGGCCCTGGGCCCGGAAGCGGTGCTGTACGCCATCCTCGACGCGGTCGTCGACGGCTACGCCCCGGTGGTGGCGGGCGTCCAGAACGACATCGACGAGATCGAGACGGAGGTCTTCCGGGGCGACCCGGAGGTGTCCCGCCGCATCTACGAACTCTCCCGCGAAATGGTCGAGTTCCAGCGCGCCACCCGCCCCCTGGTCGGCATGCTCCACGGCCTGATGGCCGGCTTCGCCAAATACGGCACGGAGGAGGAGCTCCAGCGCCACCTGAGGGACGTCGCCGACCACGTCACGCACACCAGCGAACGTGTGGACGGCTTCCGCCAGGCCCTCACCGAAATCCTCACGGTCAACGCGACCCTGGTCACCCAGCAACAGAACGCGGAGATGCGGGCGCTGGCGGAGGCGGGCTTCGCCCAGAACGAGGAGATCAAGAAGATTTCAGCCTGGGCGGCCATTCTCTTCGCACCCACACTCGTGGGAACTATCTACGGCATGAACTTCGAGTCCATGCCTGAGCTGGGTTGGAGCTTCGGATACCCCTTCGCGGTGGGCTTGATGGGGATGGTTTGCGTCAGTTTGTACGTGATTTTCAAGCGCCGCGATTGGCTTTAGGTGACCGGCTCCGCTCAAGCAGCACGCGCATGGTTTGCTCTTGCGCCTCCCGCATAGGGAGCCCTATGGGGCGCTGGGGAGTCCCTGGGGAGAAGTGATGCGGGTGATCTCCTCGCCGTACCTCCACAGGGCCTCTGACCTGGCTTTTTGGGGATCTGTGGACACTCGGGAGAATCCGGGGAGAACCGGAGCCGCCAACCGCATCTCACGCCCGCGCCATCACATCCGCCCGTCGCACAGTTGGCCACCCTCGCCCGGCTCACCGATGTCGCCGCGCATTACAGTGAGTAACTACGGGCAGCGCCTGCCGGACGCCCTCCACCGGACAAGGACTCGCCGTATAGCATTTGAAATGCCATACTCGTGTCATGGTTGACGACACCGACTTCCCTCCCGGCGACGGCCCCAGCAGCGGCATCTCCGTCTCCCTGACCGCCGGCACCCTGCAAGCAATCCGCGAGCGGGTCGGCAAGCGGGGTGTGTCCGCGTACTTGGAGAAGGCCGCGCAACGGCAGATCGAGCGAGACAACCTTGACGAATTGATCGCCGACTTCGACAAGACCCACGGCCCCGCCGACCCCGAGGCCGTGGCCACCAAGCTGGCCAAGCTCACCGGCACCCCCTCCTCCGGGGCCGAGGCGGCCGCGTGAGTGGCGCGCTCATCCTGGACAGCGAGGGCCTGGCGAAGGCCGTGCAACGTAACCGTGAGGTCCACGAGTGGCTCACCGCCGCCCGCGACGCCGATCTTCCGGTGATCACCTCGGCCGCGGTGCTCGTCGAGGTGATCCACCCCCGGATCAACGACGCCGCGCTCAAGTGGACGCTGTCCCGGCTGCGGGTCGAGCCGGTCACGCAGGCCGTCGCCCAGTCCGCCGCCACCCTGCTGCGCGCGGCTGGCCTGCACGGCCACAAGTACGCCATCGACGCGATGCTCTGCGCCACCGCCCTCACACAGCCGGGCCGCGTCACGGTCCTGACGTCCGACGTCGAGGACATCACCATGCTCACCACCGACCACCCACGCGTGACCGCCGAGAAGATCTGATGCGGAACCTCAACGTGCTCGGCCGCTACAGCGCTGCCTTCATCCCAGCCGACGGCGACCTGCGACTGTTGCGAGCCCCGGACGCACCCTGGCTGGACGAGGACGACGACGGCACCGAAGCCTGACCGCGGACGTCTGTCTGTACCGCTGTCCCCAGGGGCAGTGCAGCGACCCACTGCACGACTCCGAGAAACCGCAGCGCGCAGACCTCCAATTCACGGCTGCGGCGTGAGCGGCTCTCCGAGAGGTGCGCGCGTGCGGGCGCGTTCGACGAGACCGCGACCCGTGAAGCGGGACCGATATCGGCGATGCAATAGTCGAAATTCCCCACCCGATACGAGCGTCACCGGTCCGGCTCCGCTCAGGGTCAGTGCCGACGGCGGGGGCCGGCCCTCGGAGCGAAGCCACATCCGAGGGTCGGCGTTGTCAGAGCAACGACGCCGGCGATTCGGCACTCTGATGAAGGACCAAGACCCCCCACGGCGCTCACTCGGGTGGTCCCGTCGCAATAGTGCTTCATTGCGCCTCCGGGGCCTCATACATACGACGTTCCCCTGGGTTTGGGATCGAGTCACCAATCATCGGACGCCGTTTCGTCGTTCCCTCTGAATGTTCCTCGCCGCCCAAGGGCCACTGTGGGGCAACCTTCCCGATCCCTGGAGCCCCCTATGAGAAGAACCAGAATGGCCGCCGCGTGCATCGCGGCGTCCACGCTCCTGGCCTCCGGCTGCGCCACCACCTCGGCCGGTACCAAGGGCGGAGACGCCTTCGTTTTCGCGATCAAGACCGACCCCGGGCTGCTCGACCCCGCGCAGGCGAAGAACGGCAGCAGCTACACCGCCGTGTCACTGGCCTACGACACACTGGTCAGCACCGACGCGAGCGGCAGAATCGTCCCCGGTCTCGCCGACACATGGACGGTCCGGCCGTCCTCGGTCACCTTCGCCCTGCACAAGGGCGCCACCTGCGCCGACGGCAGCCCGGTCACCCCGGACACCGTCGCCGCGAACGTCCGCTACATCACCAACCCGAAGAACCAGTCCCCGGCCTACGGCATCTTGGTCCCCCCGGACATGACCGCCACACCCGACAACGCGGCGGGAACCGTGACGCTTTCCACCCCACGGCCGTACTCGTTCATCCTGCAGTCCACCCGGTACCTTTTCATCGTCTGCGGAGCGGGCCTCAAGGACCGGCGGCTCCTCTCCAAAGGCACCTCCGGCTCCGGGCCGTTCCAGCTCACCTCGGCCGAGCCGAACCAGAGCTACACCTACATCCGGCGCAAGGACTACACCTGGGGCCCAGCAGGGGTTCCCGTCGCAGACCGACCCGGCAAGGTCGTACTCCGTGTCCTGCCCAGCGAGGGCACCATCGCCAACGAGTTGCTCTCCCACCACCTCAACGGCGCCATGCTGGCAGGCCCGGACCGGGCGCGCGTCACGAACGTGCCGGGCCTGACCGCCACCGACCAGCAGAACGGCACCCATGAGTTCTTCTTCCACCAGGGCCCCGGCCACCCGGGCAGCGACCCTGCCGTGCGCAAGGCCCTGCTTGCGGCCGTCAACCTGACCGACCTCGGCGCGGTGGTGACAAGCGGCACCGGACGACCGCCCACCGGGCTGGTCACCCAGCCCAGGCCCTGCACCGGCGACACCGTCACCGGCCACCTGCCCGACTACGACCCCCACGCGGCCGCCCAGCAGCTCGACGCCGCCGGCTGGACCCAGCCCTCGCCGGGTGCGATCCGGGTCAAGAACGGAAGGAAGCTGACGTTCCGCTTCATCTACTCGTCCTCCGGGGGCGAAACGATGGCCGCCGCGGCCGAGTACCTGGCGGACGCCTGGAAGCAGGTCGGTGCGGACGTGCGGCTGCGTGCCGTCTCCGACGCCGCCTACTTCCAGGTCGAGGCCATCGAGCAGAACTGGGACCTGAATTGGGCTCCGCTCGGGGTCACCCTGCCCTCGCAGCTGACCGGTCTGCTCTCCGGCCCCTTCACGCCCGACGGCAACAACTTCGCCCACATCAGGAATACGACTTACGACCGCCTCACAGCGAAGGCCGCCACCCTTCCGGTTGAGGTCGGCTGCCCGCTGTGGAACAAGGCCGAGACTGCCCTGTTCAAAAACGCGGACCTGATCCCGGTCGTGGACAAGACGCAGACCGTGGCCGCCTACGGCGCCACCTTCCGGATCTCGTCGGGGATGTTCGCGCCGACCACGATCCGCATGACGGGAGGCTCCAGATAACCCCGCCTGGAGTCGGACGCCCGCCCGCCCTCGTCCCGGGAAGGATGGCTCAGCCGGGTCGACAGGGCGGGCGGGCTGCGTGGCGTCGTGGAGGCTCGGCGGGTGGAGGCGCTCCTGCCGTCACGCGGTGCGGTGGTTCCACTGTGCCGGAGTGGCAGTCTCTTGCGTTCGTGCCCAGGGCAGAATCCCACCGGGCCGTTCCGTCGTAGGAGACGAGGTGCAGCGAAGGCCCCCTGGGCGTGGTGCCCTGGGAGCCTTCGGGAGTGTCGGCTGTTCTGTGCGGAGGACTAGGGCGTGTATCGAAAGTGGATCTTGAGCGTGAGATGATTTCGGTCCGTGGCACGTGGAGATCTGACAGATGCGCAGTGGGCCCGCCTGGAGCCGCTGCTGCCCCAGGGCAAGAAGCCGGGACGCCCACCGATATGGACGAGGCGACAGTTGATCGACGGCATACGCTGGCGAACCCGGACCGGGACTCCGTGGCGGGATGTTCCGGAGCGGTACGGGCCCTGGGGCCGCGTGTACGACCTGTTCCGCCGCTGGCAGCGCGACGGCGCCTGGAAGTGGATCTTCACCGAGCTGCAGGCCCAGGCCGACGCGAAGAACCTGATCACCTGGGACATCAACGTCGACTCCACCGTCTGCCGAGCTCACCAGCACGCGGCCGGCGCGCGGAAAAGGGGGATCTGCAAAAGGAACCGCCCGGTGGCATCGCCAGCGAGCCGGACGACCACGGCCTCGGACGTTCGCGCGGCGGCCTGACCACCAAGCTGCACCTGGCTGTCGAACAGGGACAGAAGCCCATGTCGATCGTTATCACGGCCGGACAGCGCGGCGACTCCCCGCAGTTCGAGCCCGTCCTCAAAGCGATCTGCGTGCCTCGCGTCGGGCCGGGCCGACCGCGTACGCGGCCCAGCCGAGTGCGGGCGGACAAGGCTTACGCCTCCCGCAAGAACCGCGCCTACCTGCGCAGACGCGGGATCCGGTGCACCATCCCGGACAAGGCCGACCACGCCCGCAACCGCAAGAAGCTCGGCTCCCGCGGCGGCCGGCCGCCGAAGTTCGACAAGACTGACTACCGCGAGCGTCACGCAGTTGAGTGCGGGATCAACCGCCTCAAGAGGTACCGGGCGGTGGCCACCCGCTACGAGAAACTCGCCGTCCGCTACGAGGCGACCGTCCTCGTCGCGGCCATCAACGAGTGGCTGTGACCAGTGCGGAAATCAATTCACCTCACCGCAGTGCAGAGACGACACTCGCCTCATGACCACACACTTCACGGTGCGCCTGGCTCAGCCTGGTGATGCGCGGATCTTGGCGGAACTGCGCTGGACGTTCAAGCAGGAGGACCTCGAAGGGCAGCCGTCGGCTCCCGCCCGGCCCCTGGAAGAGGCGGAGCACTGGATCCGCGACCGGCTCCGCAATGGCCAATGGCTGGCGTGGATCGCGGAGGCCGGAGGTGAAATCTGCGGTCACGTCTTCCTCTGTCCGGTGGAGAGGATGCCGGATCCGTACAGCGACAACACACCGGTCGGCTACGTGACGAACTTCTACGTCACACCGTTGCAACGGAACAAGGGAGCAGGCTCTGCGCTACTTGAGGCGCTGAACCGGCATTCACGCAGGGTCGGCTTCGACACTCTGATCGTCTGGCCGTCAGAGCGCAGCAGTCCCCTCTGGCAGCGGTACGGTTTCCAACCTCCGGAGGAGCTGTTGGAACTGCCATTCGATGCATGAAGAGATCCACTTCCGATACAGGCCCTAGAGCGCGATCCACTCGGTGGACGTGGTGACCTCCTTCAGGACATCCCGCAGCGGTTCGATGCCGAGGCCCGGGCCCGTCGGGACGTCGAGGTGGCCGTCGGCGAGGACGAATGGCTCGGTGATGTCCCTGGCGAAGTAGCGGTGGGAGCCCGAGGTGTCACCGGGGAGAGTGAAGCCCGGGAGGGCGGCGAGGGCCACGTTGGCGGCGCGGCCGATGCCGGTCTCCAGCATGCCGCCGCACCAGACGGGGATTCCGTGGGCGCGGGCGATGTCGTGGATGCGGCGGGCTTCGAGGTAGCCGCCGACGCGGGCCGGCTTGATGTTGATGATCGAGCAGGCGCCCAGCGAGATGGCCGCGGCGGCGTCGGCGGCGGACTCGATGGACTCGTCCAGGCAGATCGGGGTGCGCAGCAGCTTGGCGAGCTGGGCGTGCTGGACCATGTCGTCGTTGGCGAGGGGCTGTTCGATCAGCAACAGGCCGAAGTCGTCGAGTTTCGCGAGTTGCTGGGCGTCGACGAGGGTGTAGGCGGCGTTGGCGTCGACCTGGAGGAGGAGGTCGTCACCGAAGCGCTCGCGGACGGCGCGGACGGGTTCGACGTCCCAGCCGGGTTCGATCTTCAGCTTGATCCGTGCGTAGCCCTCGGAGACGTACCCCTCGACGGCGTCGAGGAGTTGGGGTATCGAGTCCATGATCCCGACGGAGACGCCGCAGGGGACGCGGTCGCGGGCTGCGCCAAGGTACGAGCCGAAGGACTCGCCGGACGAGCGGAGTCGGGCGTCGAGGACGGCGGTCTCCAGGACCGACTTGGCCATGTGGTGGCCGGTGAAGGGTTCGAGTGCGCGGCCGACGGTGGCCGCGTCCACGTCGTCCTTCGGCAGGGCCGGAACGAGGAAGCGGCGCAGGACGTCCTGCGCTCCGTCGACGTACTCCGAGCAGTAGCGGGGCTCCGACATGGCCGCGCACTCTGCCCAGCCTTCGATGCCGTCGGAGGTGACGACGCGGACCAGCAGGACGTCGCGGCTGGTCTCGACGCCGAAGGAGGTGCGGAACGGGGCGACGAGCGGCATCGCGATGCGGCGCAGTTCGACGCCGGAGATCTTGGTCTTCATGTGCGGGTGGCTCCTGGGGATGGTTCAGGCGGCGGTGCGGTGGATGACGTAGCTGCGTCGGTCGTGGAAGCCGGCGACGGTAGCTCCCTCGGCGAGCAGGCCGCCGAGGGTGTGCCGTACGGCCAGCCGCCAGTCGCGGGCGGCGCCCGGGTCCGTACGGCGCAGGGACTCGATGTCGTCGGGGAGGTCGATGAGGACGGTGTCGGCGTCGGTCGGGCCGATCACGGGGCGGCCATCCTGGTTGCGGACGCCGTGGGCGGCGCCGGCGGGCAGGGTGAAGGTGTACGGCCCTGTGGGCGCGGTCAGGTCCCAGGTGGTCAGGACGCGGTCGGACTCGTCGCCGCCGTTGATGGCGTCGTCCATGGCGCCGTAGAAGGACGGCAGGTACTCCTCGGGGCGTGCGCCTAGCTTGACGAGGTTGAAGTAGGCGTTGCGGCGGATCAGCGGGTCGTAGGTCCAGGTGATGCGCTTGATTCCGCGGGTGAGGGCCCATTGGCGCTGGTGAAGTTTGAGGGCGAGGCCGATGCCGCGTCCCTGGGCGGTGCCGGTGATGTGGGAGTGCAGGGTGGTGCCGATGGGATCGCCGAAGAAGGCGACGGAGGCGCCGACCAGCCGGCCGTTCTCGTAGGCGCCGGCGACGTAGTTGCCCGCGTGGGACAGAGCGCGCATGACTTCCGCGGAGACGGGCGGGCTGTCTGCGTCCGTGCCCCAGATGTCGGCGTAGAGGCGGCTGACGGTGTCGAGGTCCTCCATGCTGTGGAGTTCCCTGAGGTCGAGTGCGTTCACTGCAGCGCTCCGACGAGGTGGGCCAGCAGCCGGGCGCGGTCCGGCATCGTGGCGGTGACGACGTGTTCGTGGTCGGCGTGGGCGCCGTCGCCGACGGCGCCGAGGCCGTCGAGGGTGGGGCAGCCGGCTCCGGCGGTGTAGTTGCCGTCGGAGGCGCCGCCGACGGCCGCCTGACGCAGGGGGTCGAGACCGAGACGTGAGGCGATGTCATCGGCCAGGGCGAAGAGCTTGTGGGAGGCGTCCGGATCCAGCGGCGGGCGGTTGGGGCCGCCCGCGACATGCAGACGCGCGCCGGGATGCTCCGGTCTCAAGGCCCTGATCAGCTGGTCGACCGCGTCCTGGGCGGCGGCATTCGGTACCCGTACGTCCACGCTGAGGTCGGCGCGGGCGGGCACGGTGTTGTTCGCGGTGCCAGCCGACATCAGTGTCGGTGTGACCGTCGTCCCGGGTCCGGTCTGGGCGGTGACCGTTTCGGCGATCCAGCTCAGGGCGAGGAGATGCTGGGCCAGTTCGGTGGCCGCGTTGATGCCCTTTTCGGGTTCGAGTCCGGAGTGGGCGGCGCGTCCGTGGACGGTGATGTCGTAGAGGGAGACGCCCTTGCGGCTGGTCTTGAGCGCTCCTCCAGGTGCGGAGGGCTCGAGGACGAGGGTGGCCGCGCACTGACGTGCCAGGTCCTCGATGAGGTGACGGGAGGTGTCCGAGCCGACCTCCTCGTCGCCCGTGACCAAGACACACAGACCGTCGAGGGAGGGCAGGGAGGCAAGGGCGTGGAACATCTGGACCAGGCCGGCCTTCATGTCGAAGACGCCCGGGCCGCGGGCGATGCCCTGCTCCACCGACCAGGGGTGGGTCTTGAGCGAGCCGATCGGCCAGACGGTGTCGTGGTGACCGAGCAGCAGGATGCGCGGGGTTCCGAAGGTCCACTGCACGTGGGTGACGCCGTCGACGACCAGCGTCTGCGGGCGGGCGCCGAGCAGCCGACTGCCCTGGTCGGCGACGACCTGTGCGCTGCGGGCGACAGCTGCGTGGTCGGCGGAGTACGACTCACAGGTAACGAGTTCTTCGAGGTCGGCGAGCATGGCGTCGAGATCGAACGCGTGGTCCGCTCGCGGTGGACGGGGTTCTTGGTCAACCGGCACGGTGGGTCCTCCAGGTTGGGATGACCGCCACGCTAGGCAGGGCGGACACCGCCCGGTTCGTGCCGTAGTGACAACCTCGGCGTCGGGTTCGTAGCGGGGACCGAATCCCACGAACGACCGACGCCCGGCGGGTCGTACGACCGGCCGGGCACCGTTCCTAGGACAAGTCAGCCAAGGTCAGCCCATGTGCTTGGCCATGAGCTGCCGCATGTTCCCGCCGAGAACCTTCAGGATGTCCTCCTCCGGCAGGCCCCTGCGGAAGAGCGCCTCGGTGACCAGCGGCATGCCCGCCGGGCCTTCGAGCCCGGGGAAGTCGAACATCGGGTCCTCGTCGTCGAGGCTCTCGCAGCAGGGCGGGGTGACGTCGTGCATGACCTCACGTACGAAGTCCGAACCGAGCCCGACGTGGTCGATCCCGGCGACGGAGACGATGTGCTCGATGTGGTCGACGATCCGGTCGGTGCTCACCTTCGCCTGGTCGTCGGTGAGGAAGTCCGGTACGAAGTTCACGCACACCACACCGCCGGTGGCGGCCACGCCCCGGATCTGGTCGTCGGTGAGGTTACGGTGGTGGTCGCGCAGGGCCCGGGCGCACGAGTGGGTAGCGATGAGCGGCCGGGTGGCCAGTTCCAGGACGTGTGCGACGCCGCTCGCCCCCAGGTGGGAGATGTCGAAGAGCATCCCGAGGCGTTCCATCTCGCGCAGCGCCTCGACGCCCGGCACGGTCAGTCGGCTGCCGGTGGCGTCCTCCCTGCTGCCGTCGGCGAGCGGGGTGCGTCCCCAGTGGGCGATGGAGGCGATCCGTACACCCAGTCGGAAGAGGGTGGGGAAGAGTTCGACGGAGGCGTCGATGCCGGGGGCGCTCTCCAGGGCGAGGACCAGGGCGATCCTGTCCTCGGTGAGGGCCGCGTCGATGTCGGCGCCGTTCAGGCAGAGTGCGACCTGGTCGGCGTTGGCCTCGGCGAGGACGTGGGCGCACTCGATCATGCGGAGGGTCTGCCGGAGCGCGCCCTCGGGGCGGTACTGGTCGTCGATGAAGACGGGCAGAACCTGGATGTCGATGCCGCCTTCGCGCAGCTGGGGTAGCCAGCGTTCGCGGAAGAAGGGGCCCCAGCGCTTGGGCGGGCGTGCTGCGACGGCCATGAGGAGGTCGTTGTGTGCGTCGGCGACGACGGCACTGTGGTGGAGGTCGTGGGACACGACGATCCTTTCGGGCGGTGGAAGGGCGTCCGGCGACCCGTAGCCGTACGGGGTGTCGGGCCGCCGGGCACGAGGGCGGGGCGGGCGGCTCAGGCGCGGGCGAGGCGCGGGACCGCGTCGAGCAGGACGCGGGTGTACGCGTGCCGGGGCGCGCCGATCACGTCCTCGACAGGGCCGGACTCCACGAGCCGGCCGTGGTGCATGACGGCGACGGCGTCGCAGACGTACCGCACCACGGCGAGGTTGTGCGAAATGAAGAGCATGGTCAGACCGAGCTCTCCGCGCAGTTCGCGCAGCAGGTTGAGGACGGCTCCCTGGACGGAGACGTCGAGGGCGGAGGTGATCTCGTCGGCGATGAGCAGCTCCGGCCCGGCCGCCAGCGCGCGGGCGATGGCGACGCGCTGGCGCTGGCCGCCGGAGAGTTCACGGGGATACTTGGCGGCGTACGCGGCCGGGAGGGAGACCAGTTCGAGGAGCCGGCCGACCTCCGCCGGCCGCTGGGCGCGCGGGACGCGGGTGCCCTCGGCGATGGCGTCGCCGATGCTCATGCGCGGGTTGAGCGAGGAGTATGGGTCCTGGAACACCATCTGAACGCGGCCGGGCGCGACTCCGGTGACCGTGCCCCGGTACGGGGTCAGGCCGGCCACGGCGCGGGCGAGGGTGGACTTTCCGGAGCCGGACTCCCCCACAAGCCCGGTGACGGAGCCGGCGGGGACCTCCAGGCTCACGCTGTCGACGGCAGTGAAGGAGCCGAAGCGGACGGTGAGTTCGCTGATGTTCACAGGACCTCCCAGCAGGCCACGGAATGGGTCTCCGTACGGGCGAGCAGCTTGGGGCGGATGGCGCAGCGGGCTGTGGCGAAGGTGCAACGGTCGGCGAAGGCGCAGCCGTCGCCGACGTCTGCGGGCGCGGGCTGGCGGCCGGGGATGGTGGTGAGGGGGCCCGACCGGTCGGTGTCCATGTCGGGCAGCGAGCCGACGAGGGCGCGGGTGTAGGGGTGGCGGGCGTAGTGGAGGGCGTCGGCGGGGAGTTCCTCGACGATGCGGCCCGCGTACATGACGGCGATCCGGTCGCACAGTTCGCTGACGACGGCGATGTCGTGGGAGATGAACAGGGCTCCCGCCTGTGTCTCGTCGACCGCTTCGCGCAGGACCCGCAGGACCTCGCGCTGGACGGTGACGTCGAGGGCGGTGGTGGGTTCGTCCGCGATGATCAGTCGGGGCGTGTTCATCAGGCCCATGGCGATGACGGCACGCTGGCGCATGCCTCCGGACAGTTCGTGCGGGTACCGCTTGGCGACGTCGGCGGGGTGTTTGATGCGGACCCGGTCGAGGCGTTCGACGGCGCGGGCCCGTGCCTCGGTGCGGGTGGCGCCGTCGTGCAGGGTGGCCACTTCGGCGAGCTGGCCGCCGACGCGGAGGGCGGGGTTGAGGGAGGAGGTGGGGTCCTGGAAGACCATCGCGAGTGACGACCCGAGCAGCTTGCGGCGCTCGGAGTCCGTCAGGCCGTCCAGGTCCACCCCGCCGAGCCGCAAGCGGGCGCTGGCGGCCAGGCCCGGGTAGGGCACGATCCGGCCGATGGCGGCGGCCGTCATGCTCTTGCCACTACCAGATTCGCCGACGAGGCCGACGATCTCCCCGGCGCGGACGGTCAGCGACACCTGGCGTACGGGGGTGATGCCGCCGGGGAAGGCGACGGTGAGGTCCCGTACCTCCAGGACGGCGTCCGGTGCGGGCTCGTCCATGGCGGGGGTGACCGTGGGGGCGACGGGCTTTCCGGACGTTTCGCGGGTGTGGGCGGCGGCCTTGGCGAAGGTGTCGCCGAGCAGCATGAAGCCGAGGCCGGAGAGGCTGACGGCGAGGGCGGGGGCCACGACGACGGACGGGGTGACGTAGACGTGCCCGAAGGCTTCGTTGAGCAGCCGGCCCCAGTCGTACGAGGGTGCCTGGACGCCCATGCCGAGGAAGGACATCGCGGACAGGCCGAGCAGGGCGCCGCCCATGGCCTGGGCGGTGTTGAGAATGAGCGGTTCGGCGATGTTGGGCAGGACGTGCCGGGTGAGGATGCGGTGGCGGGGCACGCGCAGCATGCGGGCCGCGGCGATGTAGTCGGATCCGGCGACGGACGCGGTCATGGTGTGGGTGAGCCGGGCGAAGGTCGGTGCGAGGGCGACGCCGATGCCGAGGACGGCGCCCTGTGCGCCGAGGCCCGCGACGACGGCGGTGAACATGGCGAGCAGGAGGGCCGGGAAGGCCACCAGGAGGTCGACCGCGGCGATGACTGCTCGGCCCGCGCGCCGGGGCAGGATCTGCGGCATGGTTCCGAGCAGGACGCCGGAGACGGTGCCGATCAGGGTGGCCAGGAAGGCGAGGCCCAGGGTCAGCCGGGTGGCGACGAGGGTCCGGGCGAGGAGGTCACGGCCGAGGGCGTCGGTGCCGAGCAGGTGCGAGGCGGAGGCTCCCTGGCTGATCTCCTTCGGGTTCATCCGGGTGGCGGCGTCCTCCCAGATCGGCGGGCCGACGACGGCGAGGAGGACCATGAGGGCGACGATCACGGCGCCCAGCAGACCGGCGGGGTTTCTCAGTAGACGGCGCATCAGCCCTCCCTGCGGGAGGAGGCGGACGGGGTGGACAGGGTCGACTTGGGGTCGAGGATCCCGAGCAGGATGTCGACGAGGAAGTTGACGACGAGGACGAGCGCACCGTAGACGAGGATCATGGCCTGCGCCACGGGGTAGTCCTTCTGGGTGATGGCCTCGACCGTGCGCAGGCCGAGACCGGGCCAGGCGAAGACGTTCTCGACCAGGACGCTTCCGGTGATCAGCCCGCTGAGCAGCAGGCCGCCCATGGTCAGGGTCGCGGTGAGGGTGTTCGGCAGCAGGTGGACCGCGTACAGCCGCCGGGCGGGCAGCCGCTTGGCGTGGGCCAGGCGCATGTAGTCGGTGTCGAGTTCGCGCAGGGTCTCGACGCGGGCCAGGCGGGCGATCATCGCCGCCGGTGCGATGGCGAGCGCCGTGACCGGCAGGACGAACGAGGCGGGCCCGGTGAGGCCGGCCGGCGGGAACAGGCCGAGGCCCAGGGCGAGGACGAGCAGCAGCGCCAGACCGTAGAGGTACTCGGGGATGGCGACGGCCGCGCCGGTGAGCGTGGTGAACGTGGTCTCGGTGCCGCGCCGGCGTCCGTTGTGGGTGCGGACGGCGGCCCACAGGCCCAGCGGTACGGCCACGGCGAGTGCGGTGAGGGTGGCGAGGACGGCGAGCGCGAGGGTGTTGGGGAGGCCCTGGCCGATGATGTCGGTCACCGGCTGGGAGGAGAAGAACGAAGTGCCGAGGTCGCCGGAGAGCAACTGCCGGACATAGTCGGTGAACTGGGTGAACAACGGCTGGTCAAGGCCGAGTTCGCTCCTGCGCTGGTCGACGAGTTCCTTCGGTGCGGTCGGACCGAGCATCTGGCGCAGCGGGTCGCCGGGGATGAGGTGGATCATCGCGAACGACGCCACGACGAGCACGGCGAGGGAGCCGACCAGGCGGAGCAGTTGCCGGCCGAAGAAGCGCAGGCTCAGCCGCCGGGGGCGGCGCGGCGCGGCGGCAGCGGCGGAGGTCGCTTCGTGCGGGGTGAGGACGTCGGATGGGGTGGTCACTTCTGTCCTCCCGTCATCCGGATCGACGTCGGGTCGAAGAGGCCCGACGTGATGCGGAAGGTGGCGTTGTGGGCGGCGATCGTGACGGTCTTGTCGACGACGGGAACGATGTCCCCGCTGTCGAGGAGGGCGTGTTCCGACCGCTCCCACAGGTCGCAGCCGACGGCGCCGGGGAGCCTGCTCGCCTCGGCGGTGAGTCGCTCGTAGGTCTTGTTAGTGAGGTGGGCGAAGTTGCCGCCGTCGGGGGTGAAGGGGCCGGACAGGGCGCCGAGCAGCTGCGTGGGCAGCGTGACACCGAGCGGCGCCCAGTTCACGTCCCAGTCCTGGGTGACCGCTTCGACCTCGCCATAGGCGGCGTCGGACACGGCTCGCAGCCGGACGTCGGCGCCGACGTTCTTCCATGACTCGGCCAGATACTCGGCCGCGGCAGCCATGGTCTCGCCCGAGGACGTGCCGTAGATCATGCGGATGGTGAGCCGCTTGCCGTCCTTGACGCGGAAGCCGTCGGGGCCTCGGCGCCACCCTGCGGCGTGGAGAGCCGAGCCTGCCGCGTGGGGGTCGAAGGCGGGCAGGTGGCCGGTGACGGTGTCGGCGGGGCAGGGCTTCGGTTCCATGACCAGGCCGGTGGGGGTGCGGCCGGTGCCGCCGGTGGCGATCGCTCCGAGGGATTCGAAGTCGACGGCCTGGAGCAGGGCCGTGCGGACGGCCGGGTCGCTGCCGGGGTGGCCCTTGCCCTGGTGGAAGAAGAACTCCTGCGTGCCGTTGGCCTGGTCGGTGGTGGTCACCCCGGGGATGTTTGCGACGCGGGCGCGGTCGGGGCCGGCGAGCTGTGCGCCGTTCAACTGGTGGGAGAGGAGCAGGTTGGCGGTCGTCGCCTCGCTGCCCACGACCTTGAGCACGACCGAGCCGGGCATGGCGGGGTCGGCGGTGGTCGCCCCGCCCGGACCCCAGGCGTAGTCGTCGCGCTTGGCGAAGGTGTAGCTCTGGTTGGGCTCTGCGGAGGTGAGCCGGAAGGGGCCCGATCCTGAGGTGCCGCTCTGGAGCAGACCGCGGTCCTTCAGGCCCGCGCCGCAGACGATGAAGAGGTAGCGGGTGCTCTGCAGGGTGAAGGCGAAGGGCTCCGGCGTCGAGAGGGTCACGGTGCCGGCGGTGTGGTCCGCCTTGGCGGTGAGGCCCTCGGGGACCACGACGCCGTACGCGGGCGACTTGGTGGCCGGATCGGTGATGTGGGCGACGTTGGCGGCGACGGTGCTCGGGGTCACGGGGCTGCCGTCGGCGCAGGTGACGCCACGGCGCAGGGTGAAGGTGACGGAGGCGGGCTTGACGTCCCACTTCTCGGCCAGGCCGGAGACGATCCGGCCGTCGGTCCCGGCGTGCACCAGGGTGTCGTACGCCAGAGACAGGGCGGTGTACGTGGTGGTGTTCTGGACCTGGTCGGGGTCGAGCAGTCCCGGGTCGCTCTTGATCGCGTAGCTGAAGGGGTCACCGCCGGACGATCCGGCCTGGGCGACGCTGCCGCAGCCGGCCGCCAGCAGTGACACCGCCAGACAGGCGGATATCGCCTTGGCTCTCTTCATCGAGGGCATCGGGGGCTTCATAGGGGGACTCCTTGGGGCGGGAGAGTTGCCCCACAGTCGCGGCTCATGGCCGGAAATGATTCAGTCGGGGCGACGAAAGCGGCCGGGCTTGTTGGGTGCGGGATCCCAAGCCGGGCGACGGCCGCGAAGACACGAGGGCCCCGGACCGCGGGGGAGGCGGTCCGGGGCGGGGCGGGTCCGTACGGACGGACGGAGGGCACGGGCGGCTCGTTCACGTTCCGGCGCGGAGGTGATCGACGGCGATCCTGGCGGCGCGGCCGATCGCCCGGTCCGCGAGGGGCTGCCGCGTGGCCGCGGTCGACGTACGCAGGAAGACGCCCACCGCGTACCGCTTGCCGTCGGGGTACTCGATCACGCCGGCCTCGTTGCGTACGGCGAAGTCGGTGCCCGTCTTGCCTGCGAGCCGCATGCCCGCTTCGGGGAAGCCGGAGACCAGGCGGTGCTGCCAAACCTGTTGGCCCATGATGTCCCGGACCTCGGCGCAGGCGCTCGCCGGACCGGCTTCGTCGCGCCAGATGGCGGCAAGGAGCGCGGTCACCTCGCGGGGCGTGCTCGACGGGCTGCTGCCGGGGGCGCAGGCGCGGAGGGCGAGGAGTCGCTCGTCGCGGATACCGGCCAACTGGTCGTCGAGGGAGCGGTCCGGAGCGAGGCCGAGTTCCTGGCGGATGTCGTCGTCCAGGGCAGCCGACGATGAGAACCCGAAGCCGGGAAAGCCCAGGTCGTCGAGGGTCCTGCGGACCCGGTCGGGGCCGACGACGTCCAGGAGCAGATCGGTCGCCGCGTTGTCGCTGATCGTCGTCATCATGAAGGCGAGGTCGCGGGCGCTCATCTCGACGTCGTACGCGCATCCGTCGGTACCGCTGCCGCCGGCCCGGTAGGCGGGCGTGACCGTGTGGCGCCGTGCCGGGTCGAGCTCCCCGGCCGCCGCCTGGCGGGCGTACTCAAGGGCGATGGGGATCTTGAAGACGGAGGCCAGCACGACCGGGGTGTCGGCGCCGTGGCCGAACTCCTCTCCTGTGTCGAGGTCCCGGGCATGGACGTAGCCTTCGACACCGGCCTGGGCGAAGTTGTAGGAGAGCACGGTGTGGACCTGCTCGGCTCCGGCTGACTGCTCTGCGGCGGTGGTCATGTCGTCTCCTCGGGTGGGGTGGCGGCCGGCGGGCGGCGCAGGTGGTCGACGGCGGTCCGCGCGGCACGGCCGATCGCGGCGTCGGCGGCCGGGTTGCGGCCGCCGAGGGCGGGAGTGCGCAGGAAGACCGCGACGGCGTAGCGGCCGCCGTCGGGGTACTCGACGACGGCGGCTTCGTTCAGGACTCCCCACAGGGAGCCGTTCTTGGCCGCGACGCGGATGTCGTCGTCGAAGCCCGCGACCAGCCGGTGGACGGACAGCTGATGGCTCATCAACTCCCGCACCTCTGAGCAGGCTTCCGCGGGGCCGGCCTGGTCGCGCCAGATCGCCGTGAGCATGGAGGTGATCTCCCGGGGTGTGCTGGAGGCGGACCGGGTGGGGTCGAGCATGGCGAGGCCCCTGATCCGGTCCTCGCTCACCTCGTCGAGCTGGGCGTCGATGTCGCCGCCCGGGTCGAGGCCGAGCTCCTCCCAGACCGGGTCCCACAGCTCTCGGTAGCGCCCGACCGGCAGGCGCGGGCAGCCGAGTTCGGCGGCGACGGCGCGTACCTGGTCCGTGCCGAGGATCTCCATGAGCTTGTCGGTGGCCGCGTTGTCGCTCATGGAGAGCATGAAGAACGCGAGGTCGCGGGTGCTCATGGTGACGTCGTGCCGGCAGCTGTCGGTGCCGATGCCGCCGCCCTCTCGGTTGGCCGCGGTGATGGTGTGCCGGGCGGCCCGGTCGAGGGCTCCCGCGGCTGCCTGGCGGGCGTAGGCGACCGCGACCGCGATCTTGCGGATGGACGCGACGATGACGGGGACATCGGCGCGGAAGGCGACATCACGGCCACCGTTTTCGCCGTCATCGTCGATGTCGCGGGCGTGGACGAAGCCCTCGACACCGGCCTCGTCGAAGATCGTCTGGAAAGCCGAGGTCGCGGCAACTGCGGTGGAGGGTGGTGCCATCGGGATCCAATCCTGCGGAAGTCAGCTGGTCTTGGGGGTGGCCCGGCCGCTGTAGTGGAGGTACGAGGGGCCGTCGGTGCGCTGCTCGAACACCACCGCGTCCCAGATCGAGTCGCCTTCGTCGCGGCCGACGAAAGTCGTCGCGTCGACGGCGACGAGGTCGAGGGTGCGCGAGCGGGCGAGGCCCACGAGGATGCCGGTCGGCTCGGTACGCAGACGCGCTCGGCCGCCCTCGCCCGCCGTCACGTGGATCCTGCTGCCGGCGCGCTCGTACACACCGGTGAACGGGTCGACGTCGACATGGACGGGCTGCTCGGGCGGGGCGATGGGGGCGGGTACGTCGATCGCGTGCAGCTCTCGGAGAAGCTCGGAGGCGAGACGGTGCTGGAACTCGACGCTCCGGCCGCCGTTGATCAGGAGGGCGATGGCGGTCCCGAGTTCGGGCAGGACCCAGAGAACGGCGTGCTGGCCGATGGTGTCGCCGGTGTGGAAGACGACCTCGTGGCCGTCCCACTCGTCCAGGCTCCAGCCGATGCCCCACTGCCGTCCGCCGCAGTGCGGATTGGGCAGATCGACCTGTGCCCGTCGCAAGGCGGCAGGGTCGGCGAGGAGTGCTCCGGGGGTGAGGTGGGCGCGGCCGAAGGCGACCACGTCGGCGGCCCGTGCGCAGATCAGCCCCGTGGGGCCGACGGACCGGGGCAGCCCCCACTGCGGCACCACGGCGCCGTGCTCGTCGTGGCCGACGGCGGCGCCGAAGCGCAGGACGTCCTCCGGCAGCGTCCAGGTATGGGTCAGTCCCAGCGGCTCGCAGATCTGCTCGCGCAGGGCCTGGTCCCAGACCCTGCCGGTGAGCCGTTCGACGACCCGGCCGGCGATGACGAAACCGGAGTTGCAGTACGAGTGGGAATCCCCGACAGGGAAGGTCTGCTCCAGGTCGGCGCACGCCTCGACGTAGCGCCGCAGGCAGTCGTCGCCGCGGCCCGTGTCCAGGAACAGGTCGCCGTCGATGCCCGAGGTGTGGGTGAGCAGGTGGCGCAGGGTGATCGCCGCGGTGGCACGGGGGTCGCGCACCCGGAACTCCGGCAGGATCTCCGCGACGGAAGTGTCCAGGGTGGCGCGGCCCTGCTCGACCAGGAGCATCAGCTGGGTCGCGGTCCACACCTTGGTGACCGATCCGATCTGGAACAGTGAGTCGGTGCGCACGGGCGCCCCGGTGCCGGTGTTGAGGACGCCGGTGGCGCACTCGTACACCTCGCCGTCGTACCAGAACGCGAGGCTCGCGCCCGGCACTTCGGAGTCGGCGGCCAGGGCCGCCAGGCGGCTGGCCCAGTGCTCGGTGTCGGCCTTCACGCACGTCCTCCGGGTGGCTCGATGCGGCTCCTTGAACTTGGCCGGAAGCGTACGCGCGGAGGACACCCGATGGTTCGTGTGCGGATACGAAGATGCAGGCCGGAGCTTGGTCCGGCGGACGACTCCGGGGGCGGTCGGCGTTCCTAGGGTGGCGGGCACCGAACGTACGAGGAGACGAGACGACGATGCCGCTGATCGACCGCGACGACTGCGCCCTGGTGATCATCGATGTGCAGACCGATTTCTACCCGCCCAAGCGGCTCGACGTGGACCGGCAGCGGTTCCACGACATGGTGCGGCGCATCGCCTGGATCACGTCCGTGGCCGACCGCCTGGGGATCCCGGTCGTGGTGACCGAGGAGGACCCCGACGCCAGCGGCCACACCGTGCCGGAGATCCGCGAGGTGCTGCCGGCCAAGGCGGTCACCCTGCCGAAGAACGCCTTCGCTGTGTGGGACAACCCCGACATCGCCGCCGCGATCGACACCACCGGCCGTACGACCATGATCCTCGTCGGCATCGAGACCGACATCTGCGTGGCCCACTCGGCGATCCAGCTGCACCACGCAGGCAAGCGCGTGGTGGTCGTGGACGACGCCGCCTACTCCCCCGGCCAGGCCCACGACCGGGGCCTGCGACGCCTGGCAGGCCGGGGCATCGAGACGCTCTCCACCAAGGAGCTGTTCTACGACTGGGTGCGCACCATCCAGGACGCGGACGCCTTCCACGACACCCACGCGGACCTGACGGTCCCGCCGGGCGTCCGCCTCTGAACGAGGCGGCTGTCAGTCGAGCCTGACGATGGAACCTGGGCCTTGAGCCCCGGTCCCGCCGCCGTTCTGCGTCTGCCCCGGCCCCAGCAGGCGCAACTGCAGCATCGCGGCGAACCTCGCCGCCGGATCCTGAAGGTCGATCTCCCCTACCTCGGACACCCGGCGGATGCGGTAGCGGAAGGTGTTGGGGTGAACAAACACACTCGCGGAGGCGGTGATCACGTCCCCGAAGGCGTCCAGCCACGCCCGCAGGGTCTCGACCAGGTGGGCGTTGTGCTTGGCGTCGTACGCCACGAGGCGGGCGAGCGGGCCCGACAGCTCGTCGCGGTTGGCGACGGCCAGGTCCCGCATCTCGATCAGCAGGGCGTCGACGTACACGTCGGCGATCGAGGCGGCGCGCTTCCCGGTCCGGCCGGTGAACAGCACGCGGAGCGCCCTGTCGGCGTTGGCCCGTGAGCGCGGGAGCGCGGCGGGTTCCTCGGCGACCGAGCCGATCCCGATGACGGCGCCGGCCCGTTCGCCTGTGCGGGCCAGGAAGTTCGAGGCCACCTGCAGGGCACGTTCGCGGGCGTGGGCTGTGTCGCCCGGCACCGGGAAAAGCGCGTACGCCACGTCGCCGAGCAGGGCCACGGCGGAACGCGGCTGTACGGCGGTGAGGTGGACGGCCAGGGCGGAGGCCAGGCGCTGGCGCTCGGCCGTGACGTGGGCGTGGTCCTCGTCCCGCTCGGGTGCGAGGCCCATGGCCATGACCAGCGTCGGTTCGTCGACGAGCCCGAGCCGGCCGAGCGCCTCGACCGCCCCGGCCCCGCCTTCGAGCGCGGTGGTGACGAGGTCGGCGCGCAGCCGGTTCTCGGCGTCGGTGCCTGCCCGGAAGCGGAGCATGTGGAGGGCCACGAGCTTCGCCGCCTCCAGGAACGCCTTCTCCCGCTCCGGGGTGAGGGGCTTGCGCAGCGCCGCCCACACGGATCCGAGGAACTCGTCTCCGGCCCGGACCGCCACCGCCACCCGCGGCAGCGCCACCTCGTCGCCGACGGTCGGCGCGGGGACGTGCACCAGGCCCTCGCTGCGGTACAGCTCCTTGAAGACGCCGTGCTCCTCGTGGTGGCGCAGGTAGCGCTCGGGCACCTGGCGGGCCAGGATGCTCTCCACGCGGGGGGTGTCCGCCTCGTCCTGTCGGCCGGAGAAGGCGAGGATGCGGGAACGGCGGTCCTCGATGGTGATGGGGGCGTCGAGCAGCGTGGCGATGGCGTTGGCCAGGGCGAAGAGGTCTCCGGACGGCACCCCGCCGAGGGTCTGCTCCTCTCCCTCGCCCACGTCGCCTTCGGCGAGCTGGGTGCGCAGCATCGCCGCCAGCTGGGCCCAGGAGGCTCCGCGGGTCAGGGCGAGCAGCGCGACACCGGTCTTGTTGACGACCGGCTCCAGCTCGTCGGCGTCGTCGACGGGGCCGCGGACGACCAGGGCGGTGGCGCCGAGCGCGGCGAGGTACCGCAGCAGCCGGCCGATCTCCTCCGCGCCGTGCACACCGACGCCGAGCACGATGGCGTGCTCCGGATAGTGCTGCTCGTCGTACGGATCATGGATGCCGACGCCGCCGATCTCCCCGGCCGCGTCGGGGTCGCCGTACAACAGATCCAGGAGGGTGTGGCCGAAGTCCTCGAGCACCCGGCTGAGGCTCCGGGCGGGGTGCGTCGACATGTGCCTGATCATCTCCGCAGGTTAGGACGTGCGCAGCCCTGCGATGTGGTGCGTGCGAACGAGGGTACGTCAGCCTGTTCGTACCTGGGTACGAACGGCTTCGGCGGGGCGCCACAGGCGGGAGACGGCGGCTTCGGCGAGGGCGTCGGTCGAGTCGACCAGCGGGAGGACGCGGCCGGCCGCCCCGCTGATCAGCGGGATCTCCGTGCAGGCGGCGATCACCGTCTGGGCACCCTGCTCCTTGAGGCTCTCGTCGGCCGAGGCGATCCAGCGCTCGGGTTCGGCGGGGTCCGCACCGCTCTTGACTGCGTGGATCGCGGCGTCCACGTACTGCCCCTGCACGGGGGCCGGTACCTGCACCACGTCGAGCCCGAGCCGGGCCCCGGCCCGCTCGTACAGCCCGGTGAGCCGCGTTCCCCGGGTCGCCAGGACCCCCACCCGCTCGAGTCCGGGCGTGCGGCGGGCCGCCGCCTCCAACGCGGCCCTGATCATGTCGAGGACCTCGACGCCGGTCGCCTTGGACAGTTGCTCGACGTAGGCGTGCGCGGTGTTGCAGGGAACGGCGATGCAGCTCACTCCCGCGCGCTGAAGCCAGCGGGCGCCCTCCACGAGGGCGGGGACAGGGGAAGGCCCGTCCCCGAGCAGCGCCGCGGTCCGGTCCGGGACGGCGGGATCGGCCCACATGACGACGGGCAGATGCGCCTGGTCGGAGCCGGCCGGGGTGCGCTCGACGACCCGACGGTAGAAGTCGGCCGTGGCAAGCGGTCCCATCCCGCCGAGGATGCCGAGGGTCGGGCGGGTGACGTGACGCATGCGGGCAGCCTTTCGCTTACTTCCCGCCGTCGTCCGCGGGGCCTCCCTGATCGTGGTCCGACAGGATGCGCTGGGTGTCGTCGCCGGCTCCAAATGCTCCCGTCCGGATTGGTGCGGGGAACCGGAAAGCCCCTCGCCTGAAGACGAATTCGGCCGCACGGACGAAGCGGATAGGTAAGAGCTGTAGCCGGGACCCAACTCCACCACTCAGCCGCCGGTTTCACTGACCACTGGCCCCGTCACGGCCTGCTGATCGTCAACCCGAAGGTCCACCATGCACACGCACGACCCTGCCCTCACCGACCTCGTCGTCGCCTCACTGCGCGACCGTCTCCTGAACCGCCCCGCGCTCAACCACCCGGGCGAGGGGGACAAAATCGACAGGGTTCTGGCAGGGTTGATCGGGCCGGAGGGCAACGACCCTGCGGAGGTCCTGCGGCTGTGGACCGAGCACCTGGCGCCCACCGTGATCGCCGTCGACAGCCCCCGCTTCCTGTCGTTCGTCCCCGCCGCCCCCACCCAGGCCGCCGTCCTCTTCGACATGCTCGTCTCGTGCTCGTCGATCCAGGGCGTCTCCTGGCTCCTCGCCTCCGGCCCGATAGCCGCCGAGAACCAGGTCCTGCGCCTGCTGGCGGACCTCGCCGGAATGCCGGCCGAAGCCGGTGGCTGCTTCGTCTCGGGCGGCTCGGCCGGGAACCTCTCCGCCCTCGTCACCGCCCGCGACACGGCCTGGCACCTGCGGGGCCTCGGCCCGTACGACCGCGTCCGATTCGCCGTTTCCGATCAGGCCCACTCGTCCATCGGCAACGCCCTGCGCATCATCGGCGTCGAGCCTTTCGTGGTACCGACTGTGGACCACCGTCTGACCGGCCCCGCCCTGCGCGCCGTCCTCCTCGCCGATGCCGATCCGTCCGACGTCATCGGGGTAGCGGCCACCGCCGGCACTACCAACGCCGGGATCATCGACGACCTCACCGGGATCGCCTCCGCGGCAAGGGAGTTCGGTCTGTGGTTCCACGTCGACGGCGCATACGGAGGCGCCGGTCTCCTGGCCCCGAGCGTCCGGGACCGTTACCGGGGCATCGAGCACGCCGACTCCCTCGTCATCGACCCCCACAAGTGGCTGTTCGCCCCCTTCGACTGCGCCGCTCTCCTCTACCGGGAACCGCGCCTGGCGAGGGCGGCCCACACCCAGGACGCCTCGTACCTCGACGCCCTGCACACCGACGACACCCAGTGGAATCCCAGCGACTACGCCCACCACCTGAGCCGCCGCGCCCGGGGCCTCCCGCTGTGGTTCTCCCTCGCCGTCCACGGCACCAGCGCCTACAGCGAGGCCATAGAAAAGGCCCTCACCCTGGCCCGCGACACGGCCACCCTCATCCGCAACACCCCGCACCTCGAACTCATCCGTGAACCCGAGCTGTCCGCCGTGCTGTTCCGCCGAATCGGCTGGACTGCTGAGGACTACGCGGCATGGTCCGCCCGCCTTCTCGCAGGCCAGACCGCGTTCGTCGCACCCACGGGCTGGGAGGGCGAGGCTGTCGCCCGGTTCGCCTTCCTCCACCCAGACACCACCCTTGAGGTGGTCCAGGAGATCGTGAGCACGATGGCCTGAGGCCGACGGTGGACTGTGCTCGCCGCCTCCACCGATACATTGAGTGACGACCCAGCCATGCCTGGACAGCCCCTTCCGGCCAGCCTTTCCGCAGTACGAGAGGGCCCCTAGCTGGGGAGAATCTGGGGAGAATGGATCCCCCTGGGGAGCGCGTGGGGAGAATCGACCACGTAAAAGGGCTGCACGATGAAAGCACCCGAAAGAGTCATCGCTGCAGTTCAAAGCACCTCACCAGTCGATTTCCGCAGGTCAGCGCGTGGAGGGTGACGACTTCAAGAAGATTTCAGCCTGGGCGGCCATTCTCTTTGCACCCACACTCGTGGGAACTATCTACGGCATGAACTTCGAGTCCATGCCTGAGCTGGGTTGGAGCTTCGGATACCCCTTCGCGGTGGGCTTGATGGGGATGGTTTGCGTCAGTTTGTACGTGATTTTCAAGCGCCGCGATTGGCTTTAGGTGACCGGCTCCACTCAAGCAGCACGCGCATGGTTTGCTCTTGCGCCTCCCGCATAGGGAGCCCTATGGGGCGCTGGGGAGTCCCTGGGGAGAAGTGATGCGGGTGATCTCCTCGTCAACATGCTCACCACCGACCACCCACGCGTGACCGCCGAGAAAACCTGATGCGGGACGCCGGCAGGGCCGCGCCATGTCGGGGTGCCGACGGCGGCGACAGTGGGGGGAGGCGTTGCGGGACTCGGCGGTCAAGACGCCGGCGATCCGGAGCCCACCCCGGTCGACGTCACCGTCGCCGTCTCGCTGATGACATCCGATGGTCTTCAAGGGAGACAGCGCCCGCCTGTCTCTCAAGATGTGGCACCTCACCGCGACCGGCGCCACCCCAGCCCCCGTTCTCCAGACGCGGTTGCACCACCTGGCCGAGGATGCCGGCGTTCAGTTCGACGCCTTCCCCGCCCGGACTCCGCACAGCACCCTGGCGAGGGCAGAACGCAACTGTCACGGCGCGGTCGGGGTGAGGGGGCAGCCGGGGGCAGGTCGGCTTGGACGGCGTCCGCCGGCGCGGCATGGTGTTCGGTGAGGCGTTCGGGACCGAGCTCGGCGCGCAGGTAGTCGCGGATGACCTCGTGCGGGCTCAGGCGCCCCCCGTCCGCGTCGTCCACACCGAGCAGGGACAGGTCGTTCAGGTCCGCGCACAGATTCGTGTCTGCCACTCGTCGAGGTTCGCCGTAGGGCGCCACAGGGTGGCTACGACGGCGATGGGCACGGCCTCGCGGAACTCGTCACCTGCGTGCTGTTCGGCGACGGGGCGGGCGCCTTGGTCGTCTCCAGGGAGCCGTCAGGGCGCAGCACGGCGGTGTGCCGTGTTCTCAACCGCTTCGTCGGGCTCGGGCAAGCACCCGGACAGGTCCGGGTCAGCGGCGGCGCACCACCACCTGGAGCGGTGCGCGGAAGGACAGCAGCCCCAGCATGGGCGGTTGCTCGTCCTCGACGAGAACCGCGTCCGGCAGCAGTCGGGCCAGCGTGCGGAGTGCCACGGCCGCTTCGGTGCGGGCCAGGGACGCGCCGGGACAGCGGTGCCGTCCCGCGCCGAAGGAGAGGCGGTGACGGATGTTCTGCCGGTACGGGACCAGTCGTTCAGGTTCGTCGAACATGTCCGGATCCGAACCCGTCCCCATCAGCATCAGCAGGAGCTGTGCCCCGGCCGGCAGCCGTGTTCCGGACAGTTCCACCTCGTGCGCGGTGACCCTGCGCCAGGTGGTCGAGTATCGCCCGGTGGGAGGGATGACGACGCGGTGGGGGCCCCGAGCGGAGGCGGACGCCCCCCATCCACACCCCGTTTCGCCGCACATATGGCGAGGTGCCCCGCATCTGTGCGTTCGCACAAGCGCGGGGCACCCCTGTCGATCTGGTGAGAGAGTCAGTTCCCCTCGGTTTCGAAGGTGCGCAGCAGATCGGCAGCGACGCTCACCGCGATGGTCGCGGGTTCCTTGCCGGTGATGTCGGCCAGCCCGATCGGGGTCTTGATCCGGTCGATCGTGGCCTCGTCGTGACCGCCCTCGGTGGCGAGGCGTTTGCGGAACCGCACCCACTTGGCCGCCGACCCGATCAGCCCGATGGAGCCGAGATGGGTGGTACGCAAGGCGGCGTCGCACAGAGCGGCGTCCTCGGCATGATCATGGGTCATGATCAGGACATGGGTGCCGCGCGGCAACTCCTCCAGCACCTCCTCGGGCAGCAGCGGCGTGTGATGCACGTGCACCTGCGCCACCGCGTCCTCCAGCACGTCGAGCCGCTCCTTGGTGAGCAGGTCGGAGCGGCTGTCGATCAGGTGGAGGTCGAGGTCCTGACGTGCCAGGACGCGCGCCAGTTCCAGCCCGACGTGCCCGACGCCGAAGATCGCCACCGCGCGTACCACCGGCAGCGGTTCGAGCAGCACCGCGACCGTGCCGCCGCAGCACTGCACGCCATGCTGGTTGGTCACTTTGTCGTTCAGGGCGAAATCCATCAGCTCCGGCTCGGGCGTGGCCGCGGCGATCATCTCCCGGGCCCGGTCGATCGAGACGGCCTCGACATTGCCGCCACCGATCGAGCCCCACGTCTCGGTCTGCCCCACCACGAGTTTCGCACCGGCGTCGCGAGGGGCGTGGCCGCGCACGGCCGCGACGGTCACCAGCACGCCGGGCTCCCGGCGTGCTCGCAACCGTGCGACCGCGGCGACCCACGTCATGTCAGGCACCGCTCAGCACTTCTGCGTCGGCCCGGATCGTGCCGTCGGTGGCGAGCCCGTCACCGGCGTCACCGTTCCGGGAGGCATCGGCCTGGCGAGCCGCCTGGATCGCCCAGTACACCGCTTCCGGCGTCGCGGGCGAGGCCAACTCGAGGCTGACACCGCTCGGTCCGAACGCTGCGGCGGCCTGCCGCAGCGCTTCGCGTACCGAGAACGCCAGCATCAGCGGAGGCTCACCCACCGCCTTGGACCCGTACACCGCGCCCTCTTCGGTGGCGTTCTCGAGCAGGTGGACGTTGAACTCCTCGGGCATCTCCGAGAAGCTCGGCAGCTTGTAGGTGCTCGCCGCCTGGGTCAGCAGCCGGCCGCGGTTCGGGCCGTCGCTGGTGTCCCAGCGCAGGTCCTCGAGCGTCAGCCAGCCCGCGCCCTGCACGAAACCGCCCTCCACCTGGCCGATGTCGATCATCGGGGACAGGCTGTCGCCGACATCGTGCACGATGTCCACGCGCCGGATGCGGTACGCACCGGTGAAGCCGTCCACCTCCACCTCGGTCGCCGCGGCGCCGTGGGCGAAGTACTTGAACGGCGAGCCCCGGAACGACTTCGCGTCCCAGTGCAGCCCCTCGGTCCGGTAGAAACCGGAGGCCGAGAGCTGAACCCGCTGGAAGTACGCGGTGCGCACCAGGTCGTCCCAGGCGAGCTCCTTGTCGCTGCCCAGGGAGCGCGCGACGCCCTCGACGATGCGTACGTCCGAAGCGTTCGCGCCCAGCTGGGTGGCGGCCACCTGCAGCAGCCGCCCGCGCAGCTGCTCACAGGCGTTCTTGATCGCCCCGCCGTTGAGGTCCGCCCCGGCGCTGGCGGCGGTGGCGGAGGTGTTGGGCACCTTGTCGGTACGCGTCGGGGCGAGGCGGACCTTGTGCAGCGGGATGCCCAGCGTGGTCGCGGCCACCTGCATCATCTTGGTGTGCAGGCCCTGGCCCATCTCGGTGCCACCGTGGTTGATCAGGACGGAGCCGTCCTTGTAGATCAGCACCAGCGCGCCGCCCTGGTTGAAGGCGGTGAGGTTGAACGAGATGCCGAACTTGATGCCGGTGACGGCGAGGGCCCGCTTGGTGTGCGGGTGCGCGGCGTTGAAGGCGGCGATCTCGCGCTTGCGGTCGGCGATGCCGGCGTTGTCCTTGACCTGCTGCCAGACGGTGGAGATCCGCTCGGCCTGGGTGACCGGCTGTCCGTACGGCGTCGTCTGGCCCTGGCCCGGCCGGTAGAAGTTGCGCTCCCGCAGCTCCATGGGGTCCAGGCCGAGCTGCGGCGCGCAGCGGCCCAGGATGTCCTCGATCACCAGCATGCCCTGCGGTCCGCCGAAGCCTCGGAAGGCGGTGTTGGAGACCGTGTTGGTCCTGGCGATGCGACCGGCGACGCGCGCGTTGGGGATCCAGTAGGTGTTGTCGATGTGGCACAGCGCGCGGGCGAGGACCGGCTCGGACAGGTCCAGGCTCCACCCGCCGTCCGCGACCAGGGCGGCGTCGAGGGCCTGGATGCGGCCGTCGGCGTCGAAGCCGATCTTCCACTTGGCGTGGAACCCGTGCCGCTTACCGGACATGGTCAGGTCCTGGGTCCGGTTGAGCCGGAACCGGACCGGCCGCCCGGTCAGCTTGGCGCCGAGCGCGGCGACGGCCGCGAACCCGTGCGGCTGCATCTCCTTGCCACCGAAGCCGCCGCCCATCCGCAGGCACTGCACGGTCACCTCGTGGGCGGGCACACCGAGCACGTGCGAGACGATTTCCTGCGTCTCCGAGGGGTGCTGGGTGCTGCTCTGGATGAACACCTGCTCGTTCTCGTCGACCAGGGCCAGCGCCGCGTGCGTCTCGAGGTAGAAGTGTTCCTGACCGGCGAACTGGAACTCGCCGGTGATCACATGCGCGGAGTCGGCGAAGCCCGCGTCGACGTCGCCGTGCACCATCAGGGGCTGGGCGCCGTGATAGCTGCCCGCCGCGATCGCGTCCTGCAGCGTGACGATGGAGGGCAGTTCCTCGAGTTCCACCTCGACGGCCGCCGCACCGAGCCGGGCCGCCTCCAGGGTCTCGCCGAGCACCCAGGCCACCGCGTGGCCGTGGAACATGACCTCGTCGGGGAACAGTGGTTCGTCGTGCTTCATACCGGCGTCGTTGACGCCGGGCACGTCGGCACCGGTCAGCACGCGGACCACACCGGGCACGGCGAGCGCGGGCTCGGTGCGCAGCGCGGTGATCCTGCCGCGGGCCTTCATGACCTGGACCGGGTACGCGTGCAGCACGTCCTTGGTGCGCTGGACCAGGTCGTCGGTGTAGAGCGCGGTACCGGTGACGTGCTGGAAGGCACTCTCGTGCGGCATCGAGACGCCGACGACGGGCTTTTCTGGACGCTCTGACAAATGACTCATGACGACACCGCCTCGGTGGTCTGTGCGTGCAGCTTCAGCAGGCTCTGGCCGAGCATCGCCGAACGGTAGAGGGAGCTGGCGCGATGATCGTCCATCGGCGTGCCCTCACCCCGCAGCACCCGGGCCGCGGCCTCGACGGTCTCCGCCGACCACGGCTTGCCCTCCAGGGCCGCCTCGGTGGCGAGGGCGCGGATCGGGGTGGCGGCCACACCGCCCAGGCCGATGCGTGCCGTGCGGACGATCCCGTCCTCGATGTCGAGCGCGAAAGCGACGGCGACGCTGGAGATGTCGTCGAAGCGCCGCTTGGCGATCTTGTGGAAGGCCGTGACCGGCGACAGCGGCAGCGGGATGCGCACCGCGCGGATCAGCTCACCGGGGCGGCGCACGCTCTGCCGGTATCCGGTGAAGTACTCCGCCAGCGGGACCACGCGCTCACCGTCGGCGTCGGCGAGCACCAGCGACGCCTCCAGCGCGAGCAGCACCGGCGGGCTGTCACCGATCGGGGAGCCGGTACCCAGGTTTCCGCCGAGGGTCGCACCGTTGCGGATGAGCCGGGAGGCGAACTGCGGGAACAGCTCGGCCAGGAGCGGCACTTGGCCGTCGAGGCGACGCTCGATCTCGGTCAGCGTCAGCGCCGCGCCGATCTCGATGTGGTCGGACTCGACGCGCAGCTCCCGCAGTTCGGGCAGCCGGTCGATGGCGACCACACACTCCGCCCGGCGGGAGCGGATGTTGACCTCGACGCCGTAGTCGGTGGAGCCGGCGACGACCACCGCGTCGGGCCGCTCGCGCAGCAGCTCCAGCGTCTCGGCCAGGGTGTTCTTCCGCAGGAACGTGCTGTCGTCCTGGGTGTACTCGGTGGCGACAGGCGCCGGCGGGGCCTGCTCGCGGCGCTGCGCCAGCGGGTCCTCGGCGGTGGGTTCCCCCACGGCGAACGCGGCATCGCGAATGGGGCGGTAACCGGTGCAGCGGCACAGGTTTCCGCTCAGCGCGTGCAGATCGAACCCGTTCGGACCGTGCTCGGCGTCGGTGGTGTCTGCCGAGTCCGCGTCCCCGTGCCCGTGCGCGCAGCGGTCGGGCCGGTAGTACTCCGCGGCCATGCTGCAGACGAATCCCGGCGTGCAGTAACCGCACTGGGAGCCACCACGGACCGCCATCTCCTCCTGCACCGGGTGCAGGGTGGGCGGCGTGCCGGGTTCGCCGACGGTGGCGAGACCCTCGGAGGTGACGATCTCCTGACCGTCGAGCGCCGCGACCGGGACCAGGCAGGCGTTGACCGCCACCCAGTCGGTGGGCTTGTTCACCCCGGGGCGGGCCACCAGGACCGAACAGGCGCCGCACTCACCCTCGGCGCAGCCCTCCTTGGTGCCGGTGAGGCCACGCTCCCGCAGAAAATCCAGCACTGTGGTCTGGGGCGCAGCCGGTGAGATCGGTGCTTCTTTCCCGTTGACCGTGATCCGCGCCGCTACCATGACAGGCCTACATTTCGGTGCGTGATCGGTCGATTCATCATGTTCGCCAATTTCAGGCAGCTTTCTGTGTTCAGACGCGCCACGTGAGAGCAGCGGGCGCAAAACGGCATGCGGCAGCGGCGTGCCGGGAAATGGTGACGGGAAAACTGGAATGTGCCACGGACGGGCACATCAGAACGGCGTAATCAGCAGCCGTGCGCGATTCGACCCGGAATCCAGACCGTGCACTGGGCAAGGCGACCAAGATCAGAGCTCGTGTACATCCGCCGGTCGCCTCCTTCCGGTCATTATGGGTCGACGTCTACCGCAAATTAGTGGCTGCGGGCCACCGAGGTCAAGAGGTGGGCCGCGGTCTCTCAGCCGGCGTCGGCCCGGAAGCGACGCCGGTACTCCGTCGGTGTCGTGTCGAGTTTCCGGCGGAAGGCGCGGATGAGGGTGTCGGTCGTGCCGAAGCCGCAGGTGGACGCGATCCGGTCGAGGGTGGCGTCGGTGGTTTCCAGCTGGTTGCGCGCCCTCTCGACGCGGGCGGACTCGATGTACGCGGCCGGGGTCATGCCGAGTTCCGCCTTGAAGACGCGGGCGAGCTGCCGCTCACCGACGTGGGCGTACGCGGCGATGTCGGCGAGGGTGAGCCGCTGGCCGATGTTGCGCGCGATGTAGTGACGTACGTCCTCCACGCGCCGTGTCAGGGAGACGGGCTCCAGGGGGACGCTGAACTGGCTCTGACCGCTCGGCCGCTTCAGGTACATCACGAGCTGGCGGGCGACACGCAGCGCGGTGGTCTCGCCGAGGTCGTCGGCGACCAGGGCGAGTGACAGGTCCAGGCAGGCGCTGATGCCGGCGCCGGTCCACACGTCGCCGTCCCGGATGAAGATCGGGTCGGCGTCGACCTCGACCGCCGGATGCTCGGCGGCGAGCTGCTGTGCGGTCGACCAGTGGGTGGTGACGCGCTTGCCGTCGAGCAGTCCGGCGGCGGCGAGGATGTGCGCTCCGACGCAGACGGATGTGACCCTGCGTGTCCTGGTGGCGAGGGTCTTCACCCAGCCGACCACGGTCGGGTCGGTGAGGGCGCGTACGCGGCGGTCGCTGTCGACGTCGACCGAGCCGGGCACCAGCAGGGTGTCGATGCTCCTCGTGGACGCCTCGCGGAAGGTGATGTCCGGAAGGACGCGCACTCCGGCGGAGGTGGTGACCGGGTCCAAGGTCTCGGCGGCGAGCACGACGCGATAGCCCGTCGCGCCGGATGTCTCCCGCTGCACCAGGGAGAACACTTCCGGAGGCCCGGTGACGTCCAGCAGGTCGACACCGTCGAAGAGGACGATCACGATCAGTCGTTCGACGGTGCCCATGGGGCCCACAGCGATGTCCATATCTGCATGTTAGATGCCATTGTTGACATGGGCCGGCCGGATTAGCGTCGTTCTTGCCGCAGCGACCGCACGTCGGCGCGGGCTGCGAAGCACCCGACACCACACCCGACACACACCCCGAGGTGGTACTCCATGGCATCGATGACGCTGCGCGCACTCAACGGCCTCGACGACACGCCCGCGTCCCTCGCCGACGCGACCCTGATCCTGATCGACTACCAGAACACCTATGTGCGGGGCGTAATGGAGCTCGACGGCTGGCAGGCGGCGCTCGACTCAGCCGCCGCGCTGCTGCGCAGGGCTCGGGCGGCCGGTACGAAGGTGGTCCACGTCGTCAACGACGGCGGCGAGGGCACTCCGTACGACATCCGTACGGAGATCGGCCGGATCCACCCGAGCGTGGCGCCGGTCGCGGGCGAGCCTGTCGTCGTCAAGAAGACCCCGAACGCGTTCCTCGACACCGACCTCGGCGAGCACGTCGACGCCGCCGGCACCAAGGACGTCGTCATCGCGGGGTTCATGACGCACATGTGCGTGGCGTTCACCGCGCAGGGTGCCTTCCTGCGCGGAAACCGGTCCACGGTGGTCGCCGACGCCTGCGCGACACGGGCGCTGCGGTCGGCGGGCACCGACCTGCCCGCCTCCCAGATCCATCACAGCGCTCTCGCGACGATCGCCGACCTCTACGGGGTCGTCGTGCCGTCCGCGGAGTCACTGACCTGAGGGTGAGCGTTCCGGCCCGCGGACCGCGTAGTGGGCGAGCGCGGGTTCGAGGAGGTCGAACGCGCGGGTGGTCTCCTCCGTGAGGACGGCGGCGATGTCCGGGTTGCCGCGGCCGGCCAGGGTGAGTTCCTGGATGCGCTGGAAGAGCGTGCGGTGTACGGCGGCGAGCAGGGCCGCGGCCGTGCGGGCGGTGATGTCGTCGGCGGGAGCACCGGTGGCCTCGGCGAGGGCGTGGGCGAGAGCCGCCTCGCGCCGGTCGTGCAGGGCGCGCAGGCAGGCCGAGAGGGTGGGGCTGGCGGCGATCATCCGGGAGAACTCGGGCCCGGCGAATCCGGCGACGGGGTCCTGCGCCGTGACGGCGGCCTGGAAGGCGAGGCGGAGCGCGGTGAGGGCCGACTGGCCGGGCTGCCGGTCGGCGACGGTGCGCGCGAGGCCGGCGACGAACTCCTCCTGGTGGTCCAGGGCCAGGTCCTCCTTGCGCGGGAAGTAGTTCGTCACCGTCTTCTTGGCGACGCGGGCGGCGGCGGCGATCTCGGCGATCGTCGTGCGCTCGAAGCCCTGCTGGAGGAAGAGCCTGGTCGCGTGGTCGGAGATCAGCTGCCGGGTCTCCCGCTTCTTGGACTCGCGCAGGCCCAGTCCGTCGGCGGGTGCGTCGACGCCGCGCCCCGTGTTCATCTCGGTATCCATGGAGCAATCTTACCTCCGTAGCAAATTTATGTTGACACGCCCGGGAGGTCAGGGCTAAAGTTACGTCCATAGTAAGTTTGCCTCGAAGGGAAGAAGTGCATGCGACCCACGCCTCTCGCCGCACAGACCGAACAGACCCCACAGGCCGGCCGGCCCACCGCTCGCCGCGGACACGACACCCAGTCCCCGGCGCCGCGCGGCTCCGCCGCCGTGCGCACCGTCCCGCGGCGCGGGCTCAACACCCCGCGCCGCCGCTCCTTCTGACGCCCGGCCGGCGGCGGCCGTCCGCGCCACCGCCCACCGGCGCCACCAGCGCCAGCCCTCTCGTACACCCACCCATCACCCGTGCCGGCAAGGAGCCCACCGTGCAGATCTCCGCCTCCACCCTCTCCCTCACCGTCGACGACGTCGCCGCGTCGCACGCGTTCTTCACCACGCACCTCGGCTACCAGGAGGTGGCCGCCGCCGACGGCTTCGCCTCGCTCACCCGGGAGGACGCGGCGGTCGACATCGTCCTGCTGCGCCGCGGGATCGAGGTCCTGCCGGCCGACCAGCGCGATCAGCGCGCCTCCGGGATCATCCTCGCCTTCACCGTCACCGGGCTGGACGACGAGGAGAAGCGCCTGCGGGCCGAGGGCGTCGAGATCACCATGCCGCTGCGCGAGGAGCCCTGGGGCGAGCGCCTGTTCCAGGTCACCGACCCCAACGGCGTGATCATCCAGTTCGTCGAATGGGTCACCCCGGCCGACGCCTGAAAGCCTTCGTCAGTCGGCGTGTTCCAGAGGACGGGCGGGCCAGTCGAGGAGACGGGCGCCCAGCGTCGCCGTCTGGAGGGTGTAGCGCTGGTCGGGATCGGCCGGGTCGTAGCCGGTGAGCTGGCGGACGCGGGCCAGCCGGTAGCCGACCGCGCGGACGCTCAGCCCGAGCCGGTGGGCCGTGGTGGTGGTGACGCAGCCGGCGGCGAAGTAGGCGGTGAGCGTGGCCAGCAGGGGGCGGGGGCCGCCACGGGCTCGTTCCAGGCCGCCGAGCACGGTGGCCACGAGGTCGGTGATGGCCGCGCGGTCCCTGCCCAGCACCTGGAAGACCAGCAGGCCGGAGGCGTCCACCAACGGGCTGGCCAGGTCGAGGCGGTCGGCGAGGTCCAAGGCGGAGCGGGCCTCCTGGTAGCAGCGGACGATGCCGCCGGCACCCGGCCGGGGACGGCTGACGGCGATGCGGTGTCCGGCGGCCCCGGCTTCGCGTACGTACGCGGCGAACCGTCTCGGGACGTCGGCCTCGGCGGCCGGTGCGACGCAGACCAGCAGGGAGTCCTTGGTCGTGATGAGGACGTCACGCACGCCGAAGGCCGCCGCCATGCCGTCCTCGACGTAGCGGGTGGCCGCGTCCCCGGCGCGGAAGGGGACCGCCGCGCGGGCCACGGCGACCCGGTGCCGCCCGGCCAGGCGCAGCGCGAAGCGGTCGGCCCGCTCCACGAGCCGGCCGAGGTCGGTGCGCCCGTCGAGCAGGTCGTCGACGAACTCGCGCCGTACCGCCTCCTCCCGCCGTACGGCGGCCCCATACCCCGTCTCGTAGCCCTCGGTGAGCGCCACGGTCACATCGCGGACCGCCTGGAGGAGGGCCGGCGGCTCGCTTCCCTCGGCCTCCGCGGGCCAGGAGCGGCAGGCGGCGGTGAGCCACTCGCCGACGAGCGTGTGCAGGGCCACGCCTCGCGCGGCGGCCGCGGCCGCCAGATCGCGGAGGGCCGCGAGTTCGTCCTTGCGCGGCCTGCGCCCCTGGGCCTTGGCGCAGCTCAGCAGGTCGAGGCAGCTGCCCGTGACGGGGGCGGGTACGGGAGCAGGTGCAGGCGCGGTAGCGGCCATGGGCGTTCCCTTCGCGGCGTCGGACGCCCCTGCTTCCATCTTGCCGGAGTCCGGAAAGGAAGGCCGTCCGAGATGGCAGGCGACACCACCGGCCGGACGGCGTCCACCCACGGTGACGCGGGTACTGGCAAGGGCCCATGCCCGACCGCGAGCGCCGCGAGCGCGACGAACGCACCGCCTTCGGCCGGCTGCGCGTGCCGGAGCGGGCCTTCGTCCTGGACGCGCTGCGCACCGAGACCGTCGGCGGCCTGGTGCTGCTGCTCGCCGCGGCGGTCGCGCTGGTGTGGGCCAACACGCCGCTCCGCGCCCTGTACGAGTCCGTACGCGAGACGCACATCGGCATCGAGGCCCTCGGTCTGAACCTCTCCGTCGCCCACTGGACGTCCGAGGGCCTGCTGACCGTGTTCTTCTTCGTCGCGGGCGCCGAACTCAAGCGGGAGCTGGTGATCGGCGACCTCCGCCGCCCCGGGGCGGCCGTGCTGCCCCTGGTCGCGGCCGTGAGCGGCATGGCCGTGCCGGCGCTCGTGTACGGGCTCGTCGCCACCTCCGCCGGAGGGACCTGGGCGGGGTGGGCCGTGCCCATGGCGACGGACATCGCCTTCGCCCTCGGGATCCTGGCGGTGATCGACACGCACCTGCCCTCCGCGCTGCGCGCCTTCCTGCTCTCCCTGGCGGTGATCGACGACGTGGTCGCCATCACCGTCGTCGCCGTCTTCTACACGTCGTCGATCAACCTGGCCACGCTCGTCGGAGCGGTGCTGGGGCTGGGGCTCTTCTTCCACCTGCACGACCGCAGGCGGGTGCACGGCTGGTACTGGTACCTGCCGCTGGCGCTGGTCATCTGGGCGCTCACGTACACCAGCGGCGTACACGCCACGGTCGCGGGCGTGGCCATGGGGCTGCTGCTGCGGGTCACGCCGGACGGCCCCGGCGGCCGCCGGCCCGCGGAGCGCGTCGCCCACCTCGTCCGTCCGGTCTCCGCCGGGGTGGCCGTCCCGTTGTTCGCGCTGTTCGCGGCGGGGGTGAGCGTGTCGGGCGGCGCCCTGGTCGCGGCCGTCCAGCGCCCCGAGCCGCTGGGCGTGGCGCTGGGCCTGGTCGTCGGCAAGGCCCTCGGCATCTTCGGCGGCTCCTACCTGGCCGTCCGCTTCACCCGTGCCCGGCTCGCCCCCGGCCTCGCGTGGGCGGACGTCCTGGGGGTGGCCATACTCGCCGGGATCGGCTTCACCGTCTCGCTCCTGATCGGCGAACTCGCCTACCCCCGCCCGGAGGACGCCGCCCACGTCAAGACCGCCGTCCTGATCGGCTCCCTGGCGTCCGCCCTCCTCGCCTGCGTCCTGCTGAAGCTCCGCAACCGCGCCTACCGGCGGCGGTACGAGGCGGGAAACGGCCGCGGGAACGGTGCGTGAGCTCAGGCACGTCGCCCCCGAGCGCGCGGGCCCCGGCCTTCGACGTCGCGCTGCTCGACTGCGTCGGCGACGACCCGGCCGGTCACGGCGGGCTCGCGGGCCTGTGTACGGGAGGGCGCGCGGCTGGGCGAGGGGGCCGGCGCCTACGCCTGTACGGGCCCGGGCTCCATCGCGCCCGTCGGCCGCGACGCCTATTGACGGCCGGTGAGGCGGGCCGGCGGAACCCGGCGGTGGTGCGGGCAGGCCCGGGCGGCGGCGAGGAGGTGCCGGATCTGTTCACCGGCCTGGCCGGGTTCGCACACCGGGTCGGGGCAGAGGACGCGGACGTCGCGGTGGCCGCGGGCGTATTCGCAGCGCAGCGTGATGCCGTGGCGGTCGAGGGCGAGGGGCTGTACGCGGACGACGCCGTGCAGCAGCCGCGGTTCGGCCAGCCGGGTCAGGCGGGTCACGACGTCGTCGTGCGCGTCGGCCAGGTGCGTGAGCATCGCGGCTTCGTGGACGGCGAGGGGGTCGGCTTCGGCGAGGACGAGTTCGTCGCGGCCGACGGTGACCGTTCCCGCCGCCGTTTCGAGGGTGGCGCGCTCGGTGTCGAGCCGGAGGCCGGGGTCGTCCGTGCGGGTCAGCCGCCCCGAGAGGGTGACGCGGGCGCGTACCCGGTCGCGGACGGAGGTGGCGGCGATGTCGGTGAACTCCAGCAGGGCGGCGACGGCGCCGCCCGGAGCGCTCGCCGCCTGCGTCACCGGCGGACTGCCGGCCGGCGGATGGAGCGTCAACCCGCCTTTGTCGTCGATGGTGTGGCCGCCGACGAGGTCGTGGCGGTGCCCGTCCATGGTGAGGGTGAGCGACTGCGCGCGGGCCAGTACCGAGCGGATCCGCTCCGCGGTGGTCGGGTCGGCCGCCGGGGCGTCGGGAGCACTCATTACACCTCCATAAGGTTAGGCTTACCTAAGCTAGACCACCCTCGCCGGCTCGGCAAGGAGGCCACGGGAAGGCCTCCGAAAGACCTCCAGACGGCCCCCGGAAGGCCGGCCCCCTACCCTCAAGTGACCCGTAACAGAAGTGGCTTGAGTGTGCGCAGCGGGGGCGCGGGGTAGTGCGAGAGATCTCGACATGGTCACAAGGCGGCCGATCGGCGTCACACCCATAAGGTGTGCCTTACCTAAGTTGTATGGTGGCGCGGTCAGAGCGGCAGCGGGGAAGGAACGTGGTGTCCATGGGCGACGTCCGCCTGGTGGCGAAGGACCTCGAGGTCGGGCATGGCGGCCGCCCGGTACTGAAACAGGTGGACCTGTCGCTCCGGGACGGCGCGATCACCGTGCTCGTCGGGCCCAACGGCTGTGGAAAGTCCACCCTGTTGCGGACGGTGGCGGGGCTTCTTCCGCCGCTCGGCGGCGAGATACGCATCGACGACGCCCCGCTCGGCTCGTTCGCCCGCCGTACGCTGTCCCAGCGTCTGGCCTTCCTGCCCCAGACCTCGCAGGCGCCCGCCGGTGTGACGGTCCGTGAGCTCGTACGGCACGGCCGGTACGCCCACCGCGGCGCCCTCGCCCGGCACACGAGCGAGGACACCGAGGCGATCGACTGGGCGCTCGACGTCACGGACGCGGCCCCGCTCGTCGAGCGGCGGCTCGACGAACTGTCGGGCGGCGAGCGCCAACGCGCCTGGCTCGCCATGGTGCTGGCCCAGCGCGCCGGGGTCCTGCTGCTGGACGAGCCCACCACGTACCTCGACATGCGCCACCAGTTCGAGGTCCTCGACGTCGTACGCCGCCTCGCCCAGGAGCACGAGATCGCCGTCGGCGTGGTGCTGCACGACCTGATGCAGGCCGCGGCCTACGCCGACGACGTCGTGGTCGTCGCCGACGGCGGGATCGCCGCCGCGGGCGCGGCCGACGACGTCCTCACACCGGACGTCATCGAGCGGGCCTTCGGCCTGCGCGTGAATGTCGTGCGCGATCCGGCGACGGGCTACCTCGCCTGCTTCCCCCAGCGCTCCGAGGCCTCCACCGCGTCCTGAACGCATCGGCTCACCCCCCACAACGGTTCGCCCGCATCACCAGCACACAAGGAGAGATCGACCATGCAGAAAATGCTGCGCGCCCTCGCGACGGGCGGTACCGCTGTGGCCCTGATACTGACCGCCGCGGGCTGCGGGTCCGGCACGGTCGGCGAGACCACCGACGACAAGACGGGCGGGGACAAGGCCGCCAACGGCAAGATCACCGTCGACACCGCCCAGGGCAAGGTCAGCCTGGACAAGCCGGCGACCAAGGTCGTGGCGCTGGAGTGGACGTACACCGAGGAGCTGGTCGCGCTCGGCGTGACCCCGGCCGGCAACGCCGACAACAAGGGCTACAGCACCTGGATCACCGCCAAGGGCGCGGGCCTGCCGGACAAGGTCACCGACGTCGGGGACCGCAACGAGCCGAGCCTGGAGAAGATCCGGGCCCTCCAGCCGGACCTCATCGTCATCGACAACGACCGGTCGAAGGCCAACCTCAAGCAGCTCCAGGCCATCGCGCCCGTCCTGTCGTTCACGTACACCACCAAGCCGCAGCTCGAAACGATGAAGAAGAACTTCGGCGAGCTGGCGAAGGCGGTCGGCAAGGAGGACAAGGCCGCAGAGGTGACGCAGCAGATCGACACCAAGGCCGCCGACCTCAAGGCACGGCTGGACAAGGCCGGCAAGGGCGGTCTGAAGTACGCGCTCGCGCAGGGCTTCACCGCCAACGGCACCGCGTCGATCCGGATGCTCACCGATGACGCGATCGCCCCGCAGGTGCTGAACCTCGCCGGGCTGAAGAACGGCTGGAAGGGCCAGTCCGACGCCTGGGGCATGACCACGGTCGGCGTCGAAGGCCTGACCAAGGCCGACAAGGACGCCACCTTCCTGTACGTCGCCGCCGACAACGACAACCCCTTCACCGGTGACCTCAAGGACAACGCGGTCTGGAAGGGCCTGGAGTTCGTCAAGAAGGACAAGGCCCTGCCGCTGGACCCGGGCACCTGGCTCTTCGGCGGCCCGCTGTCGGCGCTGCACATCCTCGACGAGACCGGCAAGGCTCTGAAGGTCTGATGGCCCCGGAAGGACTGACGGCCCCCGTGGCCCGTCCGCTCGGCCGCCGCCCACGAGCTGTGCTCGTGGGCGGCGCCCTGTCCCTCGTCCTGTGTCTGGTCGGCGTGGTCCACCTCGGTCTCGGTGTGTCCGGTGTGGGTATCGGCGACATCGTGGACCTGCTCCTCGGCCACGGGGACGCGCGCACCGAGGACGTCCTGCTCGGCAGCCGCCTGCCGCGCACGCTGACCGGCCTGGTCGTCGGCGTGGCGCTCGGCGTGTCCGGCGTGCTCGTCCAGGGCGCGACCCGCAACCCCCTGGCGGCGCCCGACACGCTGGGCGTGAACGCCGGGGCGTACTTCGCCGTGGTGCTGGTGGCGTTCACCGGCATCAGCCTCGGCCCGCTCCCGTCCGGCGGCGCGGCCTTCCTCGGCGGGCTGGTGGCGGTGGGCGTGGTGTACCTGCTCAGCCGCAGCGGGGTGATGACACCCGGCCGGGTGCTGCTCGCCGGTGCGACCGTGGCACTGGCGGGTACGTCGGCGGCCGAGTTCCTGCAGATGCTCGACGTCCAGGCGACCCGCGGGCTGTTCTTCTGGGGCAACGGCACCCTGATGCAGTCCGGTCTGGAACGGCCCCTGATCCTCGGCGCGGTCGTCGCCGTGGGCGCGCTGCTCGCCCCGTTCCTGGCGCGTCCGCTGGACCTGCTGGCGCTCGGCGACGAGACGGCCGAGGCCATGGGCGTACGGGTGGAACGCGTCCGCCCGGCCGCCTTCCTGGTCGCCGTCCTGCTGTCGGCCGCGGCCGTGTCGCTCGCCGGGCCGATCGGCTTCGTCGGGCTGATCGGGCCGGTCATCGTGCGGCAGTTGGGCATCCGCAAGCACGCGCTGCTCATCCCGATGGCGGCGCTGCTCGCCTCCGCGCTGGTCCTCGGTGCCGACGCGGCCGCGCAGCTGATCGTGACGCCGTCCGCCACGCAGCCCGCCGAGATCCCGGTCGGTGTGGTGACGGCGCTGATCGGCGGCCCGGTGTTCATGGCGCTGGCCCGCCGGGTGAGCACCGGCGACGCCGACACCGGGGCGGCGGTCGTGGTCTCCGACCAGCGGCGCGCCCCCGCGTACGCGGTCGCGCTGGGCGGCGGGCTGGTCGCCCTCGCCGTCGCGATGGTGCTCTCGCTGCGCGTCGGGGACGTGGAGATCACCTGGAGCCAGCTCGTCGCGTCGCTGTTCGGGTCGGCCGAGCAGATCACCGAGGCGGTGGTGGACTACCGGCTGCCGCGCATCCTGGTGGCGGCGCTGGCCGGGGCGTGCCTGGCGGTCGCCGGGGCGGCGGTGCAGGCGGTCGTACGCAATCCCCTGGCCGAGCCGGGTCTGGTGGGCGTGACCGGCGGGGCGTCGCTCGGCGCGATCGCGGTCATCCTCGTCGTCCCGTCGGCGCCGCTGGTGGCCCTGCCGGCCGCGGCGGGGATCGGCGGCATCCTGATGCTCGCACTCGTGGTGCTGGTCGCGCGCGGGAGCGGGAAGGACGGCCGGACCGGGCTGGATCCGACCCGGGTGGTGCTGGTGGGCCTGGGTGCCGCCGCCACGTCGATGGCCCTGGTCAACATCATGGTGGTCGGCGCGCAGATGAACATCTCCTCCGCGCTGGGCTGGCTGGCCGGCAGCACGTACGCCCGTGACTTCTCCGCGCTGGGCTGGCTCGCCCTGCCCGCCCTGGTCGCGGTCGGCCTGGTGGTCGCCGCGCGGCCGGTGAACCTGCTCTCGCTCGGCGACGAACTGCCCCGCGCCCTCGGGCTGGAGCTGGGCCGTGCCCGGCTCCTGGTCCTCGGCGCGGGCGCGGTGCTGGCGGCGGGTACGGCGGCGGCGGTGGGCGCGGTCGGCTTCGTCGGACTGGTCGCGCCGCACCTGGCCCGGCGGATCGTCGGCAACAACACGGCCCGGATGGTGCCGATGGCGGCCGTCCTCGGTGCGGTGCTGGTGGTGTCATCGGACGCGCTGGGCCGCTGGCTGCTGGCCCCGACCGAGATCCCGGTGGGCATCGTCACCGCCCTGGTCGGGGCTCCGTACCTGGTGTGGCTGCTGCGGCGGCTGTGACCGCCGGTGCTCAGGAGGTCTGAGCGACACGGGACCGGGCGCGCCGCTCGGCGGTGCCGCCGATGGCCTCCGCCTCGGGCCTGAGCGTGCGTGCGGCCAGCACGCCGAGCAGGCACACGAGCGCGGAGGCCAGGCACACGGCGGTGAAGGCACCCGAGAAGGCGGTGCGGGCGAGCGGCTGGAGCGCGGGGTCGAGGAGCTCGAACCGGCCGGTCTCGACGGCCTCGCGCGCCGGGCCGGCGGCCACCCCGCTGCCCAGACCATCGCTCAAGCGGGCGGAGAACACCGCTCCGAAGGCGGCGACGCCGGTCGCCGTGCCGAGCGGGTAGCAGGCGTTGGTCAGCCCGGAGGCCATCCCGGCCCGGTCGGCGGGCGCGGCGCCCACGGCGACGCCCATCAGGGGCGGGAAGATGACGGCCCCTCCGACACCGAGCAGCACCAGCGCGACGACCGTGACGGCCTGCCCGCTGCCCGAACCGGCGGCTGCCAGCCCGAGCAGCCCGAGCCCCTGGGCCGCGAACCCCCCGGCGACCAGCACGTCCGGCGGGAACACCTTCTGCAGCCGGGCGACGAACAGCCCGGCGATCAGCAGACTGCCCGTCAGCGGCAGCAGCTGGAGGCCGACCTCCAGCGGGGAGTACGCGTGGGTGCTCTGCAGCCACAGCGTGACGAAGGCGAGTACGCCGAGGCTGGACAGCCGGGCGAGGAAGCCCAGCACGGCGGCGCCGGAGAACGCCCGGATCCGCAGCAGCGTCATGTCGATCAGGCCGTCGCCACGGCTCTGGCTGGCCACGAGTGCCACGGCGAGTACGACGCCGGCGACCGCCGAGACCAGCACCTCCGGCGCCGCCCAGCCGACTTCGGGGCCCGTGACCAGCGGGTAGTGCAGCGCCAGGAGCGCGCCGACGCCGAGCGCCGCACCCAGCAGGTCCATCCGGCGCCGGGTGTCCCGCGCCGCCATCGACTCGGGCATGCGGCTGAGGGCACCGGCCACGACGAGGATGCCGATGGGCACATTGACCAGGAAGATCCACCGCCACCCGAGTACCTGGACGAACAGCCCTCCGACGATCGGGCCGAGCGCGCCGGCCGCTGAGGCGATGGCGGCGAAGGCGGCTATGGCGGCCTGGCGGCGGACCCCTTCGTACGCGGCGGCTATCAGCGCGAGGGTGGGCGCGAACACCATGGCGCCGCCCAGTCCTTGGGCGGCGCGGGCGGCGATGAGGGTGCCGGCGTCCGGTGCCAGGCCGCAGGCGGCCGAGGCGAGGGTGAACAGCGCCATGCCGGCGGTGAACACGGCGCGGCGGCCTATTCGGTCGGAGAGGGCGCCGGCCGTGAGCAGCAGTGCCCCGAACGCCAGCGAGTACGCCGACACGGTCCACTGCACCCTGCCCAGCCCCGCCTCCAGATCCCGGGCGATGTCGGACAGGGCGACGTTCACGACGGTGACGTCCAGGGTCATCATCACGCCACCGGCGCTGACCAGGGCGAAAGTCCATCGCGGAGTGCATCGCGGGGCAGGACGGCGGGAAGGCACCGCTGATCACCTCCAGGAGAAGTGCGGGGCGGCCAATCCGGGCACTGGAGCTGACTGGCCATCAGGCAGCAACTCCGGCCCCGTGGCCGAAAGTTGACCTTGCCCATTAGGTAAGCCTAACCTAATCTAACTCCGCTCGAACGTCCAGGTGTTCGAGCGCACTGATCCGGACATACATCGGAGCTGCCTGATGCCCACCCCCGCCGACCATCCCGTGCCCGCGCTGCCCGACGTGGCCCCCGCAGCCTGGCGGGAGGCCAACCGACGACTTCTCGCCAAAGCGATAGGCGAGTGGTGCTTCGAGGACATGCTCAAGGCGGTCGAGACCAGTGACGGCGGTTACCGCATCGACCTCGACAGCGGCACCACGTACGCCTTCAGCGCCACGCCCGGCGCGTTCGGCTGGCTACGGGTCGACCCGGGGTCGATCACCCGCACCGCCACCAGCATGCTCGGCAACTCCATCGCCCAACCCGCCTGGGACGCCCAGCAGTTCCTCTTGGAAGCCGCCTCGACGATCGGCAGCGACCCGTCGACCATCGCCACCTACTTCACCGAACTGTCCGCCACCCTCGCCGTCGACGCCGCCCGCATCACCCACGGCGGCGAGACGGTGGCCGAGATGCGCGCCCTGGGCCACACCGAGCTGGAGTGCCGCATGACCGGGCACAACCTCCTCGTGGCCAACAAGGGCCGCATCGGCTTCTCCGCCACCGACGTACGCCAGTACGCCCCCGAGTCCGCCCAGCCGCTGGCACTCCAGTGGGTGGCCGTCCACCGGGGCCTGGCCGAGTTCCGCGGCACCTCGGAGCTGTCCGAAAACGACATCCACGCCCGGGAGTTGGACGACGAGACCCGCTCCCGGTTCACCGCCGTCCTCCAGGAGGCCGGAGTCGGCCCCGAGGGCTATGTCTGGATGCCCGTGCACCCCTGGCAGTGGGACCACGCCGTCCAGATCCTGCACGCCGCCGATGTGGCGCAGCGCCGCATCATCCCGCTGGGCGAGAGCCCGGACGCGTACCTGCCGGGCCAGTCCATCCGCACGATGGCCAACGTCACCAGCCCCGAGCGGTACGACGTCAAACTGCCACTGAAAATCCTCAACACCCTGGTCTGGCGCGGAATCCCGCCGCACTGCACCATGGGCGCGCCCGTCGTCACCCAGTGGCTGCGCGGGCTCGTGGAGCGCGACGCGTTCCTGACCGAGGAGTGCCGCACCGTGTTCCTCGGCGAGGTCGCCTCGGTCACCGTCCGGCACCCCTACCTCACCACGCTGGAAGACGCGCCCTACCAGCACCTGGAGACGCTGGGCTGCATCTGGCGCGACTCGGTGACGGCGCGCAAGGACCAGGGCGAGCGGGTGCGCACCTTCGCCTCCCTCCTCCACGTCGACCACGCCGGTGACGCGTTCGTCGCCGAGCTGGTCCGCGCCTCCGGGCTCGACCCGCAGGAGTGGCTGCGGCGCCTTTTCGGCACCCTCCTCGTGCCGATCATGCACGTGCTGTACCGGTACGGCGTCACCTTCAACCCGCACGGGCAGAACACCCTGATCGGGTACGACGAGAACGACGTACCGACGCGCCTGTACCTGAAGGACTTCGTGGACGACGTGTGCGTGTCGTTCACCGACGTGCCCGAGCGCGGCCCCGAGCCGGACGGACACGACCACGTGCTGCCCCGCAAGCACCCCTCCATCATCAAGCAGCACGTCGTCGACCAGGTGTTCGTCGGCCACTTCCGGTACCTGGCGCCGCTCTGCGCCGACCAGCTCGGCGTACCGGAGAAGACGTTCTGGCGCCTGGTGCGGCAGACGATCCTGGACTTCCAGCAGCGGTTCCCCGAACTGACCGAGCGGTTCGCCGAGTACGACCTGCTCACCCCCGAGATCCCCCGCTACGGCCTCAACCGGGACCGGATCGTGGTCACCCGGTACACCGACCGGGCGCTGCGCCACGCGCTGTACCCGAACGGCACGCACCCCAACCCGCTGGCCGAGCACTGAGGAGGCAGGGCGTGACACCGCTGACCGAAACCCGACCCCCGCTGTCCCCCTTCCCGCCGTCCGTGCTCGCCGGGTCCCACGACGGGCTCGCCGAGGTCCTCGCCACGCTCGCCGAGGCCATCGACGCCGCGTCCACCGCCCGCCGCCCGGACGGGCCGATCCCGGCGGGCACCCCCGCCGAGGTCCTCGCCGCCGCCTCCCGGGCGCTGGGCCCGGCCGACCTCCCCACCGAGGGGCTCGGCTCCAAGGCCGCGCTCCAGCTGCTGGCCACCGTACTGACCGAGCACGGCATCGACCTGTCCCACCCGCGGGCGGCCGCCCACCTGCAACCGCCGTCGCTGGCGGTCGCCGTCGCCGCCGACACCCTGGCGAGCGCCGGCAACGCCTCGCTCGACACCTACGACTCCGGTGCCTCCGCCCTCGCGGTCGAACGCTGGCTCATCGGCGTACTGATCCGGCTGGCCGGCCTCGGGGAGCGCGCCGACGGCGTCCTCACCCCCGGCGGGTCCCTGTCCAACCTGATGGGCCTGCTGCTGGCCCGGGACGCCGCCGCCGCTCGGCGTGGCATCAACGCCCGCGAGCAGGGCGTCGGGGCGCTGCCCGGCCCGGTGGTGTTCTGCTCGGAGCTGGCCCACTTCTCCACCCACCGGGCGTGTGCCGCGCTCGGGCTCGGCGAGGCCGCCGTGTTCCCGGTGCCGGTCGACGAGCGCCGCCGGATGCGGCCGGAGGCGCTGGCCGCCCTCCTGGACACGCTCGGCCCGGACCGGACACCGATCGCGGTGGTCGCCACCGCCGGAACGACGGACTTCGGCTCCATCGACCCGCTCCCCGAGATCGCCGAGATCGCCGCCGGGCACGGCATGTGGATGCACGTGGACGCGGCGTACGGGTTCGGCGCGCTGTTCTCCGAGCGGCTGGCCGGCCGGCTGGCGGGCCTGGAGCTGGCCGACTCGGTCACGCTCGACCTGCACAAGATCGGCTGGCAGCCCGCCGCGACCAGTGTGCTGCTGGTCTCCGACACCACCGCGTTCGCCTCCCTGGACCGCGAGGTCGCCTACCTCAACCCGGTCGACGACGCCGAGGCCGGGTACGACGGACTGCTCGGCCGCAGCCTCCAGACCACCCGCCGCCCCGACGCGGTCAAGGCCGCCGCCACACTGCTGACGTACGGCCGCACCGGCCTGGGGCGGATGGTCGACACCTGCCACGACCTCGCCCGCCACGCCCAGCGGCGCATCCTCGCCGAACCCGAGCTGGAGCTGGTCGCCCCGGCGGAACTGACCACCGTGGTCTTCCGCTACCGCACCCAGGACCGGAAGGTCTCCGACGACCTCAATGGCGCCCTGCGCCGACGGCTGCTGGAGTCCGGCACCGCCCTCATCGGGCGTACGGAGGTCAAGGCCGCCGGACCGGGCTCCCGCACGCGGGTGTGCCTGAAGTTCACCCTGCTCAACCCCACCGCCACCACCGACGACATCGACGGACTCGTGGACACCGTCCTCGACGCCGGCCGCACCTGTGAACGACTCCTCGAGGAGGGCGCCGCATGAGCATCACCACCACGGCGGCAACCACCACCCAGACCGATCCCCTGCACCAACTCGACGCCCGGGGCGCCGCCGAACACGCCCACATCGAGGCCCTGTTGCGCTGCTGGCTGCGCGAGACCGGCACGCCCGTCACGCCCGGCCCGCTCCGGGTCGAGCTGCCCACCGCCGGGCTCACCCTCGTCACCGAGGTCACCCACTGCTCCCCCACCGGCTGGCACCGGTTCGCCCCCGCCCGCCTGGAGGGCCCCGGCGGCCCGCTCGGCCCGGTCGCCGACCCGGTGACGGCGGTCGCGCTGCTGTCCACCGAGGCGGCGGTACGCGGCGGCAGCCGCCCCGGCGGGGTGCCGGCCGGGGAGGTCGCAGACCTGGTGGAGCGTACGGCCGAATCCGTACGCCGGGTCGCGACCTTCATCGCCGACCGCCGCGCCCATCCGCAGCCGCCCCCGGAGGTGGACGGCTTCCTCGACGCCGAACAGGCGCTGCTGCTCGGCCACTTGAACCATCCCGCGCCTAAGAGCCGGGACGGCATCTCGGACCATGACGCCGCCGCGTTCTCGCCCGAGCTGCGCGGCTCCTTCCGGCTGCACTGGTTCGCCGCCGACGAGTCGGTGGTGTCGCACGACGCCGTCGAGGGCGCCCCTTCCCTGGCCGGCCGGGACACCGTGGCGCTCCTCGCCGACCTGGCCGGACGGCGCCTGGACGACGGGCGGGTGCTGGTGCCCGCGCACCCCTGGCAGGCGCGGGACCTGCTGCACCGCCCCCGTATCAAGGACCTGGTCGCCTCCGGCGCGCTCACGCCGCTCGGTGAGCTGGGCCCCGAGTGGTGGCCCACGTCCAGCGTGCGGACCGTGTACCGGCCGGACGCCGACGTGATGCTGAAACTGTCCCTCGGGCTGCGGCTGACCAACTCCCGCCGCGAGTCGACCCGCACCGAGCTGCGCCGGGGCCTGGAGATCAACCGGCTCCTCGACGCCGGGTACGCCGACGCCACGTTCCTCGCCCACCCCGGGTTCGCCATCACCCGCGACCCCGCCTGGCTCGCGGTGGACGAACCGGGCCGCCCCCAGGGCCCGGACGTGACCGGCCTCGACGTCGCCGTGCGCGAAGTCCCCGACGGCATCGCCGACCTGCGCTGCCTGGTCGGCCTGGTCGCGCCGCGCCCGGGCCTCGGCCGCAGCGCGCTCGGTGAACTGGTCGCCGCGCTCGGCCCCGGCGCGGCCGAGCAGTGGACGGCCGACTACACCGACCGGGTACTGGTGCCGATGCTGCACCTGTACGCCGCGACCGGCATCGGCCTGGAGGCGCACCAGCAGAACACCCTGGTCCGGCTGGACGCCCAGGGTCGGGTCACCGGATCCACCTTCCGCGACAACCAGGGCTACTACCTGGCCACGTCGTACCTGCCCGGGCTGCTGAAGCGGCTCGGCGCCGACTCCTCCACTCTCGCCGTGGTCGACGACGCCCTGGTCGACGACCGGCTGTCGTACTACCTGCTGCGCAACCAGGCCCTGTCGGTCATCGGCTGCCTCGCCGTCGACGGCCTCGCGGACGAGCGGGACCTGCTCGCCGTCCTCGCCGGCCGGCTGCGGGCCGCGCTGCCCGCGCTCGCCGAGGCCGGGCCGGACGGCGACCGGCTGGCGCGCCGCTGGCTGGAGGCGGACACCCTGCCGTGCAAGGGCAACCTGCTGACCCGGCTGCACGGCATCGACGAGGTCCTCGCGCCGCTGGACGCCCAGTCCGTCTACCTCGACGCCCCCAACCCCCTCCAGGAGGCAGCGGCATGACACCGGCACAGCACGCCCCGGGGGCGGCCGTCCCCGGCCCGCCGCTCCCGCTCCTGAGCGGCCCCTGGTCGGCGCGGGTCGCGCGGGCCGAGGGCGCCGACCTGGACCTGGTGCACGGCTGGATGCAGTCGCCGCACATCGACGCCTTCTGGCACCAGGCGTGGCCGCGCGAGCGCTGGTACGAGGAGATCGCCGGCCACCTCGCGGGCGACGCGATCCTGCCGGTGCTGGTCGACCTGGACGGCCGGCCGCTGGCGTACATCGAGGTGTACCGGGTGGTCCGGGACCGCCTCGCCGGTCACTACCCCGAACTCCCCCACGACCTGGGCGTCCACATCGCCATCGGCGAGGTGGGCCGCACCGGGCAGGGGCTGGGCCGGGCCCTGCTGCGGGCCCTCGCGGAGGGCCTGCTGGCCGCCGACCCGGAGTGCACCCGGGTGGTCGCCGAGCCGGACGTGACCAACGCTCCCTCCCTGAAGGCGTTCGAGGCGGCGGGCTTCCGGCCCGCCGGAAAGGTCACCTTCCCCGACAAGACCGCCGCCCTGATGATCCATCCGCGCGCGGAGGAGGACATGCCCCGATGACCGACACCATCCTCACCACCGAACACGACGTGGTGGCCATCGGCTGCGGCCCCTTCAACCTGGGCCTGGCCGCGCTGGCCTCCACCGTGGACGACGTCGACCTGGTCGTGCTGGAGGAGCAGCCGGAACTGACCTGGCACCGGGGCATGATGTTCGGCGACGCCTCGATGCAGGTGAACTTCCTCGCCGACCTGGTGACCCTGGTGGCCCCCTGGCACCCCCTGTCGTTCCTGGCGTACCTGCACGACATGGACCGGCTCTACACGTTCACCGTGCGGGAGAACTTCTTCCCCTCGCGCCGCGAGTACGAGGACTACCTGCGCTGGGCGGCGGCCAAACTGCCCTCGGTGCGCTTCTCGCACCGGGCGGAGGAGGTCCGGTGGGACGCGGCCGGCGAGCGCTTCACCGTGGACGCCGTACGCGGCGACGGCACCCGGCTGCGGATGCGGGCCCGTAACCTCGTGCTGGGCATCGGCACCGCGCCGTACGTGCCGGAGGCCCTCGCGGGGCTCCCGGCGGACAAGCTGCTGCACACCTCCGACTACCTGTACCGGGCGGACGACGTGGCGGCCGCCGGGAAGGTCACGGTCGTCGGCTCCGGCCAGTCGGGCGCCGAGGTCGCGGTGGACCTGCTCGGGCGGAACGTCGAGGGCGGCCCGGCGGTGAGCTGGCTGACCCGCACCTCGTCGTTCGCTCCGCTCGACTACACCAAGTTGAACCTGGAGCTGACGACCCCGGCGTACATGCAGTACTTCCACTCCCTGCCCGAGGACGTGCGGGACCGGCTGGTCAAGGAGCAGTGGCAGTTCTACAAGGGCATCTCCACCGACACGCTGGAGGAGGTCCATGAGCTGCTGTACCGGCGCCAGTTGGAGCACGGTCTGGCGGAGGTGGAGCTGCGCTTCGGCATCACCGTCGAGTCGGCCGCCGTCGACGCGGCGTCGGGCCGGGCGGTGCTGACCTGCCGGCACCGTGACACCGGCGAGAGCTTCGAGCACACCACCGACCTGGTCGTGGCGGCGACGGGCTACCGCAACCGGACGCCCGCCTTCCTGGCGCCGGTCGACGACCTGCTGCTCCGGGACGGCCGGGGCCGCCCGCGCGTGCGCCTGGACCACTCCGTGGAACTCTCCGACGGCGTCACCGGGCGCGTCTTCGTGGCGAACGCCGAGATCCACGCCCACGGCGTCTCCGCCCCGAACCTGGACATCGGCGCCGTACGCAACGCCACGATCCTCAACGCGATCACCGGCCGGGAGACCTACCGCCTGCCGAAACGGAGCGCGTTCACGAGCTTCGACGTACCGAGGCGCGTGTCGTGAGCGGTGGGCCCGCCGGACCGGAATGCGGTTCGGCGGGCTCTGCCGGCTCCTGGCTGTAGGTCAGGGCTGCCACTTCCACTCGGTGATCTCGGCCGGGTCGACTCCGGTGCGGCGCAGCTCCGCGCGCAGCCGGTCGCGGTGGCGGGCGTAGGAGGCGGCCAGGTCCCCGGTGGCGGCCGGGCGGCCGCGCAGATGGCCGAGCGCGGTGATGGCGAGGTCGTGCCGGGAGACCCCGTTGCTCGCGAGGAGGTCGTACGGCGTGGTGGTGGTGCCCTCCTCGACGTACCCGCGGACGTGGAAGCGGTCCGGGTGGGGCCGCCCGTGCAGCAGTTGGTGCACGGCCGCCGGGTAGCCGTGGAAGTCGAACACCACGTCCGTGTCCGTGCCGAACAGGTCCCGGAACTCGGCGTCCGCCAGGCCGTGCGGGTGCCGGTCGGGCGGGGCGAGCACGCACAGGTCCACGACGTTGACGACCCGGAGGCGTACGCCGGGCAGGTCGCGGCGCAGCAGGCCGGCGGCGGCGAGCGTCTCGACGGTGGGGATGCCGCCCGCGCAGGCGAGGATCAGCTTCGGGTCCTCGCCGTCGTTCGTGGACGCCCAGCGCCAGGTGGAGGCGCCCGCCTCGCAGTGCCGGCGGGCGTCTTCCAGGCCGAGCCACTGGGCGGCGGTGTGCTTGCCGGCGACGACCAGGTTGATCCTGCCGGTGTCGGCGAGCAGCCGCTCCATGGTGACGAGGAGGGTGTTGGCGTCGGGCGGCAGGTGGACGCCGGTCACGGTGCTCTTCTTGGTGAGCAGGTTGTTGATGAAGCCGGGGCCCTGGTGGCTGTAGCCGTTGTGTTCCTGGCGCCACCCTTCGCTGGTCAGCAGGTACGTCAGGCTGCTGACGGGCGTGCGCCACGGCACCTCGTCGGACATCTTCAGCCACTTGGCGTACTGGTTGAGCATGCTGTCGACGACGGAAGCGAACGCCTCGTACGTCGGGAACAGGCCGTGGCGGCCGGTCTGGAGGTACCCCTGGAGCCAGCCCTGGCAGTTGTGCTCGGACAGCACCTCCATGACGCGCCCGTCGCGGGCCAGGTCCTCGGCGTACTCGTCCACCGGCCAGGCGTAGGCGCGGCCGGTGGCGCCGAGGACGCTGTCGAGCTTGTTGGAGGCGAGTTCGTCCGGCGACATGATCCGGAAGTCCCGGCCGGCCTCCGTCCGGTGCATGATCTCCGTCAGCCAGGCGGCCAGTACGCGGTTCGGGCTCGCGGACGCCGTGCCGGGGCCCGCGCCGACGTCGACGGCGTACGGTTCGAGCGGCGGCAGGTCCAGCGGGCGGCGCAGGCGGCCCCCGTCACCGGCGGCGTTCATGCCGATGCGCCGCCGGCCCTCGGGGCAGGCGGCCAGGACGTGCGGGCGGGGGCGGCCGTCCGCGTCGAACAGCTCGTCCGGCCGGTAGGACCGCAGCCACGCCTCCAGGGCCTTGAACTGCTCGTCGTCCTCGTGGACCCCGGCCAGCGGGACCTGGTGGGCGTGGAAGGTGCCCTCGATGCGGCGGCCGCCCACCTCGTACGGGGCGCCCTGTCCCTTGAGGCTGCGCAGCACCAGCATCGGCCAGGCCGGCCGCTCGGGCGGAGCGCCGTCGTCGCGGGCGCGGCGCTGGATGCCGGTGATCGCCGTGTGGGCGTCGCGCACCGCGTCCACCACCCTGTCCGGGTCGGTGGTCGCGTCGACGATCCTGGGGTCCCAGCCGTAGCCGCGGAACAGCGCCGTCAGCTCGTCGTCCGTCATGGTGGCGAACAGCGTCGGCGAGGAGATCTTGTAGCCGTTCAGGTGGAGCACCGGCAGCACCGCGCCGCCGGTGACGGGGTCGAGGAACTTGGTGGAGTGCCATGCGCCGGCGGTCGGGCCCGTCTCGGCCTCGCCGTCCCCGACGATGCAGGCCACCAGCCGGTCGGGGGCGTCGAACGCGGCGCCGAAGGCGGTCGCCAGCGCGTAGCCGAGTTCGCCGCCCTCGTGGATGGTGCCGGGGACGGCCGGCGAGAGGTGGCTGGGAAAGCCGTCGGGCGCGCAGTAGCGGCGGGCGAGTTCGGTCAGCCCGCTCTCGGTGCGCGCCAGGGCGGGGTCGTGGTGCTCGTGGGTGCCCTCCAGCCACAGGTTCGCGTGGTTGGCGGGGGCGCCGTGGCCGGGGCCGGTGACCAGGAGCACGTCGGTGCCGCGCTCCTTGATGAGGGTGTTGAGCGCCGCGTACACCATGGTGATGCCGGGGCACGAGCCCCAGTGGCCGAGCAGCCTCGGCTTGAGGTGCTCGCGGCGCAGCGGCTCACGGAGCAGGACGTTGTCCCGGAGGAAGATCAGGGTGGCGGCGACGTAGTCGGCGGCGCGCCGGTACGCCTGGGTTCCGTGGGTGTCCTGCTCTGTGTGGGTCTCCCGCTCCATGAAGCACCTTCCCTGGTACGCCGGTCAGTCCTGGACCTCGTCGCCGGTGCTGCCCGCCGTGGTGGCCGCTCCGGTGCCGGCCGCCTCGCCGAGGCCCGGGGCGACGGAACCGCGCTCGCTCATGCCGAGGGCCACCTTCGTCCAGCCGCTCTCCCTGCGGTCGAAGGACCGGTACGCCTCGATGGCGTCGTCCACGCCGGCCCAGCGGGTGATCAGCGGGGTGGGGTCAAGGGTCCCGGAGGCGACCAGGGACACCAGGTGGGGCAGGTAGCGGCGGTGGTTGCAGTTGCCCGTCTTCAGCGTCAGGTTCTTCATGAACGCCTCGCCGAACGGATAGTGCCGCACCTGCGGCGGGTAGACGCCGACCGTTCCGACGGTGCCCGCCTTCGCGGCCATCCGCACCGACCAGCGCGCCGCCAGCGAGGGCGCGTCGCCGGGCACCCAGGTGTCGCCCCGCGGGTGCGCCTCGGGTGCCGCCTCGTCGCGCTCGTGGTCGAACTCCTCCGCCCGCTCGCGCAGCGCCTCGGCGGCCGGGCCGCGCGAGGGCCGTTGCGCGTCCACGCCGACCGCGTCGATCACCCGGTCCACGCCGATGCCGCCGGTCAGGTCCCGTACCGCCTCGACCGGGTCCTCGGCGTTGAAGTCGACCGGCTCGGCGTGCTGGCGCCGGGCCAGCTCCAGGCGGTCGGCGACACCGTCGACGACGATGACCCGTCCCGCGCCCTGGAGGCGCGCGCAGGCCACGGCCGCCTGGCCCACCGGCCCGGCCCCGACGACCGCGACGGTGTCACCGGGGCCGACCTCGGCGAGCTCCGCACCGAACCAGGCGGTGGGGTAGATGTCGGACAGCAGGATCGCCTGGGCGTCGTCGACGGTGTCCGGCAGCGGCACCAGGCCGACGTGCGCGTAGGGCACGCGTGCGTACTCGGCCTGGAGGCCGTCCAGGCCGCCCGCCGCCTCGGGGCCGCCGAAGAAGACGGTACCCGCGCGCGGCCCGCCCGGGTTGGCGTTGTCGCACTGCGCGTAGTAGCCGGCGCGGCAGTAGCTGCACGTTCCGCAGGCCACGGTGGAGGGCACGACGACCCGGTCGCCGGCCCGGAAGTCGCGTACGCCGCTGCCGGTCTCCTCGACGATGCCGACCGCCTCGTGGCCGAGCACCCGGCCCTCGCGCATGCCGGGCATCGTGCCGCGGATGAAGTGCAGGTCCGTCCCGCAGATGGCGGACGAGGTGATCCGTACGATCGCGTCGTACGGGTCCTGGATCTTCGGCTCCGGTACGTCGTCCAGTCGTACGTCGCCGATGGCGTGCCACACCACGGCCTTCATAAGCGCTCCCCGGTGCTCCCTGGTGTTCCGATCTTTCCGATCTGCCCGAACAGGCCGCGAGTGCCCGGCCCGGGGACCCACGAAACAACCCGTGCGGGCGGGGTACTCGCCAGGCTGAGCAGGCCGAGCAGGCAGGGTGCACGCGACGGAAGCGAGGCAGCACGATGCGTTTCCAGGACCGCAGGGAGGCCGGTCGTGAACTGGCCGCCCGGCTTGTCGAGCGGCAGCGGCAGGGCCGGCTGGACGACCCCGTCGTGCTGGCGCTGCCGCGTGGCGGCGTGCCGGTGGCCGACGAGATCGCGGGGGCGTTGCACGCGCCCCTGGACGTTCTCGTCGTCCGCAAGATCGGCGCGCCGTACAACCCGGAGGTCGGCATCGGAGCCGTCGTCGGGGACCAGCCGCCCATCTTCGACGAGCGGGCGCTGACGGTGCTCGACCTGACGCCCGAGCGGCTGAGCGTCCAGGTCGACGCCGAGCAGGCCGAGGTGCGCCGCCGGGAGGAGCTGTACCGCGGCGGCCGGCCGGCGCCGGAGCTGCGCGGGCGTACCGTCGTGGTCGTCGACGACGGGCTGGCCACCGGTGTCACCGCGCGTGCCGCGCTGCGCGCCGTACGCGCCGCCGGCCCCGCCCACCTGCTGCTGGCCGTGCCGGTGTGTTCCCGTCAGGCGACGGAGGCGCTGCGCGGGGAGGCGGACGAGATCGTGTACGTGTACCAGCCTCCGCACTTCGAGGCGGTCGGGCAGTGGTACGACGACTTCGCGCAGCTCACCGACGACGAGGTGATCCGGACCCTGAGCGCCGCGCACGGCGGCTGACGCGCGGCTGGGCAACGCGCGGCCGGGCACCGCCAGGCGCGGGCGGGCGACGCGCGGGCGGACCAGGCTCGGCCGGGCACCGTCAGGGGTGTGCCCGACAGGCGTGGGACCGACAGGCGTCGCCCGTCAGCCGTGGCCCTCGCCCCGCTCATCCGGCTCGCCCGGTGGGGACGGCACGCCCCGGCCGGGTTCGACGACGTCGCGGCGGCCCCCGGTCTGGGCCTTCTCCAGTTGGGCGATCTCCGGGTGGTGGAGGTCGAAGGCGGGCGATTCCGAGCGGATGCGGGGCAGCGTCGTGAAGTTGTGGCGCGGCGGCGGGCAGGAGGTCGCCCACTCCAGGGAGCGGCCGTACCCCCAGGGGTCGTCGACCTCGACGCGCTTGCCGTGCCTGGCGGTCTTCCAGACGTTGTAGAGGAACGGCAGGGTCGACAGTCCGAGCAGGAAGGAGCCCATCGACGACAGGGTGTTGAGCGCGGTGAAGCCGTCGGCGGCGAGGTAGTCGGCGTACCGGCGGGGCATGCCTTCGGCGCCCAGCCAGTGGTGGACGAGGAACGTCAGGTGGAAGCCGACGAGCAGCGTCCAGAAATGGATCCTCCCCAGGCGTTCGTCGAGCATTTTGCCGGTCATCTTGGGCCACCAGAAGTGGAATCCGGCGAACATCGCGAAGACGATGGTGCCGAAGAGCACGTAGTGGAAGTGGCCGATGACGAAATACGAGTCGGTGACGTGGAAGTCCATCGGGGGCGACGCGAGGATGACGCCGGTCAGGCCGCCGAAGAGGAAGGTGACGAGGAATCCGATGGCCCACAGCATCGGTGTCTCGAACGTGATGGACGCCTTCCACAACGTACCGATCCAGTTGAAGAACTTCACGCCGGTCGGCACGGCGATGAGGAAGCTCAGGAAGGAGAAGAACGGCAGGAGCACCGCTCCGGTGGCGAACATGTGGTGCGCCCACACCACCACCGACAGGCCGGTGATGGCGATGGTGGCGCCGATCAGCCCGATGTAGCCGAAGAGCGGTTTACGGGAGAAGACGGGGAGGACTTCGGTCACCACACCGAAGAACGGCAGCGCCAGGATGTACACCTCGGGATGGCCGAAGAACCAGAACAGGTGCTGCCACAGCAGCGCTCCGCCGTTCTGGGGGGCGAAGACGTGGGAGCCGAACTGGCGGTCGGACTCCAGGCACAGGAGCGCGGCGGCGAGCACCGGGAAGGCCATCAGCACGAGGACCGAGGTCAGCAGGACGTTCCAGGTGAAGATGGGCATGCGGAACATCGTCATACCGGGTGCGCGCATGCCGATGATGGTGGTGATGAAGTTGACCGCGCCGAGGATCGTGCCGAATCCGGAGAGGACGAGCCCCATGATCCAGAGGTCGGCGCCGATACTCGGGGTGCGTTCCAGCCGGTTGAGCGGCGCGTAGGCCGTCCAGCCGAAGTCGGCGGTTCCGTTGGGCGTCAGCAGGCTGCCGACGACCATGAGGCCGCCGAAGAGGAACAGCCAGTACGAGAACATGTTGAGCCGCGGGAACGCGACGTCCGGCGAGCCGATCTGCAACGGCATGACGGCATTGGCGAATCCGGCGAAGGTGGGCGTGGCGAACAGCAGCAGCATCACGATCCCGTGCAGCGTGAATGCCTGGTTGTACTGTTCGTTGGAAATCAACTGGAGGCCGGGACGGGCGAGTTCGGCGCGCATCAGCAGAGCGAGCGCGCCGGCGAAGAGGAAGAAACCGAACGACGTGACCAGATACAGGTTGCCGATCTTCTTGTGATCCGTCGTGGTCAGCCAGTCCACCACGACACGGCCGCGACCGCGTCCCGCCACCGGTACCGGAGTGACCGGCTCCGTCGTTGTCACCATACGAATCCTCGTCAACGCACACGCACGGGCAGGACGCGCGGCAAAGTACCCCCTTACCGCCCTCCGAAACGCTATGCGTTGTGGCGTCGGCGCCGCGCGCTTTGCGCCCGTACGGCGCTGGTTACGTCACCCGTATTGGCCACTGCCGCCCGGACTCCCCCTTGTTGACAGCCGTCCCTCCCGCCCCGACACTCGTCGGACCCAGAAGGTGAACAGAGTTTCACTACGCGAACACACCGCTTCCCAGGGGCTGCTGATGACGTCATCGCCGCACACCTTCCGCACGGTCTTCCCGGTCCTGGCGCTGTGCTGGATGGCCGTCTTCTTCGACGGGATGGACGTCAACATCTACGGCGCCGTCATGCCGCACATGCTCGACGACCCGGGGCTCGGGCTGACACCCGCGAGCGCGGGCACGATCGGCAGCTGGACGACGTTCGGCATGCTCATCGGGGCACTCGCCGCCGGGAACGTCACGGACTGGCTGGGCCGCCGGCCGCTGCTGGTCGCCAGCGTCACCCTGTTCTCGTTCGGCTCGGCGCTGTGCGCGATGGCCGGGAGTCCGGCGTTCTTCGGGGCCGGGCGGTTCGTCGCGGGCCTCGGGCTCGGCGGGCTGATGCCGCTGTGCCTGGCCATGGTGATGGAGTTCGCCCCGCCGCGCCGGGTCGCGCTGACCACAGGGCTGCTGATGACCTCGTACCACGCGGGCGGCATGGCCGCGACGGGCCTCGGGCTGACGGTGGCGCCGAGTGCCGGGTGGCGCTGGGTGTTCTGGGCCGGGGCGCTGCCGGCCGTCGTCGCCGTACCGCTGCTGCTGAAGCTGCTGCCCGAGTCGCCGGGCGTGCTGCTCGCGCGCGGCGAGCCGGAGCGGGCGGACGCGGTCGCCGACCGGTACGGGCTGCCGCGGCCCACACCCGTCGAGGCCCCGGCCGCCGGGGCGAGGGGCAGGCTGGACGCGGTGCGCGGGCTGTTCGCGCCCGGTGCGCGCTGGGCGACGCCGCTGCTGTGGCTGGCCTCCTTCTCCGGACTGCTGCTGGTGTACGGGGTGTCCACCTGGCTGCCGCAGATGATGCGCGCCAACGGCTACGACCTCGGCTCCTCTGTCAGCTTCCTGCTGGTCATCAACGCGGGCGGCATCGTCGGCCTGCTCATCGCCGGGCGCACCGCCGACCGGTTCGGCCCGGTGCGCGTCTCGGCCATCTGGTTCGTGCTCACCGCGGCGGGGGCGCTGCTGCTGAGGTCGCAGCTGCCGCTCGGCTGGACGTACGTGGTGGTGGCGTGCACCGGTGTGGTGCTGTTCAGCGCGCAGGTCATGGTGTACGCGGCCACCAACACCCTCTACCGCGACAGCGAGCGCGCCGCCGGCCTCGGCTGGGTCGCCGGGGTGGGCCGGACGGGCGCGGTGTTCGGCCCGTGGCTGGGCGGGGTGCTCGCGGCGAGCGGCCACGACAGCTGGGGGTTCACCGCCTTCGCGCTGGCCGGGCTGCTGGGCGCGGCCGCCATCGCGTGCGTACCGCTCGCCGCGCGGGCGTCGCGCGGGACGGCTCAGCCCATCGGCAAGCCGGTGTAGTTGGACGCCAGTTCGGCGGCGGCGTGCGGCGAGGTGGCGATCCGGTCGAGCTGGGAGAGCTGGAGGCGGGTGTCGAACGGCGACTGGTCCGGGTCGGTGTGCAGGGTGGTCGTCATGAAGTACGAGAAGTGCTCGGCCCGCCACACCCGGCGCAGGCAGGTGTCGGAGTACGCCTCCAACAGCTCCTCCGAGCCCGTGGTGTGCCGGTGCGCCAGGGCGCGGGCGAGCACCACCACGTCGGCGACGGCGAGGTTGAGGCCCTTGGCGCCGGTGGGCGGCACGATGTGCGCGGCGTCCCCGGCGAGGAAGAGCCGGCCGTGGCGCATCGGTTCGGTGACCCAACTGCGCATCGGCAGCACGGACTTCTGGGTGACCGGGCCGCGCTTGAGCCGCCAGTCGGGCTCGGCGTCGAGCGCGAAGCGGGCGTCCAGCTCGTCCCAGACACGCTCGTCGGGCCAGTCGGCGGGGTCCGTGCCGTTCGGCACCTGGAGGTAGAGGCGGCTGACGGTGGGCGTGCGCATGCTGGCGAGGGCGAAGCCCCGCTCGGAGTGGGCGTAGATCAACTCGTCGTACACGGGCGGCGCTTCAGCGAGGATGCCGAGCCAGGAGTACGGGTAGGTCCGCTCGTACGTCGCCCGCACCCCTTCCGGTACGGCGCTGCGCGCGATGCCGTGGAAGCCGTCGCAGCCGATGACATAGTCGCAGGTCAGGGTCTGTTCCCGGCCCTCGTGGGTGTAGCGGACGCGGGGCCGGTCGGTGTCGGCGCCCTCGATGGCGTGGACCTCGGCGCCGAAGAGCAGGGGCCCACCGTCGGCGAGCTGGAGGGCGATCAGGTCCTTGACGACCTCGGTCTGGGCGTACACCGTCACTCTGCGCCCGCCGGTGAGGGACGGGAAGTCCACGCGGTGCGCGCGCCCGTCGAAGCGCAGTTCGATGCCGTCGTGAACCAGGCCTTCACGGTCGAGGCGGGCGCCGGCGCCGACGTCCCGCAGGACGTCGACGGTCGCCTGCTCCAGGATGCCCGCACGCTGGCGCCGTTCGACATAGGAACGGTCACGGCTCTCCAGGACGACGCTGTCGACCCCCGCGCGGTGGAGCAGCCGGGCGAGCAGCAGTCCGGCCGGGCCGCCGCCGATGATCCCGACGGTGGTGTGCATGCGCTCTCCTGTTCGTCCAGTGAAGTAAACTTCACGATATTGGGTGGGGTGAGTGTGCGCCCGGTGCCCGACGCTGTCAACGCCCGCCTCGACCTGAGCGACGGAGAGCCGATGCCTTCCACCAGCCCCACGGACCCACCGCCCGAGGCGGTCGCCCCGCTGATGCGCGGCATCGCCGTCCTCCGCGCGCTCACCGACGCCGCCGGGACGCTGAGCCTGAGCGAACTGGAACGCGCCACCGGCCTCGCCCGCGCCACCGTCGACCGGGTCACCGCCACCCTCGCGCGCATGGGGTACGTCCGCCTCGACGGCCGCGACGCCGCCCTCGCCCCGCGTCTGATGGAGCTCGGCAACGCCTACCTGGCCGCGATCCGCCTCCCTGGCCTGCTGGGCGCCCGCGCCGACGCCCTCGCCGACGAGCTGGACGAGTCGGTGTCCATGGCGGTCGCCGACCGGGACGGCATCCGCTTCGTCCACCAGGCGACCCGGCGCCGCGCCATGTCCCTCAGCTTCCGCATCGGCGACCTGCTGCCCGCCGAGCGCACCGGCCCGGGCCCCCTCTTCGCCGCCGACTGGACGGAGACGGAGTGGGCGCGCTGGCACGAGCGCCGCGCCGCCGACCCGGAGGACCGCGGCTTCCCCGCCGTACCGCCGCGCACCCGCGAGGTGCCCTTCGAGGCGCGGGTCGAGGAGGCGCGCGAGCGGGGCTGGGCACTGGACGACCAGCTGATCGAGCCGGGGCTGGTGGCCGTGACCGCGCCGGTCCGCGCGCCGGACGGGCGGCTGGTGTGCGCGGTGAGCGTGGTGAGCCACACCAGCCGGCACAGCGCCTCCTCGCTGCGGGAGGCGGCGCTGCCCCGGCTGCGGGCGGCAGTGGCGGCCATGGAGCGGGAGCTGCGCGAGGCGGCGCCGCCGCGGCCGGGGCCCCGGTCGGCCGCGCTCGCCGCGTGGACCGGCGCGTCCAAGCAGGAGCTGGGGCGGGACTTCATCGAGTCGCTCGCCCGGGGGCTGACCGTGCTCACCGCGTTCGGCGAAGGGCGCGACGCCCTGACCCTCAGCGCCGTGGCCGAGGCGACGGGCCTGGCCCGGGCCACCGCCCGGCGCGCGCTGATCACCCTGGAGCACCTGGGGTACGTCACCGCCCACGAGCGGACGTTCCGGCTGACCCCGCGCGTCCTGGACCTCGGGTATCCCCCGCTGTCCCGCACCACCCTGTCGGCGATCGCGGCACCCCATCTGGCCGCGCTCGCCACCCGGGTCCACGACTCGGCGTCGCTCGCCGTACTGGACGGCGACGACATCCGGTACACGGCGCGCGTCGCCACCAGCCGCATCATGAGCGTCAACATCACCGTCGGGACGCGCTTCCCGGCGTACGCGACGTCGATGGGGCGCGTGATGCTGGCGGGGCTGGAGCCCGGGGAGCGGGCCGAGCGGCTCGCCCGCAGCGAACTGCGCGCCCTGACTCCGTACACCGTCACCGGCCCCGCCGAGCTGGCCGCGATGCTGGACTCGGTCGCCCGCTCGGGGTACGCGCTGGTCGACGAGGAGCTGGAGGAGGGCCTGCGGTCCATCGCCGTACCGGTGCGCGACCGCGCCGGGACGGTCGTCGCGGCGGTCAACGTGGCCATGCACAGCGTCCGCCGCACGGCGGAGGAGTGCGTCGGCGACCTGCTGCCCCGGCTGCGGGCGGCGGCGGACCGGATCGAGGCGGACCTGGCGGTCGCGGGCCGCTTCACCCGCGTCGCGACGGGGTGATCAGAAGACGGAGAGGCCTGTGAGCGTGGTGAAGCGGTCCAGCGCCGCGACGCCCGCCACCGAGTTGCCGCGCCGGTCGAGGCCCGGGCTCCACACGCACAGGGTGCAGTGGCCGGGCACGACGGCGATGATGCCGCCGCCGACGCCGCTCTTGCCGGGCAGGCCGACGCGGTAGGCGAACTCGCCGGCGGCGTCGTAGGTGCCGCACGTCAGCATGACCGCGTTGATCTGCTTGGCCTGGCTGCGGGTGAGCAGGGTCGAGCCGTCGGCCCGTATGCCGTGCCGGGCGAGGAACCCGGCGGCCAGGGCCAGGTCGGCGCAGGACGCCTCCACCGAGCACTGGCGGAAGTACTGGTCGAGCAGGTCCGGCACCGGGTTGGCGATGTTGCCGTACGAGGCCATGAAGTGGGCGAGGGCCGCGTTGCGGCTGCCGTGCGCGGACTCGGACGCGGCGATCTTCTCGTCGAAGTCCAGGGCCGGGTTGCCGCTCTCGGCGCGCAGGAAGTCCCGCAGGCTGCCGGAGGCGTCAGCGGTCAGGGACTGGAGCCGGTCGGTGACGACGAGGGCGCCCGCGTTGATGAACGGGTTGCGCGGGATGCCGTTCTCGTGCTCCAGCTGCACCAGCGAGTTGAACGGGTTGCCGGACGGCTCGCGCCCGACGCCCTCCCACAGCGTCTCGCCGTCCATCGACAGCACCAGGGCGAGGGTGAACACCTTGGTGATGGACTGGGCCGAGAACGGCTGCTGCCAGTCCCCGACCCCGTACACCGCGCCGTCCAGCTCGGCGACCGCCATCCCGAAGCGGTTCGGGTCGGCCTCGGCGAGGGCGGGGATGTAGTCGGCGGGGCGGCCGCGGCCGGGGGTGGCGGCGATCTCGGCGGCGATGCGGTCGAGCACGGGACGGAAGTCCGTGACGGGCCGGGCGGAGGGTGACACGGCCCCCACAGTACGGGCTACGACAAGGCCGGCAGCACCCGGTCGGGGGTCAGTGGCAGCTCGCGGAAGCGGACGCCGGTGGCGTGGTGCAGGGCGTTGCCGATGGCGGCCGGGGTGCCGACGATGCCGATCTCGCCGATGCCCTTGCTGCCCATCGGGTTGAGGTGGGCGTCCCTCTCCTCGACCCAGTGCGCGTCGATGTCCGGGACGTCGGCGTGGCTCGGTACGTGGTAGGACGCGAGGTCCCGCTCGGCGAAGTCGCCGAAGACCGGGTCCATGGTGCTGTGCTCGGTCAGGGCCATGCCCAGCCCCATGGTCATGCCGCCGATGAACTGCGAGCGGGCCGTGCACGGGTTGAGGATCCGCCCGGCGGCGTACACGCCGAGGAGCCGTCGCACCCGCACCTCGCCCGTGCCGGTGTCGACCTGGACCTCGGCGAAGTGGGCGCCGAAGGCGTGCCGGGCGAACGGCGGGGTCCGTTCGGCGTCCTCGGTGGTGTCGGCGACGGCGGTCAGGCCCTCGACGGGCAGCGGGCCCACGTGGTGGGCGAGCCGCTCGGCCAGGCGGGTGCAGGCCTGGTGCACGGCCCAGCCCCAGGAGGCGGTGCCGGAGGAGCCGCCGGCGAGCGGGGCGTACGGGAGGCGGGTGCTGCCGATGCCGATGTGTACGGAGTGGAGGGCGGCGCCGAGCGCGTCGGCGGCGATCTGGGCGAGGACGGTCCGGGCGCCGGTGCCGATGTCGGTGGCGTTGACCCGTACATCGTAGCCGCCGTCGTGGAGCGCGGTGACGGTGGCGGTGGACGGTGAGACGAGCACGGGGTAGGTGCCGGCGGCCACTCCGGTGCCGGTGAGGAGGTGGCCCTCGCGGCGGACGCCGGGGCGCGGGTCGCGGTCGGACCAGCCGAAGCGGCGGGCGCCTTCGCGGAGGCAGGCGACGAGGTTGCGGCTGCTGAAGGGCAGGCCGGTGTCCGGCTCGGTGGCGGGCTCGTTGCGGACGCGCAGCTCGACGGGGTCGAGGCCGAGGGCGCCGGCGAGTTCGTCCACGGCCGACTCCAGCGCGTACATGCCGGGTGCCTCGCCGGGCGCGCGCATCCAGGAGGGGCTCGGGACGTCGAGGGGGACGACGTGGTGGTCGGTGAGGCTGTGGGGCGAGGCGTACATGACCCGGGCGGGGACGGCGCCCTGCTCGACGAACTCCTTGATGCGGGAGGTGTGGGTGGTGACGTGGTGGCTGAGGCTGATGAGGGTGCCGTCGCGTTCGGCGCCGAGCCTTACGCGCTGGATGGTCGGGGCGCGGTGCCCGACGACGGCCGCGAGGTGCTTCCGTGGCAGGGCGATCTTGACGGGCCGGCCGGTGTGGCGGGCGGCCATCGCGGCGAGCACGACGTGCGGGCGGGGCGTGCCTTTGGAGCCGAATCCGCCGCCCACGTGCTCGGAGACGACGGTGACCCGGTCCTCGGGGAGGCGGAAGAGCCCGGCGAGGACGGCGCGCACGGGGTTCGCGCCCTGGCTGGAGTCGTACACCGTCAGGTGGGCCCCGGCGCCCTCGCCGTCCCAGCGGGCGTAGGCGGCGTGCGGCTCCATCGGGTGGTTGTGCAGCGGCGGGACGCGGTAGGTGACGTCCACGCGTACGGGCGCGGCCGCGAAGGCCTCCTCGGCGTCGCCGCGCTCGCGGCGCGCGGGGACGCCGCCGTTGGCCTCGTCGGGGCGGTAGGCGTCCGGGTGGTCCTCGGTGAGGGTGACGTCATGGGGTTCGGTGGCGTACGTGACGTGGACGGCGTCCGCGGCGGCGCGGGCGTCCTCCAGGGTCTCGGCCACGGCGAGGGCGACGTACCAGCCGCGGTGCGGCACGGCTGCGTTCTGCAGGACGGCGAGCGTCGGGTCGTCGGGCTCGGCGAGGCGGGGTGCCGTGTCGGGGGTGAGGACGGCGAGGGTGCCGGGCAGGGCGAGGGCGGCGGCGGTGTCGACGGCGATGACCCGGCCGCGGGCGACGGTGGCGGGCACGGGCCAGGCGTAGGCGCAGTCGGGCGGGGTGTGGGCGAGTTCGGTGGCGTAGCGGGCGGTGCCGGTGACCTTCTCCCGGCCTTCGAGGCGCTCGGTGGCGGTGCCGAGGGCGGGGGCGGGCGCGGGCGGGACGCGGGTTCGGGTCCGGGTGGAGTGCATCGCTGGTCTTTCCGTTCGGAGGCCGGTTCAGGGGCGGGCGGCGGCCAGTTCGGCGAGGACGCGGCAGGCCAGGTTGTGGGCGAGCGGCACCTTGAAGGCGTTGTCCCGCAGCGGCTGCGCCAGCCCCAGTTCGGCGTCCACCGCGTGGGCGATGGCGTGCTCGGTGGGCGCGGCGCCCAGCAGCGCGGTCTCGGTGAGGCGGGCCCGCCACGGGCGGTGGGCGAGGCCGCCGAACGCCAGCCCGACATGGCGTACGGTCCCGTCCTCGGCCACGTCGAGGACGGCCGCGACGGAGGCGAGCGCGAAGGCGTACGAGGCGCGGTCGCGGGCCTTGCGGTACGCGGACGGCAGCCCCGCCGTGGTGGGCGGGACCACGACCGCGGTGATCAGCTCGCCGGGCCGGATGACGGTGTCCCGCTCGGGGTGGTCGCCGGGCAGCCGGTGGAACTCGGTGACCGGCACGGTCCGTCCGCCGTCGGGGCCGTGCAGGTGGACGGTGGCGTCGAGGGCGGCGAGGGCGACGGCCATGTCGGAGGGGTTGGTCGCGATGCAGTGCGGGGAGTGGCCGAGGACGGCGTGGTCGCGGTGGATGCCGTCACGGGCGCCGCAACCGGTGCCCAATTCGCGCTTGTTGCAGGGCTTGGAGGTGTCCTGGAAGTAGGGGCAGCGGGTGCGCTGGAGCAGGTTGCCACCGGTGGTGGCGATGTTGCGCAGCTGGCCGGACGCCCCGGCGAGCAGCGCCTGCGACAGGGCGGGGTGCCGGTCGCGTACCAGGGGGTGGGCGGCGAGGTCGCTGTTGCGTACGGTCGCGCCGATGCGCACGGACCCGTCGGGCAGCTCCTCGACGGTGTCGAGCGGCAGGCGGCTGACGTCGACGAGGGTGTCGGGGGCCTCGACCCCGTGCTTCATCAGGTCGACGAGGTTGGTGCCGCCGGCGAGGTAACGGGCGCCGGGGCGGGCCGCGTGCGCGGCGGCCTCTTCGACGCTTCTGGCGCGTACGTAGGCGTAGGGCTTCACCGGGTCACGTCCTCGACGGCGGCGACGATGTTGGGGTAGGCACCGCACCGGCACAGGTTGCCGCTCAGGCGCTCGCGGATCTCGGCGGGCGTCAGCTCCACGGGGCCCTGGCCGGAGGGCCGGCCCGGGTCGGTGACGTGCGAGGGGTGGCCGGCGGCGGCCTCGGCGAACACGCCGACGGCCGAGCAGAGCTGGCCGGGGGTGCAGTAACCGCACTGGAAGGCGTCCCGGTCGAGGAACGCCTGCTGGACCGGGTGCAGTTCTCCCCCGGCCGCGAGGCCCTCCACGGTGATGACCTCGGCCCCGTCCTGGGCGACCGCGAGGAGCAGGCAGCTGTTGGCGCGCCGCCCGTCCACGAGGACGGTGCACGCCCCGCACTGGCCGTGGTCGCACCCCTTCTTGGCCCCGGTCAGCCCGAGGTCCTCGCGGAGGACGTCGAGGAGCGTGGCGCGGTGGTCGACGGTGAGCGCGCGGGCCGAGCCGTTCACCTGGAGGGTGATGCGGGACCGGGTGGCTTCCGGGTCCGGTGCCTGGGGCGGGTCCGGGAGGGGGCCCGGGTCCGGCGTCGGGTCCGGGGCCGGGTCGGGTGTCGGCGTCGGGTCCGGGATGGGGTTCGGGATCGGGGGCGTGTGCGCGGTGCTCATCAGAAGGTCTCGTCGGCCTCGTCGGGGACGGTGTGCATGGCCGCCTCCTCGGCGGACGCCGCGGCTCCGGCGATGCCGACGTCGCGGGCGACCACGTCCTTCTCGTCGTCCGCGCGCACACCTTCGTCGGGCGCGACGAGGCGGCCGGAGCGGTCGCGGCCCACCTGGTCGTCGATGGGTTCGCCGTCGCCGCCGGGGAGGTCGCCGATGCCGTTGGACAGGTCGGCGGTCTCCGCCGCCTGCGTCGTGTCGGGCAACTCCTCGTTGAGCCGCTGGTCCAGGCTCTCGCGTTCGCGCTGCTCGCGGGCGGTGGTGCCGATGTGGTCGACGGCCAGCGGCCGCTCGGGCGGCGACCAGCCTTCGTCGTAGGGGTCGGCCTCGCGGTCCGACAGGGTGTCCTCGGGATCGAGGATGCCCGTGTCCTCCCGGTCCTCGGCAACGGGCTGGTAGACCTCGTCGCCCATCGAGCTCTCGTTCTCGGTCGCCATGGCGTGGCCTCCCGTGTGCTCTCCTGCTGCTCCTGGTGCTCCTGCTCGTATGCCTGATCGCGTATCCAGCCTGGAACAGGTCACACATCCCGGCATTCCGGACAGTGCGGGAGGGCGCGGGGCAGCGCGGCACGACTCGACGGCCCGGGGCACGTCGCCCGCCGGGCCGCCGAGGGGTTGTGATCACCTACGGAATGCGTCCTTCACCTTCTTGCCCGCCTGGCGCAGATCGCCCTTGGCCCGCTCGGCGCGGCCCTCGGCCGTCAGGCGCTCGTTGCCGACCGCCCGGCCGACGTTCTCCTTCGCCGCGCCCTTGGCCTCTTCGGCCTTGGCGGAAGCCTTGCTGGAACCCTTCTTGCGTGCCATGGCCACGCTCCTTCGTCGGCGTCTGCCGGGTGTGTGCCCGGCGCCGCACGGAGCAAACCTGAACAATCAGGACCATTCCGAATGATCTATCCCGAAACTTGACACATCCCAGGCCAGCACCCGCTCGGCCTCCTGGTGGGTGCGTTCGGCGAGCTTTCTCGCCTCGTTGAGCACGTCTCCGTGCTCCCGGACGAGCTGGTCGTATATGGGCGAGCCGGGCGGGGTGTGGCGCGGGATCACGTGCGGTTTCTCCTTCGGGCACGGGCGGCTGCGGGGTACCGGGGCGGTCCCGGCGCCCCGGCGCCTGCCCACCGCTCGGCGGATCATGCGGAATCTCTGCTACCGCTTTGCCGAACGTGATGCCCGTGCGTCCGTGTGTCCGCGCGGCCGTGGCGCGAACCGCTGTAGGCGGCGGCGCGCAGGCCGTGCAGCCGGTCGGTGGGGCGCAGTCCGGGCAGGCCGTGGAGGTACGGATCGGAGGTGGGCGTCGTCTCCTCCGGGTACGGCCGCGGCGTCCCGACGGTCAGGGTCGCGAACGTCCGCCAGGGCTCGCCGGGCGCGGCCGCGCGCAGCTCGAAGCGGGCGGGGCCGTGCTCCAGGGCCTGGCGCAGCGCGGCCAGGTCACCGCGTACGCGGCGAGGGCCCCGTACCGGAAAGGCCGCGATCACCCGTTCCCGGTCGCCCACCCGGTAGGACAGCAGGGTGGAGTACGGCCCGGCCAGGGCATCGCGCCTCAGGCGCGGCACATGGCGGCCGAGGCGGCCGGTTCCGCTGGACGTCAGCAGCAGGTCCAGCGGGGCGCCGTGCCCGCCCGCGTCCTCCACGCGCAGGGCGAGGCCCAGTCCGTCCGGCAGCCGCGCCGGCAGCCCGGCCGCCCGCGACCACCGCACCGTCACGTCGTACGAGCCCGCCCGGTCGAGCAACGGCACGCCCCACGGGGCGGCGTCCCCACCGGTCCCGGGCACGTCCAGCACGCCCGCGCACGTCAGGCCCTGCGGGTGGAGGGCCGGTGCCGAGCGCCGCCGGGCGATGCGCCGCGCTATGCCGAAGGCCCGCCTCTCGATCGCCACACCGGCTCCCTTCCGTCGTCGGACAGCACCGGGTACCCCGCCGGAGCGGAGACAAGGCGTGGGCGGGTCAGGTCACCGTACGGATGGACAGCTCGCTCAGGCCGATGCCGGCGACGGCGCCGAACAGCAGCGCCGCGATGCTCGCCGCCCGGCCGGCTCCGCCGTTCACGGGCGTGTCCGGCAGAACCTTGTACAGCACGGGTGCCACGACGAAGGGCAGGCCGAAGCCGAGGCCGATGCGCCAGTACGTCTCCGCCTCGCACGGACGCTGGAACCGGCCGCCGCAGCCGCTCGGATCCACGGCGAAGCCGGTGACGATGAGGTACAGCGCGCCCACGTAGATCGCGCTGTACCCGGCCGTCACACCGAACTCGGTCGCCCGCTCCCCGGCGGACCCGGACACCGCCCCACTTCTGCTGCCCGCTCTCGCCACGCCGCCCCCGCGCTCCCCAGACGTTCTCCGACACCGGAACGACCGACTCTACCGGGGGCTACCGGCCCTCCTGGGTGCGGCGTACACATGCGGCGACGACCTCGCGAAGGCTGCCGGTGCGGCGCAGCAGCTGGCGTTGGACGCGGGCGCCGTTGCCGCCGCTGAGCAGTTCGGCGAGGCCCTGGCGGGCGTAGGCCAGGTCGCCGTTCTCGTCGAGGGCCTGCTCGATGTGGGCGAGCAGGGTGTAGACGACCCGTTCGGCGGGGGCGGGGCGCATGGTGTGCGGGTGGATCAGCTCGTCGTCCAGGCCGGAGCGGCTGGCCCGCCAGGCCGCCGCGCGCAGCAGGCCGACGCCGTGGCGGGCGGGGGGTTCGCCCTCGCGCCACTCGCGGGCGGCGGTGTCCACCAGGCCGCGGGTGAGGGTGGCGAGGAGGGCGGTGGTGGACGCGTCGAGGCAGACGTCGGCGGCGCGGACCTCGACGGTCGGGTAGTTGCGGGAGAGCCGGGCGTCGAAGTAGATCATCCCCTCGTCGTGGAGGACGCCGGTGCGGATCAGGTCGCGCACCTGCTCGTGGTAGCGGTGTGCCGAGCCGAAGATCTCCACGGGGCCCGCCGAGGGCCAGCGTCCCCACACCCGGCTGCGGTAGCTGTTGTACCCGCTGTCGTGGCCTTGCCAGAAGGGCGAGTTGGTGCTCAGCGCGAGCAGGACGGACAGCCACGGCCGTATCCGGTCCAGGACGCCGACGCCCTCCTCGTCGGACTCGACCGACACGTGCACATGGCAGCCGCAGGTGAGCTGTTCCAGGGCGGTGAGGCCGAAGTGCTCCTGCATCCAGCGGTAGCGCTTGCCGCCGGTGAGGGCGGGGCCGGCGGGCAGGGGCGAGGTGGCGAGGGCGACCACCGCCGCCCCGGCCTCGCCCGCGTGCCGCGCGGCCTCGGCGCGCCAGCGCTCGATCTCGGCGGCCAGCTCCTTCATCCCGCTCTGCGGGTGCGTGGCGAACTCCAGCTGCTGGCCCTGCAGCTCCTTGGTAAAGGCGTGGGCCCTGCCCCGGCTCTCCTTGGCCGCGATCGCGAGCACGGCCTGGGACAGGGCGCGCGGCTCGCCGGTCCGCGGGTCCACGAGGAGGAGCTCCTCCTCCACTCCGACAGTGCGCAACGGAAACCACCTTTCCGATCGCATCCAGCGGGTGTTGGTCCAGCGGGGACTGGCCCAACGGGGACAGCGCGGGACGCACCATCATCCCGGCTGGGACGACGCTCCGCACCGGTCCGGAGGGCGGCCACCGGGGATCTGGCGAGTTCCCGACGTCCCCGGCTTGAACCGCGAGGGTCGCAGCGCGGCGGTGACCAGCTCGGCGACGCCGGGCAGCTGGTCGTCGAGGTAGAAGTGGCCGCCGGGCAGGACGTGCAGCTCGAAGGGGCCGCCGGTCTCCTCCTGCCAGGCCCGCGCCCCGGCGACCGGCACCCGGGGGTCCCGGTCGCCGGTGAGCACCATCAGGGGGCAGCTCAGCGGGGGGCCGGGGCGGCGGCGGTACGTGGACACGGCGCGGAAGTCGGCGCGCAGCGCCGGCAGGGCGAGCGCGCGCACCTCGGGGTGGTCCAGCACGCCGTCGGCGTCGCCGCCCAGCCTGCGCACCTCGGCGACGAGCCGTTCGTCGTCGGCACCGTCCGGTGGGAGCGCCGTGCCGGGCTGCCGGGGCAGTGCCGGGGCCTGCCGCCCGGACACGATCAGCGCGGCCGGCCGGGCGTGCCCGGCCGCCTCCAGCCGGCGCGCGACCTCGTAGGCGACGAGGGCGCCCATGCTGTGGCCGAAGAGCGCGAAGGGCTCGTCCGCGTACGGCCGCAGCTCGGGCAGGCAGGCGTCGGCGAGCGCGTGGATGTCGTCCAGGCACGGCTCGGCGAAGCGGTCCTGGCGGCCGGGGTACTGGACGGCAAGGGCCTCGATCCCGTCCGGCAGCGCGGCGGACAGCGCGCGGTAGGCCCCCGCGGCACCGCCCGCGTGCGGGAAGCAGAAGAGCCGGACGCCGGCTGCGGGTGCGGGGTGGAAGTTCCGTATCCACGCGGTCACGTGGATCCTCCTCTGGCGGGCGGACGGCACTCCCGCGTCACCCTACTGGGTGTTATGCCACCGATCCGATGCGCCCCGTGGGGGCGACGGGGCCGTCGCGGTGGATCGGGGTGTGGGCGCCCGTCAGGGACACCCCGCTGCCGCCGCGCCGGCTCGCGACGATCTCCGCCGCGATCGACAGGGCGGTCTCCTCCGGCGTACGGGCGCCGAGGTCGAGGCCGATCGGGGAGCGCAGCCGGGCCAGTTCCAGTTCCGTGACGCCGGCCTCACGCAGCCGCTCGTTGCGGTCCTCGTGGGTGCGCCGGGAGCCCATCGCGCCGATGTACGCGACGGGAAGCTTCAGGGCCAGTTCGAGCAGGGGGACGTCGAACTTGGCGTCGTGGGTGAGGACGCACAGCACGGTGCGGCCGTCCACCTCGGTGCGCGACAGGTACTCGTGCGGCCATTCGACGACGACCTCGTCCGCCTCGGGGAAGCGGGCGGGGGTGGCGAAGACCGGGCGGGCGTCGCAGACGGTGACGTGGTAGCCGAGGAACTTGCCGATCCGTACCAGCGCCGCCGCGAAGTCGATCGCCCCGAAGACGATCATGCGGGGGGCCGGGACGCTGGACTCGACCAGCAGGGTGAGCGGCTGCCCGCAGCGCGAGCCGTCCTGGCCGATGGTGACGGTGCCGGTGCGGCCGGCGTCGAGCATGGCGCGGGCCTCGCCCGCCGCCGTGCGGTCCAGTTCGGGGTGGCCGCCGAGGCTTCCCTCGTACGAGCCGTCCGGGTGGACCAGCAGAGCCTGCCCCAACAGGTCTGCCGGTCCTTCCGTGATTCTGGCCAGAGCCGCCGCCTCCCCTCCGGCGGCGGCTCCGAGCGCGGCGGGGTAGACCCCGCCGCGGACCGGGGTGACGAGGATGTCGATGATGCCGCCGCAGGTCAGACCGACCGCGAAGGCGTCCTCGTCGCTGTAGCCGAAGCGCTCCAGGACGGTCTCGCCGTCCTGCAGAGCCTGTCGGCACAGGTCGTACACGGCTCCCTCGACACATCCACCGGAGACCGACCCGATCGCCGTGCCCTCGCCGTCGACGGCGAGTGCGGCGCCCGGCTGCCGGGGCGCGCTGCCGCCGACCGCCACCACGGTGGCGACGGCGAAGTCACGTCCCTGCTCGACCCACCGGTGAAGCTCCGCGGCGATGTCCAGCATGTCGGCCTCCTTACCGATGGCAGATGTGTCAAGGATCCCGTCAGTGCGCGGTACCCGTGGCGAAGTAGAAGATGAACACCGCGGACAACACCCACATCAGGATGCTCGGCTCACGCCACTTGCCTTGCGCTGCCTTGATGGCGCAGTACGCGATGACACCCGCGCCGACACCGGTGGTGATGGTGTACGTGAACGGCATCAGCACGACCGTGAGGAAGACCGGGACGGCTACGGACCAGTCGGTCCAGTCGACGTGCCGGGCGTTCTGCAGCATCATCGCGCCGATGACGACCAGGGCGGCCGAGGCCACCTGGCCCGGCACGAGCTGGGTGAGCGGGGTGAAGAACAGGCACGCGGCGAAGAACAGACCGGTGACCGAGGCCGACAGGCCCGTACGCGCACCCTCGCCGACGCCCGTGGCGGACTCGATGAAGACGGTCTGTCCGGAGGCTCCGGAGACACCGCCGATCGCGCCGCCGGCGCCGTCGATGAACAGCGCCTTGCTCAGGCCCGGCATGCGGCCCTGTGCGTCGGCGAGCTTGGCCTCCTGGCCGACGGCGATGATCGTCGCCATCGCGTCGAAGAAGCCGGCCAGCACCAGGGTGAAGACGATCATCGACACCGTGGTGTAGCCGAGGTCGCCCCAGCCGCCGAACTCCACGTGGCCGAGGAGTGAGAAGTCCGGCATGGAGACGGGGCTGCCGTGCAGGATCGGCGCTGTGCCGCCCCACGCGGATTCCTTGATCAGGCCGGCGGCGGTAGCCGTGACGGAGATGACCGTGCCGGCGACGATGCCGATGAGGATGGCGCCGGGGACCTTGCGGGCCTGCAGCATGAAGATCAGCAGCAGGGTGAAGCTGAAGAGCGCGACCGGCCAGCCGGAGAGCGAGCCGCCGACACCGAGGGTGACGGGTCCGCCGACCTCGCTCGGGCCGACGAAGCCGGCCTTGACGAAGCCGATGATCGCGATGAAGAGGCCGATTCCCATCGTGATGCCGTGCTTCAGCGCCAGTGGGATGGCGTTCATGATGACTTCACGGACACCGGTCACCACCAGCAGGCAGATCACGGCGCCGTAGATGACACACATGCCCATGGCCTGCGGCCAGGTCATGTCCGGGGCGACCTGGGTGGAAATGACGCCCGCGACACTCAGGCCCGCCGCGAGGGCGAGCGGGACCTTGCCGATGAAGCCCATCGCCAGAGTGGTGACGGCCGCGGCGAGAGCGGTGGCGGTGATGAGGGCCGGCTGGCTGAGCTTGTCGCCGGCCGCGTCCGGACCGCTGAGCAGCAGCGGGTTGAGCAGGAGGATGTACGCCATGGCCATGAAGGTCGTGACGCCGCCGCGCACTTCCTGCGCGACCGAGGATCCTCGGTGGGTTATGTGAAAGTACCGGTCGAGCCAAGACCGTCCGGCGGGGACACGGGAACCGGATCCCGCGTCATCGGCGACGGTCTTCGGCTCCACTGACGACTGGGTCATGGTGCCTAACTCCCAAGGTTCAAAGGGGCACCCGCGTGCACTGGGGCAAAAGCTCTGCGGGATTTGGGATGGTGCGTTGGCTGCACGACCCGGGGGACGGCCCGAGACGAACGGGGTGATGCGGTACTGCGGAGTGGGGGGAGCGGGGTGTTACGTGGGGGAGATACTCCGGGCGGTGCGGGCGGTGGAAGTGTGACGTTCCCGGGAGGCACGCACCGCCCGGAGGGCTTAGAGGGTGCCGGTGAGGTGCTCGGGGCGTACCGGCGTCTTGTTGAGCTCCAGACCCGTCGCGTTCCGGATCGCCGCGAGGACGGCCGGGGTGGACGACAGGGTCGGGGCCTCTCCTATGCCGCGCAGCCCGTAGGGCGCGTGGTCATCGGCGAGCTCGAGCACATCGACCGGGATGGTCGGGGTGTCGAGGATCGTGGGGATCAGGTAGTCCGTGAAGGACGGGTTCCTGACCTTGGCGGTCTTCGGGTCGACGATGATCTCCTCCATGACCGCCACGCCCAGGCCCTGGGTGGTACCACCCTGGATCTGGCCGACGACGGACAGCGGGTTGAGCGCCTTGCCGACGTCCTGGGCGCAGGCCAGCTCGATGACCTTGACCAGGCCGAGCTCGGTGTCCACCTCGACGACCGCGCGGTGCGCGGCGAACGAGTACTGGACGTGGCCGTTGCCCTGGCCGGTGCGCAGGTCGAAGGCCTCGGTGGGGCGGTGGCGCCACTCGGCCTCGATCTCGACGACCTCGTCCTCCAGGACGTCCACCAGGTCGGCGAGGACCTCGCCGCCGTCGGTGACGACCTTGCCGCCTTCGAGCACCAGCTCGGCGGTGGCCCAGGCGGGGTGGTACGTGCCGAGCTTGCGGCGGCCGATCTCCAGGACCTTCTCGCGGACGAGCTCACAGGAGTTCTTGACCGCGCCGCCGGTGACGTACGTCTGCCGGGAGGCGGAGGTGGAGCCGGCCGAGCCGACCTGCGTGTCGGCCGGGTTGATCGTCACCTGGGTGACGCCCAGCTCGGTGCGGGCGATCTGCGCGTGGACGGTGATACCGCCCTGGCCGACCTCCGCCATCGCGGTGTGGACGGTCGCGACCGCCTCACCGTTGATGACCTCCATGCGCACCTTGGCGGTGGAGTAGTCGTCGAAGCCCTCGGAGAAGCCGACGTTCTTGATGCCGACCGCGTAGCCGACACCGCGGACGACGCCCTCGCCGTGCGTGGTGTTGGACAGGCCGCCCGGCAGCGCGCGGACGTCGGCGCCCTCGGTGGACTCCCACTGGCGCTCCGGCGGCAGCGGGCGGGCCTTGACGCGGCGCAGCAGCTCGGCGACCGGGGCGGGCGAGTCGACCGGCTGGCCGGTCGGCATCAGGGTGCCCTGCTCCATGGCGTTGAGCCGGCGGAACTCCACCGGGTCCATGCCCAGCTTCTTCGCGAGCTTGTCCATCTGGGCCTCGTACGCGAAGCACGCCTGGACCGCGCCGAAGCCGCGCATGGCGCCGCAGGGAGGGTTGTTGGTGTAGAGCGCGACGGCCTCGATGTCGACGTCGTCGATGACGTACGGGCCGGCGGCGAGCGAGGAGGCGTTGCCGACGACGGCCGGGGAGGCCGAGGCGTAGGCGCCGCCGTCCAGCACGATCCGGCACTTCATGTGCGTGATCTTGCCGTCCTTGGTGGCGCCGTGCTCGTACCAGAGCTTCGCCGGGTGACGGTGGACGTGGCCGAAGAAGGACTCGAACCGGTTGTAGACGATCTTGACCGGCTTACCGGTGCGGAGCGCCAGCAGGCAGGCGTGGACCTGCATCGACAGGTCCTCGCGGCCGCCGAAGGCACCGCCGACGCCGGAGAGCGTCATCCGCACCTTCTCCTCGGGCAGGCCGAGGACCGGGGCGATCTGGCGGAGGTCCGAGTGCAGCCACTGGGTGGCGACGTACAGGTCGACGCCGCCGTCCTCGGCCGGTACGGCCAGGCCGGACTCGGGGCCGAGGAAGGCCTGGTCCTGCATCCCGAAGACGTACTCGCCGGAGACGATGACGTCCGCCTTCTTGGCGGCCTCGTCCGCGTTGCCGCGAATGATCGGCTGGCGGTGCACGATGTTCGGGTGCGGTACGTGACCGGCGTGGTGGTCGTCCCGGCCCGGGTGCAGCAGCGGCGCGTCGGGGGCGGTCGCGGAGGCCTCGTCGGTGACGACGGGCAGCTCCTTGTACTCGACCTTGATCTTGGCGGCCGCGCGGCGGGCGGTCTCCGGGTGGTCGGCGGCGACCAGCGCGACCGGCTCACCGTGGTGGCGTACCCGGCCGTGGGCGAGGACCGGGGTGTCCTGGATCTCCAGGCCGTAGTTCTTCACCTCGGTGGGCAGGTCCTCGTAGGTGAGGACGGCGTAGACGCCGGCCTGGGCGAGGGCCTCGGAGGTGTCGATGGAGACGATCTCGGCGTGGGCGACCGGGGAGCGCAGGATCTGGCCCCACAGCATGTCCTCGTGCCACATGTCCGAGGAGTAGGCGAACTCGCCGGTGACCTTGAGGGTGCCGTCGGGGCGCAGCGTGGACTCGCCGATGCCGCCCTTGGTCTGTGAACCCTGGGTGACCTTGGTGGGAGTGCCGGCCGGGGCGGCGACTCGGGTGTTCTGCGACATGGTCAGACCGCCTCTCCCTGACGTTCCTGACGGGCGGCCGCGAGGCGGACGGCGTCCAGGATCTTCTCGTAGCCGGTGCACCGGCAGAGGTTGCCGGAGAGCGCCTCGCGGATGTCCTCGTCGGACGGGGAGGGGTTGCGCTCCAGCATCTCGTCGGCCGCCACCAGCAGGCCCGGGGTGCAGAAACCGCACTGCACGGCGCCCGCGTCGATGAAGGCCTGCTGGATCGGGGAGAGCTCGGTGCCCTCGCCGGTCTGGGAGTCGGCGCCTTTGGCGGACCAGCCCTGGGCCTCCTGGAGGGCGGTGCCCTGCCTGCCGTCGCCGGAGGAGCCGCACGCGCCGGTGCCACACGCGCCGCTGTGCTCGGCACGCTGCCTGGCGTAGTCGGCGAGGCCCTCGACGGTGACGACCTCGCGGCCCTCGACCTGGCCGGCGGCCACGAGGCAGGAACAGACCGGGACGCCGTCCAGGCGGACCGTACAGGAGCCGCACTCGCCCTGCTCGCAGGCGTTCTTCGAGCCGGGCAGCCCCAGGCGCTCACGCAGGACGTAGAGGAGGGATTCGCCCTCCCAGACGTCGTCGGCTTCCTGTGGGCGGCCGTTGACCGTGAAACTCACGCGCATGGTTATGCAGCTCCTTCAAGGGTGCGGCCGGTGCCGCGGTACTGCTCCCAGGTCCAGCCGAGCGTGCGCCGGGCCATGATGCCGACCGCGTGGCGCCGGTACTTGGCCGTGCCCCGCACGTCGTCGATCGGGTTGCAGGCCCCGGAGGCGAGCTCCGCGAACTGCTTGGCGATCGAGGGAGTGATGATCTTGCCGCTCTCCCAGAACCCGCCCTCTTCGAGCGCGGCGTTCAGGAAGTCCTCGGCCGCCTTCGCCCGTACGGGCGTGGGGGCCGCCGAGCCGATACCGGTCCGCACGGTACGGGTCTCCGGGTGCAGCGCCAGTCCGAACGCGCACACCGCGATCACCATCGCGTTGCGGGTACCCACCTTGGAGTACTGCTGCGGTCCGTCCGCCTTCTTGATGTGGACCGTCTTGATGAGCTCGTCCGGGGCGAGCGCGTTGCGCTTGACGCCCGTGTAGAACTCGTCGATCGGGATGAAGCGCGAGCCGCGCACGGACTCCACCTCGACCTCGGCACCGGCCGCCAGCAGGGCGGGGTGCGCGTCACCGGCCGGGGACGCCGTACCCAGGTTGCCACCGACACCGCCGCGGTTGCGGATCTGCGGCGAGGCCACGGTGTGCGAGGCGAGGGCCAGACCGGGCAGCTCGGCCCGCAGGTGCTCCATGATCTGCGTGTACGGGACGGAGGCGCCCAGCCGGACGTTCTCCTCGCCGGTCTCCCACTCACCGAGCAGCTCGATGCGGTTCAGGTCGAGCAGGTACTCGGGCCGCCGGTGGTCGAAGTTGATCTCGACCATGACATCCGTGCCACCGGCGATGGGCACAGCCGTGGGGTGCTCGGCCTTGGCGGCGAGCGCCTCCTCCCAGCTGGCGGGGCGAAGGAAGTCCATGAGTGGCTCTCTTCCACGTGTTCCGGTGATCGGTGGTCCGGCGGTGCGTGATCGGGGTGATCGACTGGGTCCGGGGGGCGTGTGATCGAGTGGTTCGCTGGGGCTCGGGGGACGGCGGGCCCACGTGTTCGTCTTCATGTTCATGTGCTGTTAACGCGTTGTGGCCCCAGTACACCCAGCGGTGCTCCGCCCGGTGCAGTCACCGAAACCATGAAGGAGTTGGCTGGTCGCCCTCTCCGTCTTGTAGATTCGAACGAAAGGCGAGGAGCAGTAACCTCTCCGTTTCCCCCCGGAAACGGTGGCCACGGCTCACCGGCAACAACCAGACACCCACGAGACAGATCGGCGGCGATCACATGCGGCTGCGCGCACTGCTGGAAACCGATGCGCTGGGGCTGCGGCTGCTCGGCGGCGAGGACGAGCTGGACCGCACGGTCCGCGGCGTGATGACGACGGACCTGCGTGACCCCAGCAGGTACCTCTCCGGCGGAGAGCTGGTGCTCACCGGCCTCGCCTGGCGGCGGGACGCGGCGGACTCCGAGCCCTTCGTCCGGATCCTGGCCGGCGCCGGGGTGGCGGGCCTGGCGGCCGGCGAGGCCGAACTGGGGGCGATCCCCGACGATCTGGTGCAGGCGTGTTTGCGCCACCGGCTCCCGCTGTTCGCAGTAAACGAATCCGTTGCATTCGCAACGATCACTGAGCATGTTGTTCGACAGGTGTCGGGCGAACGGGCCGGTGATCTCGCGGCTGTCGTCGATCGCCACAGAAGGCTGATGACGTCCGGCCCGGCGGGTGGCGGACCGGAGGTCGTTCTGGACCTGCTCGGCTCCGACCTGGACCTTCGCGCCTGGGTGTTGTCGCCGACCGGACGTCAGATCGCGGGCGCCGGCGCGCCGTTGCCCGCCGAGCTGGGCGCCGCCCTCGCCGCGGAGCACCTGGCCGCCACGCGCACCGGGCGGCGCGGACCGCACCGGGCGGTCGCGCGTGGAACGACGTACTCGCTCTTCCCGATCCGGAACTCCGGGCGCGGTGCCGCCCCCGCCTCGCGGGACGTGCGCGAGAGCGTGCTGTCCGACTGGCTGCTGGCCGTCGAGGCGGACGCCGGCGACTGGCCTGCCGCCCGGCTGGACCTGCTCCAGGGCGTCACCCAGCTGATCGCCGTCGAGCGGGACCGGCGGGACGCGGCGCGTACGGTACGGCGCCGGCTGGCCCAGGAGGTCCTGGAGCTGGTGCAGACGGGCGCCGCCCCGGCCGAGATCGCCGCACGCCTGCGGGTGGCCGCGCCGGTGCTCCTGCCGGGGCTCGGGACCGCGCCGCACTGGCAGGTCGTGGTGGCCCGGGTCGAGTGGGGCGAGGGCGGTACGGGCGCGCCGGGCATCGAGGCCGGTCCGGTCGCCCAGTCGCTGCTGGAGGAGATCCTGGTCGACCCGGCGACGTCCGGTCCCGACTCGGCCGACCGCATCGCGGTGGCCCACACCGGCGACGAGGCCATCGCCCTGGTGCCGCTGCCGGCCGTGCCGGATTCTCCGGTGACGGAGGCGGAGACGGAGGCGACGGTGGCGGCTGGGCCGGGGGCCGAGCCGGAGTCGGAGGACGACGAGAAGGGCCCGGTCATCGACGGCGGCGCCGGGCTGCACGCGGACGCCCTGCTCGCCGCCGTACGCGGCCCGCTGTCGGCGGGCCTGGACGGTGACGGTCGCCTCACCCTGGGCGTGAGCGCCGCCGTTCACTCGGCCGAGGGACTGCGCGGCGCCCTGGAGGAGGCCCGGCACGCCCGGCGCGTGGCGGCGGCGCGGCCGGGGCGGGTGTGCGCGGCGGGGCACCACGAGCTGGCGTCGCACGTGCTGCTGCTGCCGTTCGTGCCGGACGACGTACGGCGGGCGTTCACGGCCCGGCTGCTGGACCCGCTGCGCGACTACGACCGGCGCCACCGCGCGGAGCTGATCCCGACACTGGAGGCCTTCCTGGACTCCGACGGCTCCTGGACCCGCTGCGCCAGCCGGCTGCACCTGCACGTGAACACCCTCCGCTACCGGGTGGGCCGGATCGAGCAGCTGACGGGGCGTGACCTGTCGCGGCTGGAGGACAAGCTGGACTTCTTCCTGGCGCTGCGCATGTCCTGACGTAACGTCATCACACCAACAGAGAGCGACACACATCGTAATGTCCGGACAAACGGACACCCCGGCGGACACCCCGGCGGACACCCCGGCGGACGCCCCGGCGGACCTCCAGGCGGACCCCCTCCGCGGCGACTGCGCGAACTGCTTCGGGCTGTGCTGCGTCGCGCTGCCCTTCGCCGCCTCCGCGGACTTCGCCGTCGGCAAGCCCGCCGGCACGCCCTGCACGAACCTGGCCGCCGACTTCCGGTGCGGCATCCACGACCGGCTGCGCGACCGGGGCTTCTCCGGCTGCACGGTGTACGACTGCTTCGGCGCCGGCCAGAAGGTCTCCCAGGTCACCTTCGCCGGCCGCGACTGGCGGCAGGACCCGGACACGGCACGGCGCATGTTCGCCGCCTTCCCCGTCGTACGGCATCTGCACGAACTGCTCGCGTACCTCACCGAGGCACTGGCGCTGGAGCCCGCCCGCTCCCTCCACCGCGAGCTGCGGCCCGTCCTCGACGAGACCGAGCGGCTCACACTCCTCTCCCCGGGAGAGCTCACCGCCCTGGACCTGGACGGGCACCGCCGCATCGTCGGAGACCTGCTGCTGCGGGCCGGCGAACTCGCCCGGTCGGGCATCCCCGGCGCCCTCGGCAAGAAGAAGAACCGCCGCGGCGCCGACCTCATGGGCGCCCGCCTCAAGGGCGCCGACCTGCACGGCGCCAACCTGCGCGGCGCCTACCTCATCGCCGCCGACCTCACCGGCGCCGACCTGCGCCGTGCCGACCTCCTCGGCGCCGACCTCCGCGACACCCGCCTGGCGGGCGCGGACCTCACCGGCGCGCTCTTCCTCACCCAGCCCCAGCTGAACGCCGCGAAGGGCGACGCGCTCACCACGCTGCCCCCGGCCCTGGAGCGCCCGGCGCACTGGGGCCACTGAAGGCCCGGCCGAGACCTTCCTCGAACAGGCCCACCGGACAGTCCACCGGGCAGGTCCACCAGACCGGCATCACGATTCACGGTTTCCTGAATTCAGGATTCTGTGTATCGTCCACGTCGTGTTGAATCTCGCCCAGGACATCGAGGTGCTGGCCCGGTTCGGCCGCGCTCTCGCCGACCCGATCCGCTGCCGGCTGCTGCTCGCCCTGCGCGCGGCTCCCGCCTACCCGTCCGACATGGCCGACGCCCTCGGGATCTCCCGTACGCGCCTGTCGAACCATCTGGCCTGCCTGCGCGACTGCGGGCTGGTCGTGGCCGTGCCCGAGGGCCGCCGCACCCGGTACGAGCTCGCCGACCCCCGGCTGGCCCACGCGCTGGACGACCTGCGTGCGGCCGTCGTGGCGGTCGCCGAGGGCGGCACGTGCCCGGACGCCGAGTCGAGCGGCTGCTGCTGATGGCCACCGACGCATCACCCGTACCGGCCCCGGCACGCCGCGAGGCCCTGGCCCGTCGCATACGCCTGCTGGTCGCCGCCACCATCGCCTACAACGCGGCCGAGGCGACCGTCGCCCTCACCGCGGGATCCCTCGCGTCGTCCTCCGCCCTCGTGGGCTTCGGCCTGGACTCGATCGTCGAGGTCTCCTCGGCCGCCGCGGTGGCCTGGCAGTTCTCGGCCCGTGAGCCCGCCGTGCGCGACGCCCGGGAGAGGAGGGCGCTGCGGATCATCGCCGTGTCGTTCTTCGCGCTCGCCGCCTTCGTGACCGTGGACGCGGTCCGCGCACTCACGGGCAGCGGGGAGGCGGAGTCGTCCGCTCCCGGCATCGTGCTGGCGGCCCTGTCGCTGGCGGTCATGCCGTTCCTGTCCGCCGCGCAGCGGCACGCCGGCCGGGAACTGGGATCGGCCTCGGCGGTCGCCGACTCCCGGCAGACCCTGCTGTGCACGTACCTGTCCGCGGTGCTGCTGGTGGGCCTGGTCGCCAACGCCACGCTCGGCTGGTCGTGGGCGGATCCCCTGGCCGCGCTGGTCATAGCGGCGGTCGCGGTCAAGGAAGGCCGGCGGGCATGGCGCGGCGACGGCTGCTGCGCCCCGGCCGGGCTGACCGCGACCGCGGCGGCGACCGGGTCGGCGGCGACCGGGTCGGCGGCCGAGGACGCCTGTGGCTGCGCCCCGGAGTTCGCCTGCTGCGACTGACCCGCGTTCACTCCTTCGACGGAACCCCGGTGGCGGCGGGAGGCCGCGCCGAGGCGGAACGCCGGGCCCTGATTGTGAATCAATTCACCTGACCCCCTTGGCCGGGCGTGCCGTTCCGTGCTGAGATTCTCCGGACTCAACAGCTCAATGGCGTGCTCGGGGAGGGCAATGTGGCGCATACCGCCATGTCTGGTTCCGGAACGACCGCAAGCGACGATCCCCTCCAGACCGCGGTATGGCGGCTGCGCTCGCGCGGCTGTTGGACCGACGCGGCCGCCCTCCTCGCGCCCGGCGCGCACGACCCCGCCGTCGCCCTCCAGCGCGCGTCGCTGCTGATCGAGCGGTGCCTGTACACCGAACAGGGCTGGGCCGAGGCGGAGGACGCCCTGCGCGTGGCGGAGGCGCTCGCCCACGACGACGAGGAGCGCGGCGCGGCCGCCTGCGAACGCGGATACCTCGCCTACGCGTCGACCCTGCTGGGCGTACGGGACCGGGCCGACGAGGCGCGGGCCGCGCTCGGCCGGGCGGCCGCCCTCATCGCCCCTTCCGCGCCCGGCCGCCCGCTGCTGGACTTCCGGCGCGGCCTGATCGCCCAGAACCTCGCCGACTCCCCGCAGGCCGCGCGCGCCGCGTACCACCGCGCCCACGCGGGCGCCACAGCCCAGGGCGACGCCCTGCTGCTCTCCTCCACCTGGCGGCACCTGGCCGGACTGGCGCTGCGCGACGGGGAGTTGGCGGAGGCGCGGCACGGCTTCGCCGAGTCGCTGCGGCTGCGCGAGGAGCTCGGCTACCTGGTCGGTACGGCCCCGGCGCTGGCGGCCCTGGCGGACACCGAACCGGAGCCGGAGGCGGCGCGGCTGCGCGCGGAGGCGCGGCGGCTGTTCCAGCTGCTCGGCGGCGTACCGACGTGGCTGGCGGCGCGGCTGGCACCGCCGGCGGCGGCCTGAGGGCGCGCCGGAAGGCGTCGCGGGCAGGCGCTGCGGGCAGACGCTGCCGATAGGCGCTGCCGGAAGGCGCTGCCGGAAGGCGTTGTCAGAGGGCTCTGTCATGATCAGGTGCCATGAGTGACACCGCCTTTGACCAGGCACACGCGGCGGTAGCGGCCCTCCGCGCCCGGGGACTCGACATCCTCGACGGCATCCCCGACACCGACCTCGACCGGTGGCCGGTTTCCGTGCCCGAGGAGGTCCGCGTCGTGCTGCGCGAGATAGGCGGCGTGCGGGAGGGCGATGTCCGGTACGAGTTCGGGCCGGGGAGCTTCGCGGGCGAGCGGTGGTGGCTCGGAGACTTCCCCGACGACGGGACGTCCCTGATCGTCGGCGTGGGCGGCGCGAACTGGGGCCCCGTGCTGCGGTCCGAAGGGTGGGGCGAGGACACGGAGTTCGTGGTCGAGGCCCCGTCGTTCACGGCCTGGCTGCTGGCGCTGGGGACCGAGCGGTCCGCCCCGAAGGCGTCCGTCGCGGCCATGCCGTCGATCGAGGCCGCCGAGGGCCCGGACACGCAGCTCGCGGCCCTGGTCGCCGGGGGTGACTCACTGACCGACGTGGTCGACCTGTGGGCGCTGCCGGACTATCCGTGCCGGGTGGTGTGGGAGCCGTACCACTCCCTGGACTACGAGACCGCCGACACCGGTGGCAGCGATACGGAGTGGGAGCTGGTCGGCGGTGGCCGGGCACTGCTGCTGCGCAGCCTCCCCAGCGGGGACTTCCTGGACCGCCCGGTGCGGCGCCACCGCGTGCCGGTGGACGCGGCGCGGCTCGCCGTCGCCGAACTGCGGGCCCTGGCCGACGCGCACCCGGCCCACGTGACGCTCGAGGCGGGCTGCGACGACGCGGAGATGGACACCGGGCGGTGCCTGTACCGGACGACATCCGCACCGTCCTGCGCGAGGTCGGCGGCGTGCGGACAGCCGGCCTGCCCCCGCTGCGGCTGCTGCCGGGCGCGCCGGAACACACCGTCGCCCCCGAGGTGCACCGCATGATGGGCGGCGACGGCACCTACTGGCCGGTCGCCCGCGTGGAACGCCCCTCCAGTACGGCGCTCGCGCAGATCCGTATCGACCCGGACACCGGCGAGTGGGGGTACGCCGTCTCCATCCCCACCGACCACCAGCTCGCCAGTGACCCGGAACTGTCCCTGCTCGCCGAGTCGTTGCCCCACCTGTTGCTGACGGTCGCCCGCATCGCCCGCGACGCGGCGGCCTCACCGGACTTCGCCCGCCACGTCCGGTCCGCCACCGACTGGTTCATGCCCAACACCGGTGAGCCCTGGACGCGTCCCGCCCCGGCCGCCGAATGGGCGGGCTCCCCCGACCTCCTGCGCGCCGCCCTGGCCGGCCTGCCGCCCGGTACGCACGTCGCCGACCTGCGGGACTCCCCCATTCCGACCGACCTGTGCTTCTACCGCTCCGACGCCTGGCCCTACGGCCCCGACTCCCTGGACCGGCTCCATTTCGTGGCGGGCGGACGGCTGGTGGCGGCGATCCCGAAGATACCCGGGTAGTCATCCCTCCGGCACGGTCAGTTCGGCCCATACGGTCTTGCCGACCGGCACCCGGTCCACCACCCCCCACGCGTCGGCGAGCGCCGCCACGAGGACGAGTCCTCGCCCGCCGTCCCCGTCGGGCTCCGGCATGGCCAGCATGGGCCGGCGCTCGCCCCGGGTGTCACCGACCTCGATCCGCAGCGATACGGAGTCCTCCTGAGCAGCAGCCGCAGCTCGAAGTCCCGCCCCGGCACCCGCCCGTGCGTCACGGCGTTCGCCGCGAGCTCCCCGACCACGAGCGCGGCCGCCTCGGCACAGGCGCTCCCGTACGGGACGCCCCACGCGTCCAGCCGCTGCGCGGCCAGGTGCCGCGCGAGGCGCGCACCGAGGCGGGTGGAACTGAACCGTTGGCTGAACATACGTACGGTCACCGGGAATTGGTCTGTCGCATTGCCCGTCATGCCCCCACGGTGGCGCCCCGGCGGGCCCGTTGACCAGCGGACCGGCTCGTACGCTGCGGCAGCGTACGAGCACACGCTGTGGACAGTAGGCGTTACGGTCCGTGACGATACGTCACGGAGGTGGTCGTCCATGACTGCGAACAACGCGGAACCCGAATCGTCCGACAGTCTCCGGGCCTTCGGCGAAGTGCTCAAGGCCTTCCGCCGACGAGCGGGCCTGACCCAGGAGGAATTCGCCCCGAAAGTCCAGTACTCCGTGAGCTTCGTGGCCTCGGTCGAGCAGGGCCGCCGCATGCCGCCGCAGGACTTCGTCGACCGGGCGGAGGAGGAACTCGACGCGTTCGGCGCGCTGCGGGGCGCGGCGCGGCACCTGTCGCGGCAGCCGGGGCTGGCGTCCTGGTTCCGCCAGTGGGCGAAGCTGGAGGAGACGGCGCTGAGCCTGGACACGTACGAGTGCCGCGTCGTACCGGGCCTGCTCCAGACGGAGGCGTACGCGCGGGCGGTGACGCTGAGCGTCCCGCCGCTGCCGTCACCGGAGCAGGTGGAGGAGCGGGTGTCCGCACGCATGGCGCGACAGAAGCTCCTGACGCGCGAGCAGCCGATCGCGTTCAGCTTCATCGTGGAGCAGGCGGTACTCGAACGGGGTACGGGTGGCCCGCAGATCACGCGTGAGCTGCTGGACCACCTGATCGCGAAAGGGGAGCTGTACAACGTCGAGTTGCAGATCATGCCGCTCCACGTCCTGGAACACGCTGGAGTGGACGGACCGATGCGATTGCTGGAGACACCGACGCACGAGTGGCTCGGCTACTCCGAGGGCCAGAAAACTGGCCACCTCCTCTCGGACCGGAAGGACATAAGCGTCCTCCAGCAGCGCTATGCGAAACTGCGTTCACAGGCTCTCACCCCTGCGGATTCCTTGAGCCTGCTGAAGCGGATGCGAGGAGCGCTATGAACGGCAGCACAGCCGAACTGGCCTGGTTCAAGAGCAGCTACAGCGGCTCCGAAGGTGACAGTTGCGTCGAAGTCGCCCTCTCCTGGCGCAAGTCGAGCTACAGCGGCTCCGAGGGCGACGACTGCGTCGAGGTCGCCGCCTGCCCCACCACCGTCCACGTACGCGACTCCAAGGACACCGCCGGCCCCCAGCTCGCGCTGTCCCCCGCCGCCTGGGCGGCCTTCCTGCCCTACGTCCGGTAGGAAAGGCAGAGCAGCGCGTCGTCCAGCCCGACCACCAGGGAGCCGTCGGCCGTCACGGCCACCGCGCGGATGCGGGGGCCGGGGCGGAAGGAGGCGACCCGGCCCGTGTCCAGGTGGTGGAGCTGGGCCAGGCCGTCCGCCCAGGCGACCGCGAGGAGCCGGTCGGTGGCGTGCAGGGCGCCGACGGGACACGGGCGCCGGGTCACCACCGGGCGGCCGGGGCTCCAGGCGCGTACCGTGCCGTCCGTTCCGCCGCTGTACGCCGTGGAGGTCGTCGCCGTCAGGGCGGTGACCCGGCCGGTGTGCAGCGCCGCCTGTTCGAGGCCCTCCAGGCTGAAGGCGTGGACCGTGCCCATCCGGTCGCCGGTCAGTACCGTGTCGCCCATCGCCGCGAGGGCGGTGGCGGGGTGGCTCGCGAGGGTCGCCGCCACGGCGTCCGTCAGCCGGGTGGCCGGGCCGCCCCGGGGATGCAGGCGGCCCCGTTCGTCGAGGACCAGGTGCGTGCTGTCCGCGCGGCACGCGACTGCCAGAACGCGGTCCTCCCGTACCACCAGCCGCCCGTCGGGCGCGGTCGTCAGCGCGGTGCACGGCCTGCGGGACGACCAGGCGAGGCGCCAGGGCGCCCCGGCGGCCGGCTCCGTGAGCGCCGGGCCCAGTCGGGGGTCCGCCGCGTCGTCCAGGGCGGACAGCAGGACGAGGGCGCGGCCGGCCCGGGGCTGGTCGCGCACCAGCGACTGGCCTGCTCGCAGCCAGGCGGTGCGCAGGCCGCCGTGGGGGTCGGCGTCGGCCTCGTACGCCTCGGTGACGCGGAAGGGGTCGGCGGCGCAGACGGCGGCCGGGTCGTCGAGGTCGACGGGCGCGCCGGGCGGGAGCACGCGCGGCTCTTCGAGCACGACGTCGAGGTGGCCGAGGGCGCGCAGGCTCGCGACGAGCTCGTGGTCGGGCGGCAGCGGCACCCGGACCGTCCTGGGCGGGCCGGCCAGCAGTGCCGAGAGCAGTTCGGCGGGCGTCCCGGCGACGACGCCGAGCCGGTTCGCGATCTGCCAGACGGCGCCGCGCACGCTCACTTCCCGCTGGTGAAGTGCTCGCGCACCAGCGACTGGACGACCGGCAGGTCCTGGGCGATCAGCGCCTCCAGCAGCGCCGCGTGCTCGGCGGCGTCGGCGACGAGGTCGGCGCGCCGGATCGCCGGGCCGGCGACCAGGGGCCACTGGGAGCGGCGGTGCAGGTCCTCGGCGACGGCGACGAGCTGTGCGTTGCCGGCCAGGGAGAGGACGGCGCGGTGGAAGGCACGGTCGGACTCGGCGTAGTGGGCGCGGTCGCCACGGGCCGCGGCGGCGGAGGTGGCCTCGGCGAGGGGCCACAGGTCGCGCCAGCGGTCGGCCGGGACGGTGCGGGCCAGGCGGAGCATGACGGGGACCTCGATCAGGGCGCGGATCTCGGCGAGCTCGGCCAGTTCGCGCGGGGTGCGTTCGGTGACGCGGAAGCCGCGGTTCGGTACGACCTCGACGGCGCCCTCGATCGCGAGCTGCTGCATGGCCTCGCGGACGGGGGTGGCGGAGACGCCGAAGCGGGCGCCCAGGGCGGGGGCGGAGTAGACCTCGCCGGGGACCAGTTCGCCGCCGACCAGGGCGGTGCGCAGGGCGTCGAGTATCTGGCCGCGTACGGAGTGGCGCTGCACGAGGCGGGGGGCGGGGGGCTCGCTGTGGGTGTGTTCGCCCCGGGACTGCTCGGGTATCCGGGCGGCGGCGTGCGGCTCCGGTGCCGTCACACCGGCCACCGGCTGCGACGACGCGGGGTCGCGCGTTCTGCCCTGCTCCACTCGGGTCCTCCTGGCCATTCGTCCGAGGGCCCGGCTCGCGAGGGAAGGGGCCCCTGTGCACGATAGGCGCACAGGGTTGCCGTTCACACATCGATCAAATCGGGTAAGGTAAGGCTTACCTGCTAACGATCGCGATTCGGTGGTCCCTGCATGTCCGCTCCCACTCTCCTCCCCGCCCTCCCCTCCGCCGCCCTCACCTCGCCCGTCGCCGACGCCTACGCCCGGCTGACCGAGGTCTTCCCAGGACTGCGCGTGCGGCAGCTGGCGGACGGCGAACGGGCGCCCCGGGGCTCCGGCTGGGTGGGCGCGGACGAGCTGGCGGCGGGCGGCGGCGCCCTGGACGCGTTCCTCGCCTGGGACAACGCGCAGGTGCTGCGGGACTACGGGCAGCAGGCCCGCCCCGATGTCGTCGCCAGTTTCGGCCTGCACCGGTACGCCTGGCCCGCCTGCCTGCTGATCACGGTGCCGTGGTTCCTGCACCGCCGAGTGCCGCGCCTGCCCGTCGGGGAGGTGGCGTTCCAGCGGGCGCTGGGCCGGATGACGGTACGGGTGGGGGAATTCGCCTGCCTGCCCGGTGACCCCGCCGCCACGCTGCCCGGCGCGCGGATCGTCCCCGACGAGGAGGCGCTGCGCGGCGAGGTCCGGGCGGCCGTCGCCGAGCACCTGGGGCCGGTGCTGGACGGCTTCGGGCCCCGGATGCGGCGCGGCAAGCGGGCCCTGTGGGGCATGGCGACCGACGAGATCGTCGAGGGCCTGTGGTACGTCGGGCACCTGCTGGGCGAGGAGTCCCGGGCCATGGCGGAGCTGTCGCTGCTGCTGCCGGGGTCGGGCACGGCGAAGCCGTACGTCGGTACGGCCGGCTTCCGTGAGCTGTCCGGCCCGGACGGCACCCCGCTGCCGACCCGCGACCGGGCGAGCTGCTGCCTCTTCTACACCCTGCGCCCCGAGGACACCTGTGTCACCTGTCCGCGTACGTGCGACGCCGACCGTGTCGCCAGGTTGAGCGTATCCGCGTGACCTCCCCCTGACATCCATGCCACCCGCCCGGGTGGCGTAAATCGAACGCAACTCCCTTCTCGCATACGACCGTTCGAGCAGATGGCACCTATTCGTATGCCGTGCGGCCTCAATGGCGTTCTCTTGCCACGAAACCCCGTGGGGCTCCGCGGCCGTCGGCCACTATGGCGCCGAAACGCCCTACAGCGAGCGATGCAAGGGACACCGCATGAGACTGACCGACATATCGCTGGACTGGCTGCTTCCGGGCGGCGTGATGCTGGTGGGAGTCCTGGCGGCGGTGGCGGTGCTCACACGCGGCAAGCGCGCCGGCGAGAAGGCCGCGGCCGAGGACTCCTGGGAACGCAGCGAGGAACGCCGCCGCCGCAAGGAAGCGGTCTACGGCACCGCCTCCTACCTCCTCCTCTTCTGCTGCGCGGCGGTCGCCGCCGCGCTCTCCTTCCACGGTCTGGTCGGCTTCGGCCGGCAGAACCTGAACCTGTCCGGGGGCTGGGAGTACCTGGTCCCCTTCGGCCTCGACGGCGCCGCCATGTTCTGCTCGGTCCTCGCGGTGCGCGAGGCCAGCCACGGCGACGCGGCGCTCGGCTCGCGCCTGCTGGTGTGGACGTTCGCGGGCGCGGCCGCCTGGTTCAACTGGGTCCACGCGCCGCGCGGCATCGGCCACGCGGGCGCCCCGCACTTCTTCGCGGGCATGTCGCTGTCGGCGGCCGTGCTGTTCGACCGGGCGCTGAAGCAGACCCGCCGGTCCGCGCTGCGCGAGCAGGGCCTGGTGCCCCGGCCACTGCCGCAGATCCGGATCGTACGGTGGCTGAGGGCGCCCCGCGAGACGTTCGGCGCCTGGTCGCTGATGCTCCTGGAGGGCGTACGCACCCTGGACGAGGCGGTCGACGAGGTGCGCGAGGACCGGCGGCAGAAGGAGCAGGCCCGGCAGCGGCAGCGCGAGCACCAGAAGATGGAGCGGGCCCGCCTGAAGGCGTTCAACCGCCAGCACCGGGCCTGGGGGCTCGGGCGCGGCGGCGGACGCCAGGTCGACGTCCGGACGATGAGCGCCACGCAGGTCGACGTCCAGGCCATGAACTCCGGCAACCCCGGGAACTCCGTGGGGGGCTCCGCCCCGGCCGCCGTCGGGGCGTCCGTCGCGGAGCCCGCCATATCCGACCGAGGACACCTGCCGCCCCTGTCCCGGCCCTCCCTCCAGGCCGTGAAGGGCACTGATCCGCCCCGCACCGTCGACCTCACGGCCGAGGACGACACGCAGACGCTGCCCCGGCTCGACTCGCTGGAGCGCAAACTCAAGGACCTGGAGCAGCAGTTCGGCTGACCTTCCCGTGGGGGCCCGCCGGCCGGGCGGGCCCCTCCCCTACGCCCGGGCGGGCGCGGTGGGAGCCCCGGACAGCTCGAACCAGACGACCTTCCCCACGCCGTGCGTGAGCACGCCCCACGCGTCGGCCAGGGCCTGCACCAGGACGAGGCCTCTGCCGTGCGTACCGTCGTCGCAGGCGGGGGAGTACGGGGTCGGCAGGGCGGTGTCGAAGTCCCGTACCTCCACCCGTAACGTCGCCGGGGTCGTGGTGGCCGTGACCACCGCGCCGCGCTCGGTGTGTATCAGCGCGTTGGTGACCAGCTCGCTGGCGAGCAGCTCCGCGACGTCCGCCGTACCCGGCTCGCCCCAGTGCCGCAGCAGCTCACGCAGGGCCCGCCGCACCTCCGGCACCGCCGCCAGGTCGGCGCACCCCACGTGCCGGCGCCACTGCGTGATCTTCCCGTGCCGTTCAATACCGGGAACCCGCCCGTCCGTTACGGGTCCAGCCCCTCCCTGACGTCCCATCGTCTCCCCCACACGCACGTCGTCGGCCCTTCCCCTCGAACAGGTTCACGGGATGCATGCCCCCGCCTACGTGCCGTTACGCCTGGGAATCACCGGTCCGGGGGGCGCCCGGGGGGCGCATCGGGGTAAGTCTCCGGCAGGCCGCGCGGAGCGGACACCGCGCGGCGACCGAGCGGAGGAGGAGCCGCGATGCATGACGACCGCCACCTGGTGGAAGGGCGCCTCGAACGCGCCGTGCGCCAGTTCGTGCGCCCCGCGCAGTACGCGGCCCGGGTCCCGCTCACGCTGACCGCCTGGCACGCCCCGGGAGAGCCTCGGCCCGTCTCCGAGGCGCTGGAGGCCGCGTACGAGCCGTTCGCGCCCGGCACCGCGTGGGGTCCGCCCTGGTCCACCACCTGGTTCCGGCTGCGCGGCACCGTGCCGGACGGCTGGGCCGGGCGCCGGGTGGAGGCGGTGATCGACCCGGGCTTCACGGGCGACGGGCCGGGGTTCCAGGCGGAGGGGCTGGTGTACGACGCCGGGGGCGTCCCGCTCAAGGGCGTGCACCCGCGCAACCGCCACATCCCGGTGGCGGCGCCCGCGCGCGGGGGCGAGCCGGTGGACCTGCTGCTGGAGGCGGCGGCGAACCCCGCCGTCCTGCGCGACTTCCGGCCGACCCGCCTCGGGGACGTCCTGACCGCCGGGGACCGGCCGCTGTACCGGTTCGCCTCCGCCGACCTGGCCGTACTGGACGAGGAGGTATGGCACCTGCTCCTGGACATCGAGGTGCTGGACGAGCTGATGCGTGAGCTGCCGGCCGACCGGTCGCGGCGGCACGAGATCCTCCGCGCCCTGGAGGACATGCTCGACGTGCTCGACCTGCACGACGTGTCCGGTACGGCGACGGCCGCCCGGGCCCGGCTGGCGGACGCGCTGGCACGGCCCGCACCGGCGAGCGCGCACCGGATCTCGGCGACGGGGCACGCGCACATCGACTCGGCGTGGCTGTGGCCGCTGCGCGAGACGGTACGCAAGGCGTCGCGGACGTTCGCCAATGTCACGGCCCTCGCGGAGGAGTACCCGGAGCTGGTGTTCGCGTGCTCGCAGGCGCAGCAGTACGCGTGGGTGCGGGACCACCAGCCACATATCTGGCAGCGCATCAAAAAGGCGGTCCAGCACGGCACATGGGTGCCGGTCGGCTCCATGTGGGTGGAGTCGGACGCCAATATGCCGGGCGGTGAGGCGCTGGCGCGGCAGTTGGTGCACGGCAAGCGGTTCTTCGCCGAGGAGCTGGAGGTGGAGACGGAGGAAATCTGGCTGCCGGACTCCTTCGGCTACACGGCGGCGTTCCCGCAACTGGCGAAACTGGCGGGCGTGCGGTGGTTCCTCACGCAGAAGCTGTCGTGGAACCAGTCGAACCGGATGCCGCACCACACGTTCTGGTGGGAGGGCATCGACGGCACCCGCGTCTTCACGCACTTCCCGCCCGTCGACACGTACAACTCGCGTATCCATGGCCGGGAACTGGCCCGTGCGGAGCGGAACTTCACCGACAAGGGCCGCGCCACCCGCTCCCTCGTGCCGTTCGGGTGGGGCGACGGTGGCGGGGGACCCACCCGCGAGATGCTGGAGAAGGCGCGCCGGGTGCGGGACCTGGAGGGCTCGCCCCGGGTGACGGTCGAGAAGCCGGCGGCGTTCTTCGCGGCGGCGGAGGAGGAGTACGGGGAGCAGGCCCCGGTGTGGTCGGGCGAGCTGTACCTGGAGCTGCACCGCGCCACGTACACCACCCAGGCGAAGACCAAGCAGGGCAACCGGCGCAGCGAGCACCTGCTGCGCGAGGCGGAGTTGTGGGCGACGGCGGCGGCGCTGCGCTCGCCCGCGTACCGCTATCCGTACGACGACCTGGACCGGATCTGGAAGACGGTGCTGCTGCACCAGTTCCACGACATCCTGCCGGGCTCGTCGATCGCGTGGGTGCACCGGGAGGCGCGGGACACCTACGCGCGCGTGCGGGAGGAACTCCACGAGCTGATCGCGGACGCGGTGGCGGCACTGGACGGTTCCGCGCCCGCGGTGCTCAACGCCTCGCCGTACGCACGCGAGGAGGTCGTCGAGACGGACGGCGGCCTTGCGGCGGTGCGGGTGCCGCCACTGGGTGCCGTGCCACTCGAAGCGGCCACGACCGAGGTACGGGAGGTCACCGTCCGTCGCGCGGACGGGGGCATCGTCCTGGACAACGGGCTGTTGCGCGTCGTGGTCGACGCGGCGGACGGGACACTGACCTCCGTACGGGACCTGGGAGCGGAGCGCGAGGTGCTGGCGCCGGGCGGCCGGGGCAACCTGCTCCAGCTCCACCCCGACCACCCCAACCAGTGGGACGCGTGGGACATCGACCGGCACTACCGGCGTACGCACACGGACCTCACGGCCGCCGCGTCGGTCGAACCGGTCGCGGACGGGCCGCTGCGGGCGGCGGTCCGGGTCGTACGGACCTTCAACGCATCCCGCATCACCCAGGAGATCGGGCTGGCTGCCGGAAGCCGGCGCGTGGACATCACCACCGACGTCGACTGGCAGGAGTCCGAGAAGGTCCTCAAGGCCGCCTTCCCGCTGGACGTCCACGCGGAACGGTCGGCGGCCGAGATCCAGTTCGGGCACGTCCACCGGCCGACCCACACCAACACCGGCTGGGACGCGGCCCGGTTCGAGATCTGCGCGCACCGCTGGTTGCGGGTGGCCGAGCCGGGGTACGGGGTGGCCGTCCTCAACGACTCGACGTACGGACACGACGTCACCCGCACCCCGCACCCCGACGGCCTGGGCACCACCGTACGGCTGACGCTGCTGCGCGCCCCGCACAGCCCGGACCCCGAGACCGACCTGGGCCGGCACCGCTTCCGGTACGCGCTGCTGCCCGGCTGCTCCACCGCCGACGCCGTACGCGAGGGTCTCGCGCTGAACCTGCCGCTGCGGATCGTGCCCGCCCCGGAGCTGGCGCCGCTGGTCGACACGGGCGACCCGGCGGTCACCGTCGAGTCGGTCAAGCTCGCCGAGGACCGCGGCGGGGACGTGATCGTACGGCTCTACGAGTCGTGCGGGACGCGCACGCGGGCGACGCTCCGGACCGGGTTCCCGGTCGCCCGCGCGTTCGTCACCGACCTGCTGGAGCGGCCGCTGCACGAGGCACCGAAGGACCTCGTACTGGACCTGCGGCCGTTCCAGATCCTCACCCTGCGCCTGGTCAGGGCCTAGGGATGTTCCGCAGGTTGGAGCGGGCCATCTGGAGCATCCGATGTGGGAGGCGAGGGCGAGGACGGGGGCCATCGGGCGGTGGGCGTCGTAGAGGCCGTTGATGAGGTGGAGGTTGCCGGGGCCGCAGGATCCGGCGCAGGCCGCGAGCCTGCCGGTGAATGAGCCTCGGCACCGGCGGCGAACGCGGCGGTCTCCTCGTGCCGGACCTGGTTCCACTCCACTCCGGGAGTACGGCGTGGTGTCGACGACGGGGTTCAGGCTGTCGCCGACGACCCCGTACAGCCGCTGCACACCGGCGCGGGCCCCAGGATGTGGACGAACTGTTCTGCCACATTCTGTTTGGCCATGCGTCCACCCACGCACGACGGACGCCGTTACGCCTCCCAGACCCCCACACTCGTACGGTCATCGGCGTACCCCTTCACCCGCAGCCCGCTGTCCGCCAGGAACTGCGCGAGGCCCGGCGGCTCACCCGTTCCCCAGCGCTCGGCCAGTTCCTTCGCGAGGGCGGGCTCGCCGCGCAGCGGCTCGGCGAGCCCGGGCCCGGCGAGCAGCAGCGTGTCACCGGGCCGGGCGACGGAGGCCCGGAAGCGGAACGGTTCGGCGGGCGGCGGGACGGGCGGCTCGACGTACGGGGACGGGGGCGTCGTGATGCCCAGGTCCATGGTCAGCCGGTCGCCCTCCTCGGTCTCGGCCGGCGGCGAGCCATAGCCGATCACCGGGTCGCCGGTGAGGGCGGACGGCTCCGCAACGGACGGTTCGATGTCCTGCCATACCCCGTCCCGGAGGCGGAACAGCCCGCCGTCGCCGACACCGAAGAACACCCGGGTACGGCAGCCGGGGTCGGTCGTCAGCAGCAGACAACGCAGCCCGGCGGTGTACTCCCCGGGCGCCACGCCCAGGTCGGCGGCGCGGGCGCGCAGCTTGCCGTAGGAGCGGTCGGTGAGCCGGTGCAGGCCGGACTTGAGGTCGCCGCGGCGGCCGGCGCGGATGTCCTCGGCGAGCCGCGCGTGGCTGCGCCCGACGGCTTCGCCGATCCAGCGGCACGCGTCGGCGGCGGCGAGGTGGGCGCCCTCGGTGCCGCGGGCCCCGGTGGCGACGGCGACCAGGACGAGCGCGGCCTCGCCGGTGCCGAAGCGGGCGGTGAGCAGCGCGTCGCGGCGCGGCTCGCCCCGGTAGCGCGCGGAGTCGCCGCGCACGGACGCGGCGCGCAGCGTGTACGTCCCGTACCGGGCGCCGTCCAGGACGGTGTCGGCGACGAGCTCGGCCAGGCCGTGCGCCCGCGCCTCCGGCAGCGCGGTGGGCTCGGGCTCGTACGTGGGCGGCCCGTCACCGACGTACTCGACACGGGGACGCGGCAGGCGGAACGTACGCGGCCCCTCCGTCGGGTCCTTGGGCTCCCAAGGGGCGCGGCTCCGGCCGGGCGGACCGGCGGCGACGGTGCCGGACGCCGAGTCGAAGCGGTCGTCGAGGGTGTCGCCCGACGCGGACGGGGCCGTGTCCGGTGCGGTGTCGTCGTACAGCCTGTCCCACCAGTCGTCCTCGCCGGTGGTGGGCGTATCCCCCTGTGGGCTCATGCCCTTAATTGTCGACCGCGCGGGCCGTACGAAAACGGGCATGTGGAAAAGTGGTCCGCCGGGCGGCCCCACCCCCCACGGGAAGGACGCCCGGCGGACCGGCGTGGTCGACGCACGTCGTACGCGCGGACCACGGTCTGGGGGTCTTCATCCCGCCCGCCGGTAGGTCGTACCGGGGGAAGAGGATGGGCAGGTTTCGAGAGTAATCGCTTTCGTCGAATCGTGAACGGAATGTCCACGGAATGAGAGATGGGGGCTCAGGGGTGCTGGCGGCGATAGGGCTCGACGAGCGTGAGGAGTCGGCGTACCGCGCGCTCGTCGCGCTGGGCGCGGCGGAGGTCGCGGACCTCGCGCACCGGCTGGCGCTGCCGGAGCCGGACACCGAACGGGCACTGCGGCGGCTGGAGTCGCACGGGCTGGCCGCCCGGTCGTCGGCGCGCGCCGGGCGGTGGGTGGCGGCGCCTCCGTCCGTGGCGCTGGGCGCGCTGCTGACGCGGCAGCGGCACGGCCTCGAACAGGCCGAGCGGGCGGCGGCGGCGCTGGCGCGGGAGTACCGGGCGGAGGCGGCGGAGCGGTCCGTGCACGACCTGGTGGAGGTGGTGACGGGCGCCGCCGCGGTGGCGCACCGGCTGCGCCAGCTCCAGCTGGGCGCGACGGAGGAGGTGTGCGCGCTCGTCACCGACGGACCGGTCACCATGCCGGAGCGTGGGGTGGCGTACCGGATGGTGGTGGAGCGGGGGGCGCTGACGCTGCCGGGCGGGGTCGCCGAGCTGTCGGCGGCCCTCGGGCACGGCCAACCGATCCGGATGGCCGACCGGCTGCCTACGCGGCTGGTCGTCGCCGACCGGGCGCTGGCGATGGTGCCGCTGACCGGCGCGGAACCGGCGGCGCTGGTGGTGCACGCGAGCGCGCTGCTGGAGTCGCTGACGGCCCTGTTCGAGGCGGTGTGGCGGGAGGCGCTGCCGCTGCGCCTGGGACCGGACGGCACGGTCGCGGAAGAGGAAGGTCCCGGCCCGGACGCCACGGACCTGCAGATCCTGTCGCTCCTGCTGGCGGGCCTGACGGACGCGAGCGTCGCCAAGCAGCTGGACCTGGGCCTCCGGACGGTCCAGCGCCGCGTGAAGGGCCTGATGGAACTGGCGGGCGTCACGACCCGCCTCCAACTGGGCTGGCACGCCCACGCCCGCGGCTGGGTGACCCGCGCCTGAACTGCGGGAGCCCGAGCGGTCCGGCAGGCTGGCCACATGGGTGCGTGGCAGCTCCTCCTGGCGGGGCTGGTGATGCTGCTCGGACTGTTCGGCGTGCTCGTACCGGGCGTACCGGGCGCGTGGCTGGTGTGGGCCGCGGTGATGTGGTGGTCGCTGCACCTGCAGACCGGTCTGGCCTGGTGGCTGCTCGTCGGCTCCACCGCGCTGCTGCTGGTGACGCAGGCCGTCCTGTGGCAGCTCCCACCGCGCCGGCTGCGGGGCGTCGGGGTGACCCGGCGGATGGTGGCGTACGCCGGTGTCGGCGCGCTGCTCGGGTTCATCCTGCTGCCCGTCGTCGGGGCCGTTCCGGGGTACGTCGGCGGCATCTACCTCTGCGAGCGGCTCCGCCTGGGCGGTCACCGCCCCGCCATGACGTCCACCCGGACCGTCATGCGGGCGATCGGGACGAGCGTGCTGGTGGAGCTGTTCGCGTGCCTGCTGATCGTCGGCGCGTGGATGGGAGCGGTGCTCGGTGGCTGATCCGGGGCGGGCCCGCCCTGCGCAGAGCCCGCAGATGGCCACCGGCCGGGTCGGGCCCGTGTCCCCATCCCGCACCGACCGGCAGATCGCCACCGCGCGGTGAGACCGCGCCTCTCCCCATCGCCCCGCAGACGGCCACCAGCCGGGGCGTGGCCGTGCCCCCCTCTCCGCCCGCAGCCGGAGTCCGGCCGGGGTGGGGCCGTGCAGGGTCGTCCCCGCAGAGGTTGGCGGCGACACGTGGGCTCCCAACCGGAGAACCCAAGGCCGCCGGCCTCGAGGAGACGAGCCCGGAGGGGCCACGCCCCCCACCCCCCGGCAGGCCACCGACCCGCACGGCACCGGAGCGAACCGAGAACGGGCACCGCCCCGAGAGGAACCGCCACAAGGGCACCGCCCCGTCCCGGTGTGCCCACCCGTCCCGCCCCAGCGGGACGACTGCCCACAACGGAGGCAGGGAGCCCGTCCCGGGCCACCAGCGGCGGGCGCAACACAGGGGTCCCCGGCCCCAGAGCGGGGGCTCCGGGGTCGGGCGGGCGCGGATGGGGACGCGCCACAACGGGAGCCCCCGTGAGGCGTCAGCGGGGGCGGTCGCCGCGTTTGGTCTGCAGGGCCGCGCGGCCCACCGCGGACTTGCGCTTCCAGTCCTTGAGGATCTCGGACCGCAGCCGGGCGTCGGTCTTCGCGACGATCCGCTGGTTCTTGCGCAGCAGCTTGCGGTAGCTGTCGAGCCGCCGCTCGGGCAGTGAGCCGTCCTCGATGGCGGCGAGCACCGCGCACCCGGGCTCCGTCACGTGGGCGCAGTCGTGGAAGCGGCAGTCCTCCGCCAGTTCCTCGATCTCCGAGAAGACCTGGCCGACACCGGCCTCGGCGTCCCACAGGCCGACGCCCCGCAGCCCCGGCGTGTCGATCAGTACGCCGCCGCCCGGCAGGGCGAGGAGGTTGCGGGTGGTCGTGGTGTGCCGGCCCTTGCCGTCGACGTCCCGAATGGCCTGCACGGCCATGACGTCCTCGCCGAGCAGGGCGTTGGCGAGGGTCGACTTGCCGGCGCCGGAGGTGCCGAGCAGCACGCTCGTGCCGCCCGCGACGACGGTGGCGAGCACGTCGACGCCCTCGCCACCGACGGCGCTCACCGGCAGCACCCGCACTCCCGGCGCGGCGGCCTCGACGTCCTGTACCAGGTACGACAGGCCGACCGGGTCGGGCACCACGTCCGCCTTCGTCAAGGCGACGAGCGGCTGCGCGCCCGATTCCCACGCGAGCGCGAGGAACCGTTCGATGCGGCCGAGGTCCAGTTCGACGGAGAGCGGGACGGCGATGATCGCGTGGTCGACGTTGGCGGCGAGGATCTGCCCCTCGGACCGGGTGGAGGAGGTGGAGCGTACGAAGGCGGTGCGGCGCGGCAGATAGGCGCGTACGTACCGGGGGTTGCCGTCGGTCTCGACGGCGGCCCAGTCCCCGGTGCAGATGACCCGCAGGGGGTCGTGCGGGGTCACGAACGCGGTGTCACCACGGACGACGCCGTCCGCGGTGACGATGTCGCACTGGCCGCGGTCCACCCGTACGACCCGTCCGGGAACCAGTCCTTGGTCGGCGTACCGGGCGAACTCGGCTTCCCAGTAAACATCCCAGCCGTACGGGGAGAGGGCGTGCGAGAAAGACGAAGGTGAAGCGAGAGACAAGGGGTGACCCTTCGAAGGGTGGCCCCGGGCGGCGCCCGCTGTGGGCGATGTGTCAGCCGGTGACCACGGAGGTGAAATGAAGGAACGTCTGGATGTGGGCAGCGCCCATCGCAACGACAGCCATCGGTCACACCTCCTGGTCATGCGCTCGCAGTTGTGCGGAACTCCCTCACCTTAGGCAGACGGCCCCGCCGCGCGCCAAGGGTTTTTCGGCTACACCGCCTTGAGCGTCGCGGCGCCGAAGGAGACGTCGAAACGGTCGCACCAGATGCTGACGCTGGTGTACTTCTTCGGGTCGAACTCGCCGGGCAGCGCGTAGTTCTGGTCGCCCTTGTTGCCCTTGAGGTCGCCGAGGCTGAGGTAGGCGCCGTCGTCGAAGACGTGCCAGCCGGCCTTGCCCTCGCGTACGGGGGCGTCGGTGACCCAGACCTTGAGGTCGGGGCCGTTGCTGGTGTCGAGGTTCTCGATCCGGAGGATCCGGGACCCGTCGGCGAGCTTCACCACTTGCACGGTGCCCGTGGTGCTGTGCTCGTGGCTGATCAGGGTGCCGGTGGCGAGCGTCTGCGGCCCGGCGGGCGCGGCGGGCTTGGACGGCGCCGTCGACGGGTCGCCCGAGGGGTCGGCGGGAGCCGTGGACGGGGCCGTCGGCGGGACCGCCTCGCTCACCGTCTGGTCCGCCCACAGCTTCCACGGCTGGAACCAGTAGAGCCCGAAGCCCACCGCCGCCAGGACGAGCACCAGCGCGCCGATCACCACCTTGCTGGTCACCAGACGTCTTACGCGTGTCACGACTGCCTCCTCGAATCCCGCATGTCCTGCGTCCGTCTGCATCCGTCATGCATCCGTCATGCATCCCATTCAACGCGGGAAAAGCCCTGTTGAGGCCCGTGATCCGGTGACGAAAGTCTTACGCCGGGCCCGGCGCCGCCGGCAACGTCACCTCGAAGCGGCAGCCGCCCTGGACGTTGTGTACGCCCGCGTGGCCCTGGTGCGCCTCGACGATGCCGCGCACGATGGCGAGGCCCAGGCCGGCGCCGGCGGGCGGGGTCCGGGCGGCCGTGCCGCGCCAGCCGGTGTCGAACACGCGGGGCAGATCGTCCTCCGGGATGCCGCCGCAGCCGTCGGTGACGGACAGGACGACCTCGTCGGCGCGGCGCTCGGCGGTGACGGCGACCGTGCCGTCGGGCGGGGTCCGGCGGATCGCGTTGACCAGAAGGTTGTCCAGCACCCGGGTCATCTCGCGGCCGTCCACCTCGACCGGCACGGCGTCGACCCGCTCGCCGACCAGCCGGACGCCGAGCTCGCGGGCGAGCGGGTCGGCACCCGCCAGGGCCTCGCCGACCAGGTCGTACACGGATATCCGGGCCGGGCTGAGCCCGAGCGTGCCGGCGTGGATGCGGGAGAGGTCGAAGAGGTCGCCGACCATGGCGTTGAGCCGGTCGACCTCGGTGCGGATCTGCCGGAAGTAGCGCTGCGGGTCGGGCGCGACACCGTCCTCCAGGGCCTCGGACATGGCACGTACTCCGGCGAGCGGCGTACGCAGGTCGTGCGATATCCAGGCGACGAGGTCGCGCCGGGATGCCTCAAGGGCCTGCTCCCGTTCGCGGGATGTGGCCAGTTTGGCGCTGGTGGCGGCCAGTTCGCGGCTGAGCGCGGCGAGTTCGGCGGTGGAGGCGCCGTCGGGGGCGGCGAAGCTGCCGCCGTCGCCGAACGAGCGGGCGGCGAGGGTCAGTTCCCGGCTGCGGGCGACGACCCAGCGGCCGAGCACCAGGGCGGTGGCGAGCGAGACGACGGCGGCCATGGCGACGACCGTGGTGACGACGGAGAAGTCGTGCGGGTCGAGGAACATCGCCTTGCAGACAGTGAGGGTGCCCGCCAGCATCGCGGTCACCGTGACGGCCGCGACGACCGTCAGTGAGACCACGACCGACTTGTGGCGCAGGGCGCGCAGCACCAGGGCGCCGAGGAGCCCCGCGGCGGACGCCCCAGCGAGGGCGTACCCCGCGATGAGCAGCAGGTCACGCATCACTGCCTCCGTCATCGGTGTCCCCCGCCTCGAAGCGGTACCCGACTCCCCACACCGTCTGGATCAGCCGGGGGTTCGCCGGGTCGTCCTCGACCTTGCCGCGCAGCCGCCGCACATGGACGGTGACGGTCGACAGGTCTCCGAACTCCCAGCCCCACACCTCGCGCATCAGGGCCTCCCGGCTGTGCGCCCGGCCGGGGTGGCGCATCAGGTGGCCGAGCAGGTCGAACTCGCGCAGCGTCAGCGACAGTTCCCGGCCGTCCTTGGTGGCCCGGCGGGCGGCCGGGTCGAGGGTGATGCCGGCGGCCCGCGCGGGCGCGGCGGCCGGCGGCGCGGCGCTGCGACGCAGCACGGACTCGACGCGCAGCACCAGCTCCCGCGGGCTGAACGGCTTGGTCACATAGTCGTCGGCGCCGACCTCCAGGCCGAGGATCCGGTCCTCCTCGTCGCCGCGCGCGGTGAGCATGATGACCGGCACGGGCCCCTGCCCGCGCAGGGTGCGGCACACCTCCAGGCCGTCCATGCCGGGCAGCATCAGGTCGAGGACGACGAGGTCGGGCCGCTGCGCGGCGGCGAGCCGCAGCGCCTCGGGGCCGTCGGCCGCCCGGTCCACGGCGAACCCGGCCCGCTCCAGGTAGCCCGTGACGACCTCGGAGACCGTGGGGTCGTCGTCCACGACGAGGATGTTCCGCATGCCGCCAGTGTCGCTCAGGGCACTGACAACAACCCATGACGATCCGGTGACGTCCGATCCGTACAAGACGCGGCTGTACGGCTCTGCCTACCGTCGCCGTATGACTACCGCACCCCGGCTCGACGCGATCGGCCTCGTCGTCTCCGACATGGCCGCCTCCCTCGCCTTCTACCGCCGCCTCGGCCTGGACATCCCGGCCGGTGCCGACTCCGCCCCGCACGTCGAGATCACCCTGCCCGGTGGTGTGCGGGTGCTGTGGGACACCGAGGAGGTGATCCGTTCCTTCGACCCGGACTGGACCCGCCCGCGGGGCGGCGACCGGCTCGGCCTGGCGTTCCGCTGCGCGCGCCCCGCCGAGGTGGACGCGACCTACGAAGCCCTGGTGGCGGCCGGTCACCGGGGCCGGCTGAAGCCCTGGGACGCGGTGTGGGGCCAGCGCTACGCGGTGGTGCTGGACCCGGACGGCTGCGGGGTCTCGCTCTTCGCCGACGCCACGGACGCCGCGTAGGCGCTCAGCGTGGTGCCGCCCAGGGCGCGCATCTCGCGGGCGAGGTGGGCCTGGTCCGTACAGCCCGCCTCGGCGGCCGCCCGCGCGTACGGCACGCCCGCCCGTACGAGCGCGAGGGCGCGCTGGAGCCGCAGCACCCGGGCGAGCGTCTTGGGCCCGTACCCGAAGGCGTCCAGCGAGCGCCGGTGCAGCTGCCGGGCGCCGAGCCCGACGGCCTGGGCGGTGGCGGCGACCGTGCGCCCGGCGTTCAGCCCGGCGACGACGGCCCGCAGGCGGGGGTCGGGGCGCGGCGCGTCGGCGGCGCGCAGCAGCGCCAGGTCCTCCAGCGCGGCGGCCTGGTCGGCGGCGTCCCCGACCCGCTCGGCCAGCCGCCGCACCCGGTCGCCCGGCCACAGCGCGGCCAGCTCCACGCGCGCGTCGCGCAGCTCGTGCGCGGGCACGCCGAGCAGGGCGGGGGCGTCGCCGGGGGCGAAGCGGACGCCGGCGTACCGGGCGCCGGGGTTCTCGGGGACGTACGCACGGGTGTCGGGGCCGGCGACGTACAGCCGTCCCTCGCTCCACAGCAGGTCCATGCAGCCGTCGGGCAGTACGGAGAAGGACCTCACCGGCCCGCCGGTACCGGTACGGGTCCAGACGGCGGCGCCGTCGAGCCGCGAGGGGCGTTCCTCGTACACGCCTCCCAGGCTAGGCGGAGCCTCCCTGATCCCGGTCCTTGTCACGGCCCTTGCCGCGCTCCTTCTCCTTCGGCGTGTGCAGCCGGGACTTCACGTCCTCGGGCGGCAGGAACCGCGACCAGCGCTCCGGGAACTCCGACGGCATGTCCGGGTCCTCGTCGTCCAGGCCCTCGACCGCCGCCTTGGCGCGGGCGACCAGGGCGGCGGCTTCCGCCGTGCGGGCGCGTTCGTTCTCGGCGCGGGCCGCGGCGGTGGCGACCGACGGCCAGACGCGGTCGATCGCCGCGTTCACCGCCGCGCCGACCAGGACCGCGAAGGCGGAGATGCCGATCCACAGCAGGACCGCGATGGGCGCGGCGAGGGAGCCGTAGATCGTGGGGCCCTCGACCGTACTGGTGAGGTAGATGCGCAGCAGGAAGCTGCCGAGCACCCACATGACGAACGCCACCAGGGCGCCGGGGACGTCCTCGATCCAGGGGGAGCGCACGGGGACGGACACGTGGTAGAGGGTGGTGAGGAAGGCGATGGACAGCAGGATCACGACCGGCCAGTACAGGACGGAGACGACCTCGGTGCCCCAGGGGACCAGTTCCACCACCCGGTCGGGGCCGACCACCGCCAGGGGCAGGACGACCGCGCCGATGAGCAGGGCGATGATGTAGAGCAGGAAGGCCAGGAGCCGGGTGGCGACGATGCCGCGGTGGCCGTCCAGGCCGTACATCACGGTGATGGTGTCGATGAAGACGTTCACCGCCCGCGAGCCGGACCACAGGGCGATGGCGAAACCGATCGAGATGATGTCGGGGCGCCCGCCGTGGGTGACGTCGGCCAGCAGCGGTTTGGCGATGTCGTTGACGCCCCGGTCGGACAGGACCGTGCCGACCGCTCCGAGGATGTTGCGCTCGATGGAGGCGACGGTGGTGGTGTCGGTCCACTCGTCGATATAGCCGAGGAGCCCGATCAGGCCCAGCATCAGGGGCGGCAGCGACAGGAGGGTGAAGAACGCCGCCTCGGCGGCGAGGCCGAGGATCCGGTACTCGATGCACGAATTGACGGTGTCCTTCAGGAGCAGCCAGGCCATCCTCCGCTTCGACACATTGCGGTAGAGGGCCCGGGCCCGGTGGAGTCTGCCCTGGGACCGAGGAGTCCCCGGGGGTGTTTCATTTGCTGCCTGCACCTCCTTACCGTATCCGCATGGCGACCACCACCCACACAGTGACCAACCAGCCTCCGCCCCTGGTCGGGTACGACGTCTTCACCGCCGATCACGCGCTGACCGAGGCCGTGGAACGTCACCTTCCGCTCGAACTCCTCGACGAGGCCCGCCAGGAGCTCTCCACGCTCGGCACCACCGCCGGGTCCGCCCAGGCGCAGGAGTGGGGGTTCCTCGCCAACGAGAACCCGCCGAAGCTGCGCACCCACGACCGGTACGGCCACCGGATCGACCACGTCGACTTCCACCCCGCCTGGCACCGGCTGCTCGGGCACGCGGTGACGAACGGGCTGACCAACGCCTGGGGCCGGCCGGGTGGTCATGTGCGGCGCGCCGCCGGGTTCCTGGTGTGGACGCAGACCGAAGCCGGGCACGGCTGCCCGCTGTCGATGACGCACGCCGCCGTCCCGGCGCTGCGCACCGACCCCGCGCTCGCCGCCTTCTGGGAGCCGAAGCTGACCTCGCAGATCTACGAGGGCGAGGAGCTGCGGCCGGCCGCCGACAAGACCGGGGTGCTCTTCGGGATGGGCATGACGGAGAAGCAGGGCGGCAGTGACGTACGGGCGAACACGACGACGGCGACGCCGCTGGAGGCGGACGGCGAGTACGTCCTGACGGGGCACAAGTGGTTCTGTTCGGCGCCGATGAGTGACGCCTTCCTGGTGCTGGCGCAGGCCCCGGGCGGCCTGACGTGCTTCCTGGTGCCGCGCGTACGGGAGGACGGCAACCGGAACGTGTTCCGGATCCAGCGGCTGAAGGACAAGCTCGGCAACCGGTCGAACGCGTCGAGCGAGGTGGAGTTCGACGGGACGTGGGCGCGCCGGGTCGGTGAGGAGGGGCGCGGGGTGCGCACCATCATCGAGATGGTGGCGGCGACCCGGCTGGACTGTGTGGTCGGCTCGGCGGCGCTGATGCGGCAGGCGGTGGCGCAGGCGGTGCACCACGCCGCGTACCGCAGTGCCTTCGGCGGCGTACTGATCGACAAGCCGCTGATGCGCAACGTCCTGGCCGATCTGGCGCTGGAGTCGGAGGCGGCGACGACGCTGGCGATGCGGCTGGCGGCGGCGTACGACACGGACAGCGAGCAGGAGCGGGCGTTCCTGCGGATCGCCGTGCCGGCGGCCAAGTACTGGGTGACGAAGCGGTGTACGCCGACGACGGCGGAGGCGCTGGAGTGCCTGGGCGGCAACGGGTACGTGGAGGAGTCCGGGATGCCGCGGCTGCTGCGCGAGTCGCCGTTGAACTCGATCTGGGAGGGCTCGGGCAATGTCCAGGCGCTGGATGTGCTGCGGGCGCTCCAGCGGGAGCCGCTGGCGCTGAACGCCTTCCTGGAGGAGGTCGGCAAGGCGCGGGGCGCGGACCACCGGCTGGACGGGGCGATCAAGGACCTGCTGGCCGAACTGGCCGACCTGGACGGCATCGAGGCCCGGGCGCGGCGGCTGGTGGAGCGGATGGCGCTGGTGCTGCAGGGCTCGCTGCTGGTGCGGTGGGCGCCGCCGGCGGTGGCGGACGCGTTCTGCGCCTCACGGCTGGGCGGCGACTGGGGGGCGGCGTTCGGGACGCTGCCGCACACCCTGGACCTGGCCGCGGTGGTGGAGCGGGCGCGGGCGGTGGTGTGAGGGGCGAGTGAGGCGAAGGGGCGCGGCGGGTGTCGAAAGGGAGAACGCGCGGAGGCCCCGAGGAACGAGGGGTCGAGCACGATCGACCGTCGACACCCGCTTGAGCGCCCCGGAGCCGAACCGAGCCCTCAAGAAAGAGGGGTTGGGCGCGGGCCGTGTGTCCATTCGGCCCGCGCCCGGAGAGCGGCTGGGATGGTGCTGCGCCGACACGGCACCATCCCGTCGCCGTACCACTTTCGTACGGGGGCACGGCTGTTCGCGAGAGTTGCAAAGGGTTGCAGCGTTGTGGGCGATATCGGGGCGCACCGCCGCCGGGCAGGGGAGGATGGAGTGACACGTACCAGCCACCAGGTGGGGCGGCAGCGGGGAGGACCGGTGCGTCAGGCCACAGTCGACATGACACGGCTCGCCGCCATGGACACGCGTGAGGCGGCGCTGCTGCTCAAGGGCGTGCGGGAGGCGGCGCTGAAGGGCGGGCGGTCGCCGCTGGCGCCGCGTGCCGACATACGTGAGTCGTGGCAGCGGATGCTGCGCAAGGGGGTGGATCCGGACAAGGACCACCGTTCGGGGCTGCTGCCGCCGGGGGAGATCGAGCGCCGCCGCGCGGCCTCGCCGCTGGCGGAGCTGCTGCCGGTGCTGCGCGAGGGGCTGGTGTCCAGCTCGGCGGCGTCCGACGCGGTGCGGCACATCATGGTCGTGGCGGACGCCGAGGGCCGGGTGCTGTGGCGCGAGGGCAGCGCGGGCGTGCTGCGGAAGGCGGACGGGCACGGGTTCGAGCCGGGCGCCGACTGGACGGAGACGACGGTCGGGACGAACGGGGTGGGCACCGCGCTGGTGACGCGCCGCCCGGTGCAGGTGCATTCGGCGGAGCACTTCGTCTCGACGCACCACTCGTGGACGTGCGCGGGGGCGCCCATCACGGACCCGAGGGACGGGAAGCTGCTCGGCGCGGTGGATGTGAGCGGGCCGCTGGCGACGATGCACCCGGCGACGCTGATGCTGGTGAGCTCGGTCGCGCGGCTCGCGGAGGCGGAGCTGCGCAACCGGCACTTCGCCGATCTGGCGCGGCTGCGTGCCGTGGCCGCGCCGATCCTGTGCCGGGTGGGGGGCAGGGCGCTGGCGGTGGATGCGCACGGCTGGCTGGCCGGCGTGACGGGGATGCCGCCGGTGGACCGGCTGGCGCTGCCGGTGTCGTTCCGGGCGGGCCGGGTGTGGCTGCCGTCGCTGGGGCTGTGCGAGACGGAGCCGCTGCCGGGCGGGTGGCTGGTGCGGCTGGTGGACGAGGAGGCGCGGGCGGCGGGCGCGTCGAGCCGGCTGGTGCTGGACGTGAGCCGGCCGCGCCGCTGGTCGCTGGAGGTGTCGGGGGCGGCGGGGAGCTGGACGCGGGAGCTGAGCCCGCGCCACGCCGAGCTGCTGTACGTACTGGCCCTGCACCGGGACGGCCGCACGGCGGCGGAGCTGGCGTACGACGTGTTCGGCGACCGCACGCGTACGGTGACGGTCCGGGCCGAGATGTCCCGGATACGCCGCACCCTCGCGGGCGTGCTGGACCACCGCCCGTACCGCTTCCGGGAGGAGGTAGAGGTGGAGGTGGTCCGCCCAGAGGACCCGGCCGACCTGCTCCCCCACTCCACGGCCCCGGCGGTACGCGCCTCCCGCGACGAGCCCGCCGATACGGCCGACGCGGCCGATGCGGCCGACCCGGCCGGGGGCGTCCCCGGCCTCCCGGACGTACCGGCCCCGGACGTACCGTCGGGGACCTGATGGCCCCGCCGGCCAGGGCGCATGGTTCGCTGGGACCCATGAGCATCACCGTGACCACCTGGTCCCTCGAACAGACCTCCCCCGACGACCTGCGGCCCGCCGCCGAGCCCGCCGGGGACATCCGGATCGTGCGGGCCGAGGAGCCCTCGCCCGAGTTCAGCCGGTTCCTCTATACGGCGGTGGGTGGCGACATCCGCTGGACGGACCGGCTCGGGCTGACGTACGCCCAGTGGCGGGAGATCGTCGAGCGGCCCGGGGCGGAGATCTGGGTGGCCTACGTGAAGGGGACACCGGCCGGGTACGTGGAGCTGGACCCGCAGGACGACGGTGTCGTGGAGATCGTGTACTTCGGGCTGATACCGGCGTTCCGGGGGCGGCGGATCGGCGGGCACCTGCTGTCGTACGGTGTGGCGCGCGCCTGGGACCTGGCCGACCGCTGGCCGGGGCGGCCCGGGACGAAGCGGGTGTGGCTGCACACCTGCTCCCTGGACGGGGAGCACGCGATGGACAACTATCTGCGTCGGGGCTTCCGCCTCTTCGACACCACGGTGACGGAGGAGCCGGAGACGGAGAACCTCGGTCCGTGGCCGGGCGCGGCCCGTTCCGAGTGATCCACACCACACATGCCCACGATGTGGGACACCTATGTCCAAATAATGGACGAACCTGGACTGGGTCCAAAGTCCCATGGCACGCTTCCGTCATGTCTCGAGCTGGAATTGCCTTGGTGAGTCGGCGGCACGTCGACCTCGGCCGCATGTCCAGCGCCATCTGTCCGGTGAGCTGATCAGACCAGCACCACCGCGATCCCCCGAACTTCTGAACCCCCAGCGCACCGCCGCGCCACCCCCTGCTCAGCGCGCGAGTGTGCAGGTCAGAGCCGCCCTCCTGCAGTCCCGAAGGACGTATCGTCATGGCCGCCACCCCCGAAAAGCCCGCCTCCGCCACCGCCCGTCGCAAGACCGGGCGTCACCGTGGCGAAGGCCAGTGGGCCGTGGGCCACTTCACGCCCCTCAACGGCAACGAGCAGTTCAAGAAGGACGACGACGGTCTCAACGTACGGACACGCATTGAGACGATCTACTCCAAGGCCGGCTTCGACTCGATCGACCCGAACGACCTGCGCGGCCGGATGCGCTGGTGGGGCCTCTACACCCAGCGCAAGCCCGGGATCGACGGCGGCAAGACCGCGATCCTGGAGCCGGAGGAGCTGGACGACGAGTACTTCATGCTGCGCGTCCGCATCGACGGCGGCCGGCTGACCACCGAGCAGCTCCGGGTCATCGGGGAGATCTCGCAGGAGTTCGCGCGCGGGACGGCGGACATCACGGACCGGCAGAACGTCCAGTACCACTGGATCCGGATCGAGGACGTGCCCGAGATCTGGAACCGCCTCGAAGCCGTGGGCCTGTCCACGACCGAGGCGTGCGGTGACACCCCGCGTGTCATCCTCGGCTCCCCGGTGGCCGGGATCGCCGAGGACGAGATCATCGACGGCACCCCCGCCATCGACGAGATCCACCGCCGGATCGTGGGCAACAAGGACTTCTCCAACCTGCCCCGCAAGTTCAAGTCGGCGATCTCCGGCTCCCCGCTGCTCGACGTGGCGCACGAGATCAACGACATCGCCTTCGTCGGCGTGAACCACCCCGAGCACGGCCCCGGCTTCGACCTGTGGGTCGGCGGCGGCCTGTCCACCAACCCCAAGATCGGTGTGCGGCTCGGCGCGTGGGTCCCGCTCGACGAGGTCCCGGACGTGTACGAGGGCGTCATCTCGATCTTCCGCGACTACGGCTACCGCCGGCTGCGCAACCGCGCCCGCCTGAAGTTCCTGGTCGCCGACTGGGGCCCCGAGAAGTTCCGCCAGGTGCTGGAGGACGAGTACCTGAGGCGCAAGCTCGTCGACGGCCCGGCGCCCGAGCAGCCCGTACAGCAGTGGCGTGACCACGTGGGCGTGCACCGGCAGAAGGACGGCCGGTTCTACGTCGGCTTCGCGCCGCGCGTCGGCCGGGTCGACGGTGCCACGCTCACCAAGATCGCCGAGGTGGCCCAGGCGCACGGCTCCGGCCGGCTGCGGACCACCGCCGAGCAGAAGATGCTGGTCCTGGACGTCGAGGAGGCGCAGGTCGAGTCGCTGGTGGTGGGGCTGGAGGCGCTGGACCTCCAGGTCAAGCCGTCGCCGTTCCGGCGCGGCACGATGGCCTGCACCGGCATCGAGTTCTGCAAGCTCGCGATCGTCGAGACCAAGGCGCGCGGCGCGTCGCTGATCGACGAGTTGGAGCGCCGCATCCCGGACTTCGACGAGCCGATCACCATCAACATCAACGGCTGCCCCAACGCCTGCGCACGTATCCAGGTGGCGGACATCGGTCTCAAGGGCCAGCTGGTCCTCGACGACGAGGGCAACCAGGTCGAGGGCTACCAGGTCCACCTGGGCGGCGCCCTGGGCCTCGAGGCCGGCTTCGGCCGCAAGGTGCGCGGTCTGAAGGTCACCTCCGCCGAGCTGCCCGACTACATCGAGCGGGTCCTCACGCGCTTCCAGGAGCAGCGCGAGGACGGCGAGCGCTTCGCCACCTGGGCGGCGCGCGCGTCGGAGGAGGCCCTGTCGTGAGCGAGCGCGCGGCGCCCTTCTACTGCCCGTACTGCGGTGACGAGGACCTGCGTCCCAGCGAGCAGGGACACGGCGCCTGGGAATGCGCGGCATGCAATCGAGCCTTCCAGTTGAAGTTCCTCGGGTTGCTGACCCGGGGACTTCAGCGCAACGACGGTGGAGGGGACGCGATATGACGACGACCATTCGCACAGCGGACGAACTCAAGGCGCTCGCCGAGCAGGCGGGCCGGGACCTCGAGGAGGCCTCGCCCCTGGAGATCCTGCAGTGGGCGGCCGACACCTTCGGCCCGCGCTTCTGCGTCACCTCCTCCATGGAGGACGCGGTCGTCGCCCACCTCGCCTCCCGGGCCATGCCCGGCGTGGACGTCGTCTTCCTCGACACCGGCTACCACTTCCCCGAGACCATCGGGACCCGTGACGCGGTCGAGGCGGTGATGGACGTCAACGTCATCACGCTGACCCCGCGTCAGACGGTGGCCGAGCAGGACGCCGAGTACGGCCCGAAGCTGCACGACCGGAACCCGGACCTGTGCTGCGCGCTGCGCAAGGTCAAGCCGCTGGAGGAGGGCCTGACCGCGTACGACGCGTGGGCGACCGGGCTGCGCCGCGACGAGTCCCCGACCCGGGCGAACACCCCCGTCGTCGGCTGGGACGAGAAGCGGCAGAAGGTCAAGATCTCGCCGATCGCCCGCTGGACGCAGGACGACGTCGACGCGTACGTCGCCGAGCACGGCGTCCTCACCAACCCGCTGCTCATGGACGGGTACACGTCCGTGGGCTGCGCGCCCTGCACGCGCCGCGTGCTGGAGGGCGAGGACGCACGGGCCGGCCGCTGGGCGGGCCGGGCGAAGATCGAGTGCGGGCTGCACGGCTGATGACGACTGTGGGAGAAGAGAACGTGACTGGGGCCACCATCTGGCTCACCGGGCTGCCGAGCGCCGGCAAGACCACGATCGCCTACGAGCTGGCGGACCGGCTGCGCGCCGAGGGCCGCCGGGTCGAGGTGCTCGACGGTGACGAGATCCGCGAGTTCCTCTCGGCCGGCCTCGGGTTCAGCCGTGAGGACCGGCACACCAATGTGCAGCGGATCGGCTTCGTCGCCGAGCTGCTGGCGTCGAACGGTGTGCACGTCCTGGTGCCGGTCATCGCCCCGTACGCGGACAGCCGCGAGGCCGTGCGCAAGCGCCACCAGCAGGAAGGCACTCCGTACGTCGAGGTGCATGTCGCCACTCCGGTGGAGGTGTGCTCCGTACGGGATGTGAAGGGGCTGTACGCCAAGCAGGCCGCGGGCGAGATCAGCGGGCTGACCGGCGTGGACGACCCGTACGAGGAGCCGGAGACCCCGGACCTGCGGATCGAGTCCCAGAACCAGACCGTGCAGGAGTCCGCCGCGGCGGTCCACGCCCTGCTGACCGAGAGGGGACTGGCATGACCACCGTGGCCAATGTTCACGAGGAGACCGACAGCCCGTTCGCGCTGTCGCACCTGGACTCCCTGGAGTCCGAGGCGGTGCACATCTTCCGCGAGGTGGCGGGCGAGTTCGAGCGGCCGGTGATCCTGTTCTCCGGCGGCAAGGACTCGATCGTCATGCTGCACCTGGCGCTGAAGGCGTTCGCCCCCGCCGCGATCCCCTTCACGCTGCTGCACGTCGACACCGGGCACAACTTCCCCGAGGTCATCGAGTACCGCGACCGTACGGTCGAGAAGTACGGGCTGCGCCTGCACGTGGCGTCCGTGCAGGACTACATCGACCGCGGCGTCCTCAAGGAGCGCCCGGACGGCACCCGCAACCCGCTGCAGACCGTGCCGCTGACCGAGGCCATCCAGCAGCACCGCTTCGACGCCGTGTTCGGCGGCGGGCGGCGCGACGAGGAGAAGGCGCGGGCGAAGGAGCGGGTGTTCTCGCTGCGGGACGAGTTCTCGCAGTGGGACCCGCGCCGGCAGCGGCCCGAGCTGTGGCAGCTCTACAACGGCCGGCACGCGCCCGGTGAGCACGTGCGCGTGTTCCCGCTGTCCAACTGGACCGAGCTGGACGTGTGGCAGTACATCGAGCGCGAGGGCATCGAGCTGCCGCAGATCTACTTCGCGCACGAGCGTGAGGTGTTCTCCCGCAACGGCATGTGGCTGACGGCCGGCGAGTGGGGCGGCCCGAAGGACTCCGAGCCGGTGGAGAAGCGGATGATCCGCTACCGCACGGTCGGCGACATGTCCTGCACCGGGGCCGTCGACTCCGACGCCACCACGCTCCAGGACGTGATCGCCGAGATCGCCGCGTCCCGGCTCACCGAGCGGGGCGCCACCCGCGCCGACGACAAGCTGTCCGAGGCCGCGATGGAAGACCGCAAGCGCGAAGGGTACTTCTAGACATGAGCACCACGAGCGAGCAGCTCGCCGACCTGTCGGCCACCACCCTGCTGCGTTTCGCGACCGCCGGGTCCGTCGACGACGGCAAGTCCACGCTGGTGGGCCGGCTGCTGCACGACTCCAAGTCGGTCCTGGTGGACCAGCTGGAGGCCGTGGAGGCCGCGTCCCTGAGCCGTGGCCAGGACGCCCCGGACCTGGCGCTGCTGACGGACGGTCTGCGGGCCGAGCGGGAGCAGGGCATCACCATCGATGTCGCCTACCGCTACTTCGCCACCCCCCGGCGCCGGTTCATCCTGGCCGACACGCCCGGCCATGTGCAGTACACCCGCAACATGGTCACCGGCGCCTCGACCGCCGAGCTGGCCGTGGTCCTGGTCGACGCCCGCAACGGTGTCGTCGAGCAGACCCGCCGGCACGCCGCGGTGGCCGCGCTGCTGCGCGTCCCGCACGTGGTGCTGGCCGTGAACAAGATGGACCTCGTCGACTACGCGGAGCCCGTCTTCGCCAAGATCGCCGAGGAGTTCACCACGTACGCCTCCGAGCTCGGCGTCCCGGAGATCACCGCGATCCCCATCTCGGCGCTGGCCGGCGACAACGTGGTGGAGCCGTCCGCGAACATGGACTGGTACGGCGGCCCGACGGTCCTGGAGCACCTGGAGACCGTCCCGGTCAGCCACGACCTGACCGCCTGCCACGCCCGCTTCCCGGTCCAGTACGTGATCCGCCCGCAGACCGCCGAGCACCCGGACTACCGGGGTTACGCCGGTCAGATCGCGGCCGGTGCCTTCCGCGTCGGCGAGCCGGTCACCGTGCTGCCGTCCGGGCGGACCAGCACCATCACCGCGATCGACGCGCTCGGCGAGAGCGTCGACATCGCCTGGGCGCCGCAGTCGGTGACGATCCGGCTGGCCGACGACATCGACATCTCGCGCGGCGACCTGATCGCCCCGGCCGGTGACGCCCCGGCGACCACGCAGGACGTCGTGGCGACGGTCTGCCATGTGGCGGACCAGCCGCTGGCGGTCGGGCAGCGGGTGCTGCTGAAGCACACCACCCGTACGGTCAAGGCGATCGTCAAGGACATCCCGTCCCGGCTGACGCTGGACGACCTGTCGCAGCACCCGGCGCCCGGGCAGCTGGTCGCCAACGACATCGGCCGCGTCGTGGTGCGTACCGCCGAGCCGCTGGCGCTCGACACGTACGCCGACTCCCGGCGTACCGGATCGTTCCTGCTCATCGACCCGGCCGACGGCACCACGCTGGCGGCGGGCATGGCGGGCGAGTCGTTCGCCTCGGCCAAGGCCCTCCCGGCGCAGGACGACGAGGACGGCTGGGACTTCTGACGTGACGACCATCGACGTGTACGCGACCTTCGCGAAGGAGGGCGGCCGGGTCGGCAGCGGCGCCCTCGGCGCGGGGACCGGGGGTGTCGCGCGATGTGCCCGATGACGCGCACGCTCCCGACCCGTACCGCCCGTACCACCGAAGACCGACATCCGCCGACTTCCCGGCCACCGCGTCCCTGACGATCAGGGGGACGTGGGAGCCGGGCCCGACGAGAGGAACACCCTCCCGTGCCTGCCACGTCCCGCACCCCCTCCCTACGGCGCGCCGTCGCCGCCGTCGCCGCCCTGCCGCTGCTGATCGGGGCGCTGGCGTCCTGCGGCTACGGCTCCCAGGCGCCCAAGGAGACCCAGGTGGCGGCCAAGGGCGAGAAGCTCTCGGCCGACCAGGTGCGGCTCGGGTACTTCCCGAACCTGACCCACGCCACGGCGCTGGTGGGCCACCAGGAGGGCATCTTCCAGAAGGAGCTGGGCGGTACCCGGCTCCAGGTGTCCTTCTTCAACGCCGGCCCGTCCGCGATCGAGGCGCTCAACGCCGACTCGATCGACATCGGCTTCATCGGCCCGTCCCCCGCGATCAACGGCTTCAACAAGTCCAAGGGCAAGAACCTCCGGATCGTCGGTGGTTCGGCGTCGGGCGGCGTGAAGCTCGTCGTCAACCCCGACAAGATCACGTCGGTGGCGGACGTCAAGGGCAAGAGGATCGCCACGCCGCAGCACGGCAACACCCAGGACGTGGCGTTCCTCAACTGGGTTTCCGAGCAGGGCTGGAAGGTCGACCCGCAGAGCGGCAAGGGCGACGTCTCCGTGGTCCGTACGGACAACAAGGTGGCCCCTGACGCCTACAAGTCGGGGTCCATCGACGGCGCGTGGGTGCCGGAGCCGACCGCGTCGAAGCTGGTGAGCGAGGGAGCCAAGGTGCTCCTCGACGAGTCGTCCCTGTGGCCGGACGAGAAGTTCGTGATCACCAACATCATCGTGTCGCAGAAGTTTTTGAAGGAGCACCCGGACGTCGTCGAGGCGGTGCTGCGCGGTTCGGTGAGGACCAACGCGTGGATCAACGCCAACCCCGACAAGGCCAAGGCGTCGGCCAACGCCAGGCTGAAGGAACTCACCGGCAAGCCGCTCGGTGACGAGGTCATCGACTCGGCGTGGCCGTCGATCCGGTTCACCGACGACCCGCTGGCCGCCACGCTCAAGGCGCAGGCCGACCACGCGGTGAAGGCGGGGCTGCTGGAGAAGCCCGACCTGGACGGGATCTACGACCTGAAGCCGCTCAACAAGGTCCTCAAGGCCGAGGGCAAGCCCGCGGTCGCCGACGCCGGTCTCGGCGCCGAGTAACCATCCATCCGCATCGCTCTCAGGAGGTGACGACCATGGCCACCACGCTCGCCAAGGCCGAGGACCGTGCGGCGGTGTCGACGCACGCCGCCCGTCTCGAGCACGTCTCGAAGTCCTTCGCCACTCCGGCCGGGCAGCAGCTCGTCCTGGACGACATCACGCTCGATGTCGCGCCGGGCGAGTTCGTCACCCTCCTGGGCGCGTCGGGCTGCGGCAAGTCGACGCTGCTCAACCTGGTCGCCGGGCTGGACCGGCCGTCCGCGGGGTCGATCGACACCCCGGGCGGCCGGCCCGCCCTGATGTTCCAGGAGCACGCGCTGTTCCCGTGGCTGACGGCCGGCAAGAACATCGAGCTGGCGCTGCGGCTGCGCGGGGTCGCCAAGAACGAGCGGCGCGACGAGGCGGAGCGGCTGCTGGAGCTGGTCCGGCTCAAGGGCTCGTACGGCAAGCGGGTGCACGAGCTGTCCGGCGGTATGCGGCAGCGCGTGGCGCTGGCCCGCGCGCTCGCCCAGGACAGCGATCTGCTGCTGATGGACGAGCCGTTCGCGGCCCTGGACGCCATCACGCGGGACGTCCTGCACGACGAGCTGACGCGGATCTGGCGCGAGACGCGGCTGTCGGTCCTGTTCGTCACGCACAACGTGCGCGAGGCCGTGCGGCTGGCCGAGCGCGTGGTCCTGCTCTCGTCCCGGCCGGGGCGGATCGCCCGCCAGTGGGACATCGGCATCCCTCAGCCGCGCCGCATCGAGGACGCCGCGGTGGCGGAGCTTTCCGTCGAGATCACCGAAGAACTGCGTGGGGAGATCCGCCGTCATGGCCAGCACTGATACGACGACCGACCGGAAGGCGGACGACCTCGCCGGTCTGGAGGCGGGGCTCGACGCGCTCGACGCCGTGCAGGTGGCCCGGACCCCCGTGCGGGACGTCCTGATCCAGAAGGTCCTGCCGCCGGTGGTGGCCGTCGCACTGGTGCTGGTGGTGTGGCAGCTGCTGGTGTGGGGGAAGGTCACCGACGAGTTCAAGCTGCCGCCGCCGTCCGCGGTGTGGGACAGCCTGGCCACCATGTGGCTGCAGGGCACGCTGTTCGACGTGCTGTGGACGAGCGTGTCCCGCGCCCTGCTCGGTTTCCTGATGGCCCTGGCCATCGGTACGCCGCTGGGCCTGCTGGTGGCGCGGGTGAGGTTCGTCCGGGCCGCGATCGGGCCGATCCTCTCGGGCCTCCAGTCGCTGCCGTCGGTGGCCTGGGTGGCGCCCGCGGTGCTCTGGATCGGGCTCAACGACTCGATGATGTACGCGGTGATCCTGCTGGGCGCCGTCCCGTCGATCGCCAACGGCCTGGTGGCCGGTGTGGACCAGGTGCCGCCGCTGTTCCTGCGGGCGGGGCGGACGCTCGGTGCGACCGGTCTGCGGGGCGCGTGGCACATCGTGATGCCGGCCGCGCTGCCCGGCTACCTCGCCGGACTGAAGCAGGGCTGGGCGTTCTCGTGGCGCTCGCTGATGGCGGCGGAGATCATCGCGTCGTCGCCGGAACTGGGCCTGGGCCTCGGCCAGTTGCTGGAGAACGGCCGCAACAACATCGACATGCCGGGGATCTTCCTGGCGATCATCCTGATCCTGATCGTCGGTATCGCCATCGACCTGCTGATCTTCAGCCCGCTGGAGCGGGCGGTCCTGCGCCGCCGCGGTCTCCTCGTCAAGAGCTGAGCGTCGTCCCATGACCCGTCCTGTCCTGCTCGTCATCGCCCACGGCAGCCGCGACCCGCGGCACGCCGCGACCGTGCACGCCCTGGTGCGGCGGGCGGGCGCGCTGCGCCCGGGCGTACGGGCGGAGACGGCGTTCCTGGACTTCAACGTGCCGTCGGTGGCAGGCGTCCTGGAACGGCTGGCGGCGGAGGGCGTACGCGATGTGGTGGCCCTGCCGCTGCTGCTGACCCGCGCCTTCCATGCCAAGGCCGACATCCCGGCCGTCCTGCGGGAGGCCCCTTCGTCGCTGCGGATCCGGCAGGCGCCGGTCCTCGGGCCCTCGCCGCTGCTGATCGCGGCGCTGGAGCGGCGGCTGTACGAGGCGGGCCTGACGCCCGCCGACAAGCGCTCGACCGGGGTCGTCCTGGCCTCGGCGGGCTCCACGGACCCGGAGGCGATCGCAGTGATCGCTGAAATGGCGCGGGAGCTGCGGCACACCGGTTGGTGCGCCGTGCGGCCTGCGTTCGCCTCCGCATCCCTTCCCCGGACCGAGGACGCGGTGCGCGCCCTGCGTGCTCTCCGCGAGGACGGGGTACGCCGGGTGGCGGTCGCCCCGTACGTCATCGCGCCGGGCCGCCTGCCGGACCGTATCGCCGAGGGTGCCGCCGGCGCGGACGTGCTCGCGGACGTACTGGGCCCGTCGCCGGAGCTGGCGCGGCTGCTGCTCGCCCGGTACGACGAGACGCGCGCAGCCTCCGGGCAGCAGCGGGTGGCCGCCGCCTAATCCTCCTCCGGTGGGAACGGTGTGCCCTGGTGGAAGTAGAGCAGCCAGGTGCCGTCACCGGTGCGGCGCCACAGGGAGCTGCGGTGGACGCGCCGTCCGCCCGAGTCGGTGTCGAACGTCAGGTGCACCACGTCCTCGGCGAGCTGCACGCCACGCATGTGCGAGGCGGTCAGGGGCCGGGGTGGGGTGGCCTCCGCGGACTTCGACGTGACCGACGCGAGCATGGAGGCGCGGTCCCAGCGGCGGCCCGACGCGCCGAACTCGTGGAAGCCGGGGTGGAGCAGCGCCTCGAAGAGCGCGGGGGTGGTACGGACCTCCGGATCCAGCAGCCTCAGTTCGCCCTCGATGGCGGCGGCGATGGCGGGTGTGGCGGCCGGGGTGCGTTCAGTCACGGGTCAGCTCCACCAGTGTGACGACGGTGTTCCAGTTGCGGGTGGTGGCGGTGACGCCTTTGAGGAGGGCCGGGCGTGAGAGCGTCTCGGCCAGCTTGGAGCGGCCCAGGCCCTCGGGGGCGTACAGATACAGGGCGCGGTCGCCGAGCCGGAACTCCTCCGGGAGGAAGGCCGCCTGGTCGATGCCGGCGAACCGGTCCGGTGCGACGGGCCCGGAGAAGTAGGTGACGTGGAGCTGCCTGGCCTCCAGCTCGGCGGCGGGGAAGGGGCACCCGTCGGCGACGGCGCGCAGATACGGGCCGCTGCGGACCAGGCAGTCGACGCCGAAGCCGAAGTGCTTCTCGATCGCCGCTTCGAGCTCGGCGGCCAGCGCGTTCTCGTCGGCGCCGGACGTGCTGGTGAAGGCCGCGTTGCCGCTCTGGAGGTACGTCGTGACGTCGCTGTGGCCGAGTTCGGTCAGCAGTGCGCGCAGCTGCGCCATCGGGACCTTCTTGTGGCCGCTGACATTGATCCCGCGCAGGAGGGCGGCGTACCTGGTCGTCATGGTCACACCATAGGACGGCCGCCGTGCCCCGTGGGGGAGGGCACGGCGGCCGCCGGTCAGGGGGCCGGGCGGGCTACTCGACGATCTTCAGCAGCTTGTTCGCCGTGCTTTGCGCGGGGTTGGAGATCTTGTCGGGCGTGGCGCCGTCGGTGAGGGCCTTGGCGACCTGCTCCGGGGTGGCGTCCTTGTGGCCCGCCAGGTAGACGGCGGCGGCGCCGACGACGTGGGGCGTCGCCATGGACGTACCGGATATGGTCTTGGTGCCCTCGTCGCTGTCGTTCCACGCCGAGGTGATGTCCGAGCCGGGGGCGTAGATGTCCACGACCGAGCCGTAGTTGGAGAAGTCGGACTGCTGGTCGTCCTTGGTGGAGGAGGCGACGGTGATGGCCTCCTGGACGCGGGCCGGGGAGCCCTGCCCGGCGTCCGTGGACTCGTTGCCGGCGGCGACACCGAAGGTGACACCGGAGGCGATGGCCTTGCGGACGGCCTCGTCGAGGGCCGGGTCGGCGCCGCCACCCAGGCTCATGTTGGCGACGGACGGGCCCTGGTGGTTCTTGGTGACCCAGTCGATGCCTGCGACGACCTGCTCGGTGGTGCCGGAGCCGTTGTCGTCGAGCACGCGGACGGCGACGATCTTCGCCTTCTTGGCGACACCGTGCGCGGCACCGGCGATGGTGCCGGCGACGTGGGTGCCGTGGCCGTTGCCGTCGCTCGCGTCGTTGTCGTTGTCGACGGCGTCGAAGCCGGAGACGGCGCGGCCCTCGAAGTCCTTGTGTCCGACGCGTACGCCGGTGTCGATGACGTACGCGGTCACGCCCTCACCCGCGCTGTCGGGGTAGGTGTACTTCGTGTCACCGGCGGTGTCGGCCTGGTCGACGCGGTCGAGGCCCCAGGACGGCGGGTCGTCCTGGGTGGCGTTGATGCTGAACTTCTTGTTCTGGACGACCTTGGCGACGGCCGGGTCGGCCGCCAGGCGCTTGGCCTCGGTCTGCGAAAGACCGCCGGCGGAGAAGCCGTTGACGGCGGAGGTGTAGTTGCGCCGGAGCGTGCCACCGTACTCCTGGGCGAGCTTGGCCTTGTCCGCCTTCTCGTCCAGCAGGACGATGTAGCTGCCGGAGACGGCGCCTTCGGCACCGAGGCCGTAGACGGTGCCTTCGGCGGGCGTGGGGGCGGGTGCGGTGCCTGCGTGGGCCGTACCGAAAGCGGTGAGGCCGACCACGACGGCCGTGGCGGCGACGAGCTGAACTCGGCGTGCGCGCTGGTGAGTTGCCATGAAGAGGGGGCTCCTCGTCATCAAATTGTGTGGGGGGTTTGACCACCGGACGAAAGATCTTCCGGGGTTGAATCGAAACCCTGGTCGATTGATGCGCGCAGATCAAGGCCTTCACATACCTGTGACTTACTCAACAAGGTTCCGTAATAACAAATCCCCCACCGCGGCCCTCAACGGACAATGAGGCGTGGCGTGACCCAAATGGCCACGCCACGCCTCATCGTGGAGGCCGGCCGGAATATGCCGGAAACAGGCAATAGGCCGGTGAGGGGTGCTCCGTCTCGGGTGAACGCCGTAGAGGCAGACATGGAGCCGCCCGAGCAGGAGGCCATGGGGCGGCTGAGGACGGCCGCCTGAGCAGGGGCCCGTGCGAGCCGATCGGTGAAACCTCGCAGGTCACCGAGTTGTCAGGCGTCCCGGGCGGGGGCCGCCTCTCTCCCCCCTGGACGCCTGGGGTCTGCGGTCTTCTTCAGGGTCTGGGCAGCGGCAGGCCGGGCATCTGCGGGTGACGCAGGTGCTGCCCGCCGTCGTAAGTGTGTAGCCGGAACGTCTCCGGCCCCGGCCGGCGGTGTCGTAGGCGCTCAGGATCGTCTCGATGCGGTCCCACAGCTTGAGCGTGCCGCCTTGGCGCACCTCCCACCCGCCGCCGTGCGGGGTGAGGGTGGCGGCGGAGTGGGTGACGACGCCGAACAGGTGCACCACCTCCCCGACTTCTGTCATCTGTGCGTCCGGCACCGCGGACTGTGCGAGGAATCACAGGTGGAATGCCTCCTCGGTCGCGGCGCTGATCCGCCCCGGGCTGTGCCGGGCCGGCCGCCCCTTCTCCGGGAGGCCGGCGACCCAATGGGCGGGGTTGCCGAAGCCGGGCGACGTGGGTCCGCGCGGACATGAAGAGACTGTGCCACCCAGCAGCTGGCCCTCGGCGGTGCCGTCTCCCGCGACGGTCAGCATCACACGGGCGTATCCGTAGAGCCAGCCAACCGACGGCTGGCCAGCGTCGGCTGCCATGGGCCGGATCCAGACGCTGGTGCTGACGGGTGATCTACTCGGTGTGCAGCACCGAGGCGATGGTCATCCGGGCCGCCGACCGGGCCGGGACCAGGGCGCCCAGGACGGCGATCGCCACACCCGCCAGGAGCATCGCGGCCAGCTGCGGCGCGTGCCACACGTCCTTCATATACGCGGGGAAATCGACCACCCCGACGTTGTCCACGACGAGGCGGTGCGCCACGATCCCGAGCGGGATGCCGAACAGCCCGCCGACCGCGCCCAGACCGGCGACCGAGGTCACCGTCATCACCACCACCTGCCGCGGGGTCATCCCGATCGACTTGAGCGTGCCCAGGTCCCGGCGCCGCTCACGGAAGTTCAGAAGCACCGTGTTGAAGACACCGAGCGACGCGACGAGGGTCAACAGCACCGTGAACACCGTCGAAAAGGTGATGACGGTGGTGGTGCCGGCGTTCCCCGAGTCCGCCACCGACGCGCGCAGGCCTGGGTCGAGTGCTTCGACCGTCTGGGCGTAGGCGCGCGCGTCGGCGCCGGGGGCGAGCCGCACCGTGTATTCGGTGGCGTGGGCGTCCGGTGCGAGTTGGGCGAGGGTCTGCCAGGTGGCCTCCAAGGCCCGGGCGTTGCCCTCCATGAGCTGACCCACCACGGTCGCGGAGATCCGCCTGCCGTTCAGCTCCAGAGTGACCCGGTCACCGACCTTCAGCCCGCGCTGGGTCAGGAACGACGGCCCGGCCACGATCTCGCCCGCCGCAGCCGGCGCACGGCCCTTGACGATCACGTGGGCGTACGAGGAATCGTCCCCACGGTAGAAGTCGGCGAAGACGGGCTGGGGCTGCCCGGTCATGCTCGCCTGTGCCAGCGCGCGGGCCCGCACCCCCGCCGCACCCGGGAGGGAGCGCAGCCGGTCCTCGATCTGCGGGTCACTGAGCCGGGGAGCGGTCCGGTCGTTGCCCGGCCCCCCGGTCGTCACGTGGATCCTGGCGCCTCCGTCTTCCCGCCCGACGTTGCCGTACGCCACCATGGTGCCGGTCAGTCCGGTCGACAGGGTCACCGTGGTGACCCCGAGGACGATGGCCGCCATGGTCAGCAGGGTGCGGCTAGGGCGGGCGAACGGCTGGCCCAGGCCCAGACTGACCGGGCGCGGCAGCCGGGCGGCGCCGAGCATCCGCTGGACGCGCAGCCCACGCCCGGTTCGCGGCGCGCCGCCCGCGCTGATCGCCCGTGCGGCGGGCAGCCGGTGAGCGCGCAGGGCGGGGACCAGCGCGGCCACCAGGACGACGGCGGGCATGCCCACGAGGCAGGCCACGGACACCCACGGGCTGATGTCGCCGACCGAGGCTCGGCCCACGTCGATGCCAGTGAACGCGACCTGCAGGATGGGCCCGGCCAACGCGTTGCCGGCCAGAGTACCCAGCACGCAGCCCACCACCGCCGGTACGGAGAGCATCGTCAGGTAGACGGCGATGACCTGGTTGGGGGTGAAGCCCAGGGCCTTGAGCACCCCGATGTGCCGGTACCCGGAGACGACCGCCCCGCTGACCACGTTGCCGACGATCAGGGTGGAGACGAGCACGCCGAGGATGCCGAAGAGCGCCATGAACGGGAGGTAGGAGTCGGCCAGCGCGGAGAAGGCCTGCTTGAGGGTGAGGTAGGTCTGTGCGCCGGTCAGCGACTCCTTGGGCAGTCCCGTGGTGGCCCGTGCCAGCGAGGCGCTCAGCTGGGCCTCCGTCGAGGAGTCCGTGAAGCGGTACAACATCTGGGCGGAGGTCGGGTGCAGTGCGGTCATCTGCTCGGGCGAGACCCAGGCGCTCGCCGACTTGCTCATGCTGGTGGCGAATCCGACGACTGTCAGCGTCGCTCCGCCGGGGGTCTCCAGCTTGGTGCCGAGGAGCGCGGTGCCGGGGGAGCCCTGGGCGGACCAGTTGACGACGATCTCGCCGGGTGCGGTGGCCCAGTGGCCCTCAAGGAGTTCAATCCGGTCCACGGGGCCCGCCGGATCGGCCCGGCCTACCACCGTGAGGGTGCCGCCCGCCGTCCAGAGCCAGTCCTTGGGGATGTCGACGACGGCCTGCCTGAAGGGCCCGGCCGCGGCCTCCACCCCAGGCTGCCGGGCGGTCCGCGCCAGCTGCTCCTGCGAGACCTTCGTGGTGTCGAAAGTCGCCACCGTATGGGCACCGCGCTGTTCGGCGTAGGCCTTCTCGAAGGGGCCCGAGGCGGCGGCCAGCAGCCCCAGCGCAAGCACGACGGTCGTGGTGGAGCAGAGCACGACGAGGCCGATGACGAAGGTCTGGAGCCGACGGCGCTTCACGGCCGCGCGTGAGGCTCTCCATACGGCGCTCACGCAGTCACCTCCAGCGCGCTTTCGCGGGCGACCCGGCCGTCGGCCACTTCGATCAGCCGGCTGGCGCAGCGGGTGGCCAGCTGCGGGTCATGGGTGACGATCAACAGAGTCTGGCCGATCTGGTTGAGGTCGATCAGCAGATCCATCACCTGCTCGCCCGACCGGCTGTCAAGGGCGCCGGTCGGCTCGTCGGCAAGCAGCAGGGCCGGGCGGTTCATCAACGCGCGTGCGACGGCGACGCGTTGGCGCTCGCCGCCGCTGAGCGTCGCCGGATAGTTGTTCCGACGTTCGGCGACACCGAGTTCGTCCAGGAGCTCCAGGGCGCGGCGGCGCGCCTGCCGGGCCGGGGTGCCGGTCAGCTGCGCGGCCAGCGCCACATTGTCCAGGGCGGGAAGATCGTCGATGAGGTTGAAGAACTGGAAAATCATGCCGACGTTCCGCCGCCGGAACAACGCCAAGCCGGTCTCGTTCAGTTTCCCGAGGTCATGACCCTGTACCTCGACTGTGCCCGAGGTCGGCCGGTCGAGGCCTGCCACCATGTTGAGCAAGGTGGACTTGCCGCAGCCGGAGGGGCCCATGACGGCAACCGCGTCCCCCGCCCTGATCTCCAGCGACAGGCCGTCCAGGGCCTTCGCGTCGCCGTACTCCTTGTGCACACCGTCCAGCCGCACCACCACTTGCTGGACACTGCCGTGATCAGTTGTCATGGCTCGAACTTAGGACGGAGTCTGCGGACGGGGCGTCACCCCTCGGATGTATCCGTCCGGGCAGGTCATCCCGAGGATGTACGCAGTTGCATCCACGGGCTGATGCGGGGCGCGTCGTGCAGCTGCGAAGATGTTCCGGTGTGGGGATCTGGGACGATGTGGCTGGTCATCGCTCTGGCGGCGGCAGTTGGCGCCGCCGGGTGTCTGTGCGTGGCGGCGGTCCGGGCGCGGCGGCTGCACCAGGCGGCCATCGAGGAGCGCGGCTGGCTGCTGGAGCGGGAGCGCGAGAGCGCGGCGCGGACCGCGGTCGACGCCGAGCGTGCCAGGATCGCCACGGAGCTCCACGACATCGTCAGCCACAACGTGAGCCTCATGGTGGTCCAGGCCGGAGCCGCCCGCGAGGTGCTGGCCACGATGCCGGACGAGGCCGCGGCGGCGATGAGCGCCATCGAGACCGCCGGGCGGAACACGATGACCGAGCTGCGGCACCTGCTCGGCCTGCTCGCACCCGCGCAGAACGGCGACGACGAGACCTACGGTATGGACCTGTCACCGCAGCCGAGCTTGAGCCGACTCAGCCCGCTGATCGACCGGATCTCCTTTGCCGGCCTGCCCGTGGAGATGCGCATCTCGGGTGAGCCGCGCCCGCTGCCGACCGGGATCGATGTCACCGCCTACCGGATCATCCAGGAGGCCCTGACCAATGCCCTCAAACACGGGGACGGAGCGAAAGCCGAGGTGACGGTGCGATACGCGGACCGCTACCTGCGAGTCGAGGTGCTGAACAGCGGACCGAGCATCCTGTCGGACAGCCGGCCCGCGCGGAAAGAGCCGGTCCCGGACCAGGCGGACGGAACGGGACGCGGCCTGCTCGGCCTGCGGGAGCGGGTCGCCCTCTACGGCGGCGACCTGGACGCCCGCCGCCGCCTCGGCGGCGGCTACCGCGTCCGCGCCCGGATCCCGCTGGACCGGCCATGACGACGCACACCGAATCCGCCCCTCGCGTTGTGATCGCCGACGACCAGGAGCTGGTCCGCACCGGCTTCCGCCTGATCCTGACCGCCCGCGGCATCGACGTGGTGGGCGAAGCCGGCGACGGAGCCGAGGCCGTCGCCACCGTACGGAGGCTGCGGCCCGACGTCGTACTGATGGACATCCGAATGCCCGCCATGGACGGTCTGGAAGCCGCCCGCCGCATACTCGCGCAGGCCCCGGACTGCCGGGTGATCATGCTGACCACCTTCGACCTCGACCACTACGTCTACGCCGCCCTCGCCGCCGGAGCCAGCGGATTCCTGCTCAAGGACGTCACCCCCGCGCATCTGGCCGCCGCCGTACGCCTGGTCGACACTGGTGACGCCCTACTCGCACCCACCATCACCCGCCGCTTGGTGGAGCGCTTCGCCCCTGGCGCCCCCAGAATCGGTTCGGGCCTCGCAACCTCGGCCGTCCACCGAGACCTGACCGCACTGACGCCGCGCGAGCGCGAGGTGCTGACGCTCATGGGCCGGGGTCTTTCCAATTCCGAACTGGCACAGAAACTGACGCTCAGTGAGGCGACAGTGAAGACCCACGTGGCCCGGATCTTCGCCAAACTGACCCTGCGCGACCGGGCCCAGGCCGTCGTCCTCGCCTACGAGACAGGACTTGTCTCACCGGGGGAGTCCGCTGACACCCCCAGCCCCTGCCGATAGCCGGCAATCTGGAGATCACGTATGAATCAGCCAGAGTGTGCAGTTCGGTGTTACATGAGGTGGCACCTCGGCTCGGCGCCCTGTTCGGAAACGGTCGTCTGCGGAACATGATCAATTAGGGCGACGCGCCGTCGAAATCATGTTCCAAAACTCGCTGACGCGTACAAGATCGGATATGGGCGAGTGCCACTCCCCTACGGCTCCATGTTCGCCGGCTCCACACCCGCCACCCATCTCCAGGGCCTGACCGACCGCCTCCACACAGACGCCAAGCCGGATCAAGAAGAGAACTGACCGCCGTCCCGCCTGTTTCTCCCGTACTCCGTTTTTGCCCTCCATCCTGGGAGGAGCCGGTATCAGCGGCTACGCACCGGAAGCTCCGCCTCGATCAGGTCCGCCGCCCGCTTCGTACCGCCCTCGGCGGCCATCCGCAGCCGGATCTCCTCCGCCCGCCGGGCCACCTCGGGGTCGCCGGCCAGTTCCAGCACGGCCGCCCGCAGCGCGTCGGCCGTGGCGTCGGCCATCGGGAGGTGGCGGGCGACGCCGAGCGAGGCCAGCATGTCGGCGTTGCCGAACTGGTCGACAGCCTGCGGGACGGCGACCATCGGCGTACCGGTGGCGAGACCCTCCTGGCTGCCACCCGCGCCCGCATGGGTGATGAAGGCGTCCGCCTGGCGGAGGATCGCCAACTGCGGTACCCATGCGTGCACTTCGACGTTGGCCGGCAGCTCGCCGAGCTCGGCGGCGTCGACGTACTGGCCGATCTGGAGCACGACGTGCCAGCCGGGCAGGTCGCCGAAGGCCTCGACGCAGGCGCGGTAGAAGTCCGGCTGCTTGGTGAACGCCGAGCCGAGCGAGACGAGCAGGACCTTCTCCGCGCCGGCCGGCCGCTGCCAATCCCCCTGCTCGGCGCGGTCGCCCTGGCAGGCGCCGACGAAGGTGAAGACGGACTCGTCGACCCGGTCGGCGTTCGGCTGGAGCACCTCGGGGATCAGGACGACGGCCTTGCGGGGGCGGGAGATCAGCCGGTCGGGGTGGGTGGCGATACCGTTCTCCGCGAGCCACGCCTCGAAGCGCGCGTAGTACGCCTTGCCCCGCTCGGACGCCTTGAGCTCGGCGAACATCGGTTCGGCGACCTCCTCCTCGTACCCCTCCCAGGGGACGAGGTTGGGCCACAGGGAGACGGCGGGCACGCCCCAGCGGTGGGCGAGGACGGGGGCCGGGTAGGAGGTGATGTCGTGGATGACGAGATCCGGCTCGTCTCCCTCGAAGGCCGCCGCGAGCTGGGGCAGCACCTGGATGGCGTCGTTCAGGAACGGCTCGATGTTGTCGATGAGCTCGGTCCCCCAGGCTTCCGGGTCCTCGTCGGTCGGGAGGGTCGAGGTGTAGACGACGGGCTCCGCGCCGGTCGCGGCGATCTTGTCCGCGAAGGAGGCGGGGATCGCGTAGCTGACGCGGTGCCCGCGGGCGACGAGCTCCCGGATCACTTCGATGCTCGGGTTGACGTGCCCATGGGCGGCTATGGAGAACATGGCGATGTGGGCACGCTCTGTTGAGGTCATGTCCCAGACCTTATGCGAGACGAGACGTCTCGTGCAACTTAGTTGGGCATTTTCTTCAGCGCTGATATCTGGCCAGTACCAGGTTGCCGTCGTCGACCAGGCGTTTCTCCAGCTCCACGGCGTCGATGGCGCCGCTGTAGTACTCCTGGAAGGCGGGCGTGGCGACCTTGTCCTTCCACTCGGGGTAGCCGCGCACCGACTGCGCCGGCGCCGACCGGAGGTCCTCGGCGAGCGCGGCGCCGGTCGCCCAGCCGTCTTCGGGCGTGCGCAGCGACGGGTCCTTCAGCGCCTGTCTGCCGGTCGGCAGCATCCAGTCGCCGCGCGCGAGGCGCACCATGTTGGGCGGCTGGAGGAGGAAGTCGATGAACCGGGCGGCTTCCTTCTTGTACGGGCTGTCCTCGGCGATCGACAGGGTCTGCGGGCTCACGCCCTGCGCCAGGCCGCCGTCCCCCGCGGGCGCGGGCAGGACCGTCCACTCGAACCCTTCAGGCGCCTGCTGCACGATCTGCTGCCGGTAGGAGAAGCCGAGCGGGACCATCGCGTACTTGCCGCCGAAGAAACCGGGCAGGGTGTCGGAGCCGCCCATGCCGAGCGTGGTGCGCGGCGCGCTGCGGTCGGTGTTGACCTGGGCGTGGACGGTGCCGGGCATCACGGCGTCGCCGTCGGTGAACCGGACCTCGACCCGGCCGTCGGCACCGCGGTGGAACAGCCGCCCGCCCGCGGACAGACCCAGGTTGAGGGAGACGGAGACCGGCTCCTTCAGCGGCCAGGCGACGGCGTACTTCCCCTCCCCCATGGTCGCCGTCAGCTCCTTGGTGACCTGCCGGAACTCCGGCCACGTCCAGGGCCGTTGCGGGGTGGGGACGCGGACGCCGGACGCCTGGAGGATCTTCTTGTTCGCCATGATGACGCGCGGTTCCTGGAGGAACGGCACGCCGTACACGCCGTCGCCGAAGGTGGTCGTCTCCCAGCTCGCCTCGGGGATGTCCGCCTTCAGCCGGGCGGGCAGGAGGGGGCGGAGATCGGCGAGGTAGCCGCCGTACGCGAAGTCGGCGAGGTCGTCGGAGGCGTCGTGGATGATGTCGGGCGCCTCACCGCCCTCGAAGGAGGTGAGGAGCTGGTCGTGGACGCTGTCCCAGCTGCCCTGGACGTACTCGACCCGGATGTCGGGGTGGGCGGCGTTCCACTCCGCGACCAGCTCCTTGTTGGCGTCGACGGACTCCTTCTGCCAGGCCAGGGACTGGAAGCGGAGCACGGTCCCGCCCGGTGCGCGCTCGCCCCGCTCGCCGCCGTCGCCGGTGCAGCCGACCGGCAGGAGGGCGAGGACCACGGCCAGGACGACGGCCACCCGTGCGCGCATCAGGACTTCACCGCCCCGGCCATCATGCCGCCCGTGATCCGCTTCTGGATGATCGCGAAGACGACGAGGGAGGGGAGGGTGGCGAGGAACGCGGCCGCGGCGAGCGGGCCGAGGTCGGCGACGCCCTCCGCGCCGAGGAAGTGGGTGAGGACGACCGGCAAGGTCTGCTTCTCCGGGGTCTTGAGCAGGACGAGGGCGAAGAAGAACTCGTTCCACGCGGTGATGAACGCGAAGAGCGCGGTGGCCACGATCCCGGGCGCGAGCAGCGGCGCGGTGACCGAGACGAGCGTACGGAGCCGGCCCGCGCCGTCGACGGCGGCGGCCTCCTCCAGCTCGGCCGGCACGGCCCGTACGTACCCGGTCAGCATCCACAGCGCGAACGGCAGCGACCACACGACGTAGACCAGGATCAGGCCGAAGAGCGTGTTGATCAGGTGCAGGTTCTTCAGGACCAGGAAGAGCGGGATGATCACGAGCACGAAGGGGAACGCCTGGCTGACGACGACCCAGCCGGTGGCGGCGGCCGAGAGCCGGCCGCGGTGGCGGGCCATCACATACGCCATGGGCGTGGCGATGACGACGGCGATCAGGGCGGCTCCGAGGGCGGCGATCAGGCTGTTGGCGGCGGCCTGGAGCAGGGGCTGTTCCTCGAAGGCCTGGCGGAAGTTGGCGAGGGTGGGGTTCTCGGGGATCCAGGTGGGGTGCAGCGAGCCGAGTTCACGGGCCGGTTTGAAGGCGGTGGAGATCAGCCAGAGGAAGGGCAGGGCGAGGAAGGCCAGGTAGGCGAGGAGGGCGAGGTACTGCCCGGCCCGCGCGGGCCCGCTCGTGCGAAGACCGCTCACCGCTCCTCGCCTCCCTTCAGCCGGGCCACCAGGTGGAAGGCGAGCAGCAGGGAGATGACGGCGACCATCACGCAGCCCATGGCCGCCGCGTAGCCGAACTGCCCGTACTGGAACGCCTCTTCGTACGCGAACAGCATCGGCAGGCGCGTGCGGCCGCCGGGCCCGCCACTGGTGAGCACGTACACCAGGGCGAAGGAGTTGAAGTTCCAGATCAGGTTCAGCGCCGTGATGGCGAGGGCGACGGGTTTGAGGGCGGGCCAGGTGACGGTACGGAAGCGGCGCCACGCGCCGGCGCCGTCGAGGGCGGCGGCCTCGTGGAGCTCCCGCGGGGTGTTCTGGAGCCCGGCGAGGAGGGCCACGGTGGTCTGCGGCATACCGGCCCAGATGCCGACGAGGATCACGGCGGGCAGGGCGGTGGCGAGCCCGGTGAGCCAGTCCCGTCCGTCGCCGAGGCCCAGGTCGCGGACGGTCTCGTTGAGGATGCCGGCGTCGGGGCTGTAGACGAGCCGCCACATGATGCCGACGACCACCTCGGGCATGGCCCACGGGACGATCGCCAGGGCCCTCGCGAGCCAGCGGAAGCGGAGGTTCTGGTTGAGCAGCAGGGCCAGGCCGAGGGCGAGGAGGAACTGGGGGACGGTGACCCCGACCGCCCAGAGCAGACCGATCCGGAACGACTCCCAGAACAGGGTGTCGTGCAGCAGGTCCTGGAAGTTGAGCGTGCCGACCCACTGGGTGGCGCGGGTGCGCCCGGACTGGGCGTCGGTGAAGGCCAGCGCGATGCCGTAGAGCAGCGGGCCGACGCTGAGCAGGAGGATCGGGATCAGCGCGGGCAGGACGAGGAACCAGGCCCCGTGGTCCAGCGTCCGCTGTGCCGGCCGTTGTGCTGGTCTTCCGGCTCTTCCGGCTCTCCCGCCGGACCGCTTCGTCGCGGTCAGCAATGTCACGGACAGTCCCCTTTGTGAAGTTGGGCCGGCCTGGCGTCATCGTCCTGACGGGTTGTCGGTTCGTCAAGCGTGCCTGCGTGGATGCGAGACTTTGCCGGATCGGCACAGGTACGGGAGGGACGGACGCGATGGACGAGGCGCGGGCGCGGGAGGTGCTGGCAGCCGCCGGGGTGGAGCCGATGCGGTCGGCAGCGGTGCTGCTGGCGCTGGGCGAGAACGCCGTCTTCGCCGTCGGCGACCTGGTGGTGAAGGTCGGCCGGGACGCCGAGCTGATGGAGCGGGCCGAGCGGGAGGTGGCCGTCGCCTCCTGGCTCGCGGAGTCGGGCGTCCCCGCCGTACGGGCGGCCGAGCCCAAGCCCCGCCTGGTGGAGGGGCACCCGGTGACGGTCTGGCACCGGCTGCCCGACGCCGTACGCCCGCCGGAGCCCCGGGACCTCGCCCCGCTGCTGCGCCGCGTCCACGCGCTGGCCGAGCCGCCCTTCCCGCTCCCGCGCCGGGACCTGCTGGGCGGTGTGGAGCGGTGGCTGCGGCTCGCGGGCGACGCGGTCGACCCGGCGGACGCGGCGTACCTGCGCGAGCGCCGCGACACGTTCGCCGAGGCGGCGGCCGCGCTCGTCCCGCACCTGGCGCCGGGCCCCGTCCACGGCGACGCCCTGCCGCGCAATGTGCACGTCGGCCCCAACGGGCCGGTCCTGGTCGACCTGGAGACGTTCTCGGCGGACCTGCGCGAGCACGACCTGGTGGTCCTCGCGCTCTCCCGGGACCGCTACGGCCTCGACCCGGCCTCCTATGACGCGTTCACCGAGGCGTACGGCTGGGACGTGCGCGAGTGGGAGGGGTGCGGGGTGCTGCGCGGCGCCCGGGAGACGGCGAGCTGTGCCTGGGTGGCCCAGCACGCGCCGTCGAACCCGAAGGCGCTCGCCGAGTTCCGCCGCCGGGTGGCGTCGCTGCGGGAGGGCGACCCGGAGGTCCGCTGGTACCCGTTCTGACATCATGAACTCCGTTCGACAACGGGAGGATTGACATGCGGGTGGAACTCAGCGACGTGACCCTGGAGGTCCAGGACAGCGCGACCGGCCGGGACCCCGTCCTGCTGGTGCACGGCTTTCCGGACACCCACGACCTCTGGCGCCACCAGGTGCGGGCGCTGAACGCCGCCGGGTACCGCACGATCGCGCCCGACCTGCGCGGCTTCGGCGCCTCCGGCCGGCCGGAGGGCACCGCGGCTTACGACCCGGCCCGCTCGGTGGCCGATCTGCTGGAGCTGCTGGACCGGCTGGGCATCGGCTGCGTGCACCTGGTCGGTCACGACTGGGGCTCGGGCATCGCCCAGGGCCTGGCGCTGGCCGCGCCGGACCGCGTGGCGACCCTGTCCCTGCTGTCCGTGGGCAACCTCGGCTCGCTGCTGGCGGCGGGCTGGGAGCAGCGTCAGGCGTCCTGGTACATGCAGCTGTTCCAGCTGGACGGGCTCGCCGAGGACTGGCTGTCCCGGGACGACTTCGCGAACCTCCGCGAGATGCTTGCCGAGCACCCGGACCGGGAGGAGGCGGTGGAGCGGCTGCGCGCGCCGGGTGCGCTCACGTCCGCGCTGTCGATCTACCGGGCGGGGCTGCCGCCGGCCGAGGTGATGTTCGGCCCGCCGCTGCCGCTCCCGCAGCTCCGGGGCCCGGTGCTGGGCGTGTGGAGCACGGGCGACCGGTTCCTCACCGAGCGGTCGATGACCGGCACCGAGAAGTACGTGGACGGCTCATGGCGCTACGAGCGGGTCGAGGGCGCCGGCCACTGGCTGCAGCTGGACGCTCCGGAGCGGGTGAACGCGCTGCTGCTCGACTTCTTCGCCGAGCACGGCCGCCCCAGGCGCTGACAGCGCCTCAGCCGACGGCCGGCGCGAGCTCCCGCAGCGGCCAGGCCGGGTCTATGACGGCGTCCGGGGTGCCCTTGCGGCGCAGGAAGCTCTGGAAGTCCGCCGCCCACTGCGCGTACCACCCCACCTGCCGCTCGTGCAGCTCCCCCGGGCTCAGCGCCGCCACCGAGGCGTGCCGCTCCGCTATGGCGCACGCCACCTGCACGGCCGCCAGCGCGTCGGCGGCCGCCTGGTGGGCGCCGTCGAGCACCACGCCGTACTCGGCGCAGACCGCCTCCAGGTTCCGCTTCCCGCGGCGGTACCGGTCGACGGCGCGGTCGATGGTGTACGGGTCGACGACCGGGCCGATCGGCGCGCCGCCCAGCCGCTCGCTCAGGCCGGGCAGCCCGTGCCGCCGCAACTCGGCGGAGAGCAGTGTCAGATCGAAGGCGGCGTTGTACGCCACGACCGGCACGCCGCGTGTCCAGTACCCGACGAGGGTGCCGGCGAGCTCGTCGGCCACCTCGCGGACCGGCCGGCCCTCCGTCATGGCCCGCTCGTTGCTGATGCCGTGGATCGCCGAGGCCTGGGCGGGGATCCGGATGCCCGGATCGGCCAGCCAGTCGCGGCGTACCACCGCTTCCCCGCCCCGTACCTCCACGACCGCGGCCGTCACGATGCGCGCTTCGAGCGGCTCCGTCCCCGTCGTCTCCAGATCGAAGCCGACGAGCGTCTCCCCGTGCCAGCCCATGCTGCTCCTCCTCGCGATGCTGTGGTGCGCCCCCCATGCGGTGCACTCCCCCTGTGGGTCTTCACCCTCCCACGCACCACTGACAACGCCGCTCGGGTCCGGCTCTCACGAGACGGGACGGGAGTCCGCCCAGACCGACTCGAACTCCTCGCGGTAGGTCTCGAACAGGCCGTGGTCGCTCTCCGCCCCGGCCGTGACGACCGGTCGCCTGCCGCCGCGCAGCACGAGCACCGGTGCTTCCATGCCGCGGGCCCGGCGCAGATAGTTCTGCACGACGCCCACGCCGTCCGGCCCGTCGCCGTCGACGAGGTACGCGGTGAAGCGCGGCGTCTCGTCGAAGACCTGGATCTCGAAGGCGCCCGGGTCGCGCAGCCTGGACCGCACGCGCCGCATGTGGAGGATGTTCATCTCCACCGAGCGGCTCAATTCGCCCTTTTTGATCCCAAGTTCCCTTTCGCGCCGTTTGACGGCGCTGCTTGCCGGGTTCAGGAACAGCAGGCGTATCCGGCAGCCGGACTCGGCGAGCCGCACCAGCCGCCGCCCGGAGAAGTTCTGCACGAGGAGGTTCAGGCCTATGCCGATCGCGTCGAGGCGCCGCGCGCCGCCGAAGAGGTCCTCGGCGGGCAGCTGCCGCTGCAGCCGTACCCGGTCGGGGTGGACGGAGACCACGTCCGCGTACCGGTCGCCGACGAGGTCCTCGACCGCGTCGACCGGCAGCCGGTGCGAGGACGGGACACCGGCGCCGCTGCCGAGGATCTCCAGCAGCCGGGCGGAGGCCCGCTCGGACTGGTCGAGCACGGTCCGCGACAGGGCCCGGTTGCGGGAGACCACGTTCCGGGTGACCTCCAGCTCGTCCAGGGCGAGCTCCACCTCGCGCCGGTCGTCGAAGTACGGTTCGAAGCAGGGCCAGTGCTGGACCATCAGCTCCCGCAGCTGCGGCAGCGTGAGGAAGCTGAGCACATTGTCGTCGGCGGGGTCCAGGAGGTAGCCCTTGCGGCGGGAGACCTCGCGTACGGCGACGGCCCGCTGCACCCACTCCTGTCCGGCGGGCCCGGCGGCGGCCACCACCCAGTCGTCGCCGTGGACGGGTTCGTAGACGGGGCGCAGTACGGCGGCCACCACGGCACGCAGTCGCTGTTCGACCAGATTCAGCCAGATATAGGCACGCCCGGCGCGCTGGGCGCGGGTCCGTACCTCGCTCCAGTCCTCCGCGCCCCAGTCCAGTTCCGCACCGATCTCCATCGGCCGGGCGAGTGAGACCGCGCCGGGCGGGACATCAGCGGGGTCAGTGGAGTCCCCCTCATGACCTGAGTCACCTGGGGGCAGCTCCAGCCCTCCCGAGCTCACCCGCGCACCGCCTTCTGCTCCTGGACGCCCGTCTCCAACGATCAAGGAAGGGTACTCCGGGAGCGGGAGGCGGTGCAGCCCGATCCCCGGGGCTCCTTTCCCAACGACCATGATTCTTCCGGCCGTTCCGTGCGCCGGGATGAGCGGGAGTGAGCGGATTCATAATGGTGGGACCGCCGGGCCCGGCCCGGGTGCCCGTCGGCGGACCTCCGCCCGGCGGCGCGACACGCCCGCCCGGGGCGGGCGACACCCGGGAACGCGAAGTTGACCCGGGCAACCGGAAAGGCCCCCTCCGCACGCCATCGGTGTGCTGATCGGACGAATCAGGCCCTGAGGCGGGCGATTTCCGGCCAGTGCGCTCCCCGCGCCCCGTGGTCACCCGGTAGGACCGGCCGAAGTCCTAGGAGGTCGCACCACTTTCGGGGAGGATTCTGGCTCAAGTGACCCCCATCAGCCGGATCAGAAGTGGAAGAGTCTTATCTATGCAGGTCTGGCCGGGACAGGCGTATCCCCTCGGTGCCACGTACGACGGCGCCGGAACCAACTTCGCGGTCTTCTCCGAGACCGCCGACAGAATCGAGCTGTGTCTGCTCCACGACGACGGCTCGGAGACCGCGGTGGAGCTGCGCGAGACCGACGCGTTCGTACGGCACGCGTACCTGCCCGGTGTGATGCCGGGCCAGCGGTACGGGTTCCGGGTCCACGGACCGTACGCGCCGGAGCGCGGACAGCGCTGCAACTCCGCGAAGCTGCTGCTCGATCCGTACGCGCGGGCGGTCGCCGGCGCCGTCGACTGGGGCGAGGCGGTGTACGGCTACCACTTCGGCAGGCCGGACTCCCGCAACGACCTCGACTCGGCGCCGCACACGATGACCTCCGTCGTCGTCAACCCCTACTTCGACTGGGGCGACGACCGACCGCCGCGTACCGACTACCACCGGACGGTGATCTACGAAGCCCATGTGAAGGGCCTGACGATGCTCCATCCGGCGCTGCCGGAGGAGCTGCGCGGTACGTACGCGGGGCTCGCCCACCCCGCCGTGATCGAGCACCTGACCGAACTGGGCGTCACGGCGCTCGAATTGATGCCCGTGCACCAGTTCGTCAACGACCACCGGCTGGTGGACTCGGGGCTGGCGAACTACTGGGGCTACAACACCATCGGGTTCTTCGCCCCGCACAACGCGTACGCCTCCTGGGGCGACCGGGGCCAGCAGGTGCTGGAGTTCAAGTCGGCGGTGCGCGCGCTGCACCAGGCGGGCATCGAGGTCATCCTGGACGTGGTCTACAACCACACGGCCGAGGGCAACCACCTGGGCCCGACGCTCTCCTTCCGGGGCCTGGACAACACCTCGTACTACCGGCTCGTCGAGAACAACCCCCGGTACTACATGGACACCACCGGCACCGGGAACTCGCTGCTGATGCGCTCGCCGCACGTGCTCCAGCTGATCATGGACTCGCTGCGGTACTGGGTGACGGAGATGCACGTCGACGGGTTCCGGTTCGACCTCGCGGCGACGCTGGCGCGCCAGTTCCACGAGGTGGACCGGCTGTCGTCGTTCTTCGACCTGGTCCAGCAGGACCCGGTGGTCAGCCAGGTCAAGCTGATCGCCGAGCCCTGGGACGTCGGCGAGGGCGGGTACCAGGTGGGCAACTTCCCGCCGCTGTGGACCGAGTGGAACGGCAAGTACCGCGACACGGTCCGCGATCTGTGGCGGGGCGAGCCGCGCACGCTCGCCGAGTTCGCGTCGCGGCTCACCGGCTCGTCGGACCTCTACCAGGACGACGGGCGGCGCCCGCTCGCCTCGGTCAACTTCGTGACCTGCCACGACGGCTTCACGCTGCGCGATCTGGTCTCGTACAACGACAAGCACAACGAGGCCAATGGCGAGGGCAACCGGGACGGCGAGAGCCACAACCGGTCCTGGAACTGCGGAGCCGAGGGCGAGACCGACGACGAGCGGATCGCGGAGCTGCGGCTGCGCCAGATGCGCAACTTCATCGCCACGCTGATGCTGTCGCAGGGCGTGCCCATGCTGAGCCACGGCGACGAGTTCGGGCGTACGCAGGACGGCAACAACAACGCGTACTGCCAGGACAACGAGGTCGCGTGGGTGCACTGGCCGGACGAGGACTCGGAGGAGGCCAGGTCGCTGCTGGAGTTCACCCGTTCCATGGTGTGGCTGCGGCGTGACCACCCGGTCTTCCGGCGGCGGCGCTTCTTCCACGGGCGGCCGGTGGAGGGCACGCACGACGAGCTGTCGGACATCAACTGGTTCACCCCGGAGGGTGAGGAGATGACCGCGCGGGACTGGCAGGCGGCGCACGCCAAGGCGCTGTCGGTGTTCCTGAACGGCAGTGCGATCTCCGAGCCGGGCCCGCGCGGGGAGCGGATCGCGGACGACTCGTTCCTGCTGATGTTCAACGCGAGCGCCGAGGACCTCGACTTCGTGGTGCCGGTCAATCACGGCCGTCAGTGGCAGGTGGTGGTGGACACCGCCCTCCCCGAGGGTGTGGAGCCTGGCCAGGGCGCGAAGATCGCCGCGGGTGACCGTCTCACCCTGATCGGCCGCAGTCTGACGGTGCTCCGGCGCCCTGCCTAGGAGGAGGCTGCTTCGAGGCGGGCACCAGGAGCGGGACGGGATCCGCGGCCCGTGAGGAACGGGCCGCGGCACCCGGGCGGAACGTGGCGTCGGACGTAAATCGCATCACCCGATGACACAGAAGCCGCCCAAGCGGGTACGTACGTTCGCATGACGCCCAACTCGACCTATCGGCTCCAGATCCAGCCGGACTTCCCCTTCCGGGCCGCCGGGGAAGCGGTGCCGTACCTCGCGTCGCTCGGGGTCTCGCACCTGCATCTGTCGCCGGTCCTGGAGGCGGTCCCCGGCTCCACGCACGGGTACGACGTCACCGACCACGGCCGGGTGCGCGAGGAGCTGGGCGGTGAGGACGGCCTCCGGGCCCTCGCGCGCACCGCCCGGGCGCACGGCCTCGGCCTGGTGGTGGACCTCGTGCCCAACCACATGGCGGCGGCGCCGCGCCACAACCGGGCGCTGCGGGAGGTGCTGCGGGACGGCCCCTCGTCCCCGTACGCCCGCTGGTTCGACATCGACTGGGCGGCGGGCGGCGGGAAGGTGCTGCTGCCGGTCCTGGCGGGCCGGATCGGCGACGAGCTGGCGCGGATGCGCGTCGAGGGCGGGACGCTGCGCTACGGCGAGCAGGAGTTCCCGCTGCGGCCCGGTACGGAGCACCTGGCGCTGCCGGAGCTGCTGGACGCCCAGTGGTACCGGCTGGGCTGGTGGCGCCTCGCGCGTACGGAGCTGAACTACCGGCGGTTCTTCACCATCTCGGACCTCATCGGGGTGCGGGTCGAGGAACCGGAGGTGTTCGAGGCGACCCACGCCAAGATCGTGGAGCTGGTACGGGACGGGGTGGTCGAGGGCTTGCGGATCGACCACCCGGACGGGCTCGCGGACCCCGAGGCGTACCTCCATGAGCTGGACCGAGCCACGGGCGGGGACTGCTGGATCGTCGTCGAGAAGATCCTCACCGGCGAGGAACGGCTGCCCGCGCGGTGGCCGGTCGCGGGCACCACCGGCTACGACGCCCTGCGGCGCGTCGACGGGCTGTTCGTGGACGGGGCGGGCGCGGCGGAACTGGCCGAGCACTACCGGCGGTTCGCGAGTCCGGCCGGGGACCGGGGCGGCCACTGGGAGGCGACGGCGCGCCGGGCCGCGTACAAGGTGGTGACGCACGAGCTGGCCTCGGAGGTCGCGTATCTGACCCGGACGGCCGCGGCCGTCTGCGCCGCTCCCGCCCTGCGCGACCACGCCCCGTGGGCGCTGCGCGCGGCGGTCCGGGAGCTGCTGATCCGGGTCCCGGTCTACCGCCCGTACGGGACCGGCGCGGAGGACGTCCTGACGGCGGAGGCGGCCGAGGAGGCCAAGGCCACGTTCACGGTCCCGGAGGAGGCGGCGGCCGTCGACGTGGTCCGGGGCCTGGCGCTGGGCCGGCTCGGGGACGGGCCGGACCAGAGGGCGTTCCGGACGCGGTTCGCGCAGACCTCGTCGGCGCTGCGTGCCAAGTCCGTGGAGGACACGGCGTTCTACCGGTACACGCCGCTGGTCTCGGCGAACGAGGTGGGCGGGGACCCGGGCAGGCCCGCGGTGAGCCCGGCGGAGTTCCACGCCTACTGCGAACGGCTGGCCCGGGACTGGCCGGCCACGGGGACGGTGCTGTCCACGCACGACACCAAGCGCAGCGCCGACGTGCGGGCCCGGATCGCGGTCCTGTCGGAGTGCCCGCAGCGGTGGGCGAAGCTGCTGGACGACGTGGCCGGGACGCCCGCGCCAGACGGCCAGGTGGCGTGGACGGCGTGGCAGACGGTGGTGGGCCTCGGGTACCCCCACGGGGACCGGCTGGCGCCCGCGGTGCTGAAGTCGGTACGGGAGGCGGGGCTGCACACCAGCTGGACGGAGCCGGACCCGGCGTACGAGCAGGCGGTGCTGGACTTCGTGGACGCGGGGCCCGCCGGTCCGGCCCTGTACACCGTCTCCCTCCTGGTGCGCGAGCTGGACCCGTACGTACGGGCGAACATGCTCGGCGCGGCGCTGCTGCACCTCACCATGCCGGGCGTTCCGGACCTGTACCAGGAGACGGAGCGTGAGTACCTGGCCCTGGTCGACCCGGACAACCGGCGGCCGTTCCAGGAGGGCCCGCCCGACGAGAAAACCGCCGTCACGCGCGCGGCGCTGCGGCTCCGGCGCCGGTACCCGGACGTGTTCGGCGCGTCGGGGGCGTACGCGTCGGGGACATATCAGCCGCTGACGGCGAGCGGCCCGGCGGCCGGGCACTGTGTGGCCTTCTGCCGCTCGGGCGAGACGGTCACGGCGGTCACCCGGCTGTCGCTGCGGCTCGCGGAGAGCGGCGGCTGGGGCGACACGTCCCTGACGCTGCCGGAGGGGCGGTGGTTCGACGCGGTGGACGTGGGGCGCGAGTTCCGCGGTGGTGAGCCGGTGCCGGTGGCGGAGCTGTTCGCGGCGCGGCCGGTGGCGCTGCTCAGCCGCCGTCCGGTCACGGACGACTGAACCGAAGGGCGGGTCAGCGGGCGGACAGCCGGAAGGTCATGCGGCCGAAGGCCACCATGTCACCGGCCTGGACGACGACCGAGCCGGTGACTCGCTGTCCGTTGACGGCGGTGCCGTTGGTGGAGCCGAGGTCGCGCAGCACCCACAGGCCGTCCTGGAGGCTCAGTTCGGCGTGCAGGCGGGAGACCGTCTCATGGCTGAGCCGCAGCCCGTTGGCCGGGTCCCGCCCTATGCGCAAGGGGTACGGTCCGGGCTCCGGCAGCAGCAGCTTCGGCAGCCGCTCGGCCTGCCAGGCCCGGCCCAGCCGTACGGTGAAGGCGGACATCCGTTCGACCGCGCCGAACAGCCGCTTGGACCAGCGCCCTTCGGTACGCAGGTCCGCGGTGAGCACCGCCAGCTCGTCGGGGCGGCGGGCGACCAGGGCCAGTTCCATGCGCCGCAGGAACGTGTCGTGCGACAGCTTGCCCTGCGCGGCGCCTTCCCTCAGCAGCCCCAGCGCACGGTCCCGTTCGGCGTCGGAGAGCCGAGCGGGGTACGTGGAGGACTCGAAAGCGGACGTCACAGTCGTGATTGTCGGTCCGGGCGGGCCGGAGTGTCCAGACGGACCTCGTTGTCGGACCCCGTTGGTACGGTCTTGATACGAGGTCCGTGCGGCCAAGTGTCGTGCTTCCCGATCTCGATCTTGCCAGGATTGGGGCGTTACGACGACGAGGGGATCACCAGTGCTGTTCGAGGTGTGGGCACCGCAGGCAGAGGAACGGGTCGAGCTCCAACTGGACGGCGTGCGCCACCCGTTGGCGCGCGACCCGGAGCGGGACGGCTGGTGGGCGGCCGAGGCGGAGGCCGGTGACGGCGCGCGGTACGGGTACGCGCTGGACGGCGGGCCGCTGTTGCCCGACCCACGGTCCCGGCGCCAGCCGGACGGGCCCGACGGCCCGAGCGCGGTCGTCGACCACGCCGCGTACACCTGGCGGCACGAACCCCCGGCGCGCGGCCTGCGCGGGGCCGTGCTGTACGAGATGCACGTCGGTACGTACACGCCCGAGGGCACCCTGGACGCGGCGGCCGCCCGGCTGGACCACCTCGTCGAGCTGGGCGTCACCCATGTGGAACTGATGCCGTTGTGCCCGTTCCCCGGCCGGCACGGGTGGGGGTACGAGGGGGTGTCGCTGTGGGCGGTGCACGAGCCGTACGGCGGGCCGGAAGCGCTCAAGCGATTCGTCGACACGGCGCACGGCCTCGGCCTGGGTGTGGTGCTGGACGTGGTCCACAACCACCTGGGCCCGTCCGGCAACTACCTCCCCGCCTTCGGCCCGTACTTCACCGACACCCACCACACCCCGTGGGGCGCCGCCGTGAACCTGGACGCGCCCGGCTCGGACGAGGTCCGGGCGTTCCTGCTGGGCAGTGCGCTGGCCTGGCTGCGCGACTACCGGATCGACGGGCTGCGGCTGGACGCCGTGCACGCGCTGGCCGACACGCGCGCGCTGACGTTCCTGGAGGAGCTGTCGGCGGCCGTGGACGAGCTGGGCGCCGAACAGGGCCGGGAGCTGTTCCTGATCGCCGAGTCCGACCTGGCCGACCCGCGCACCACGACGCCCCGCGACTCGTGGGGACTCGGCCTGCACGCCCAGTGGAACGATGACTTCCACCACGCCCTGCACACCATCCTGACCGGTGAATCCCAGGGCTATTACGGGGACTTCGCGCGTGCCCCGCTCGCCGCCCTCGCCAAGACGCTCGGCCATGTCTTCTTCCACGACGGTACGTACTCGACGTTCCGCGGCCGTACGCACGGCCGGCCGGTCGACCGTTCGACGACCCCGGCACACCGGTTCCTGGCCTATGCCCAGACCCATGACCAGGTCGGCAACCGGGCCACGGGCGACCGGCTGTCGGCGTCCTGCTCCCCCGGGCTGCTGGCGTGCGCGGCGGCCATGGTGCTGACCGGGCCGTTCACGCCGATGCTCTTCATGGGCGAGGAGTGGGGGGCGAGCACGCCGTGGCAGTTCTTCACCGACCACACGGACCCGCGGCTGGCGGAGGCGGTGCGCAATGGGCGGCGACGGGAGTTCGCCGCGCACGGCTGGGCGGAGGAGGACGTCCCGGACCCGCAGGACCCGGCCACCCGGGACCGCTCGTGTCTGGACTGGTCCGAGCGCGACCGGCAGCCGCACGCCCGGCTGCTCGCCTGGCACCGAGAGCTGATCGCGCTGCGGGCCGCCCAGCCGGACCTGACCGACCCGGACCTGGCCGCGGTGCGGGTGGCGTACGACGAGGAGGCCCGCTGGCTGGCGTACCGACGCGGGGATCTGCGGGTCGCGGTCAACTGCGCCAAGGAGCCCGCCCTCATCCCGCTCGGCACCCGGGGGCGGGTGCTGGCGGCCTGGGAGCCGGTGGAGATGCCGAACGGGGACGGGCTGATGACCCTGCCGCCGGAGTCGTGCGTGGTGCTGGCGGACGTGTGACCGGCCCTACTCGACGATGGCGAGCTCGCGCGGAGTGCTGTTGAAGCGGCGGCCGCCACCGTCCTCCGTGACCGTGACGATGTCCTCGATACGGACGCCGAAACGGCCCGGGAGGTAGATGCCCGGCTCGATGGAGAAGCACATGCCGGGCACCAGGGGCTGCTCCTCGCCCTCGATCATGTAGGGCGGCTCGTGCGTGGTGACGCCGATGCCGTGGCCGGTGCGGTGGATGAAGTATTCGCCGTACCCGGCCCGATCGATCACCGCGCGGGCCGCCCGGTCGACCTCCTGGCAGGCCACGCCCGCCGTGACCGCCTCGAACCCCGCCTGCTGGGCCTCCCGTACGACGTCGTGGACGCGGCGCTCCTCGGGCGTCGGCTCGCCGACGTGGACGGTACGGGTGGTGTCGGAGCCGTACCCGTGCTTGAGGCCGCCGAAGTCGAGGACGACCATGTCGCCCCGCTCGATGGTGCGGTCGCCCGCCTCGTGGTGCGGGTTGGCGCCGTTGGGCCCCGATCCGACGACGGTGAAGTCCACCTGCGAGTGGCCGAAGTGCTTGAGCAGCGCGGCCAGATCGGCCGCGACGTCCGTCTCCTTCCGCCCCCTGAAACGGACCTTGAGGATCTCGCGGTACGCCTCGTCGGCGGCGGCGCCCGCCGCCTCCAGGCGGGCCAGCTCGGCCGCGTCCTTGACGGCACGCAGCATGGGCAGGGCCTCGGTGAGCGCGGCGTACGAGGTGTCCGGCAGCTGCTTCTGGAGCCCGAGGAGGTGCATGGCCCAGGCATTGTCGCTGACCCCGAAGCGGCCCTTGGGGTCGAGGAGCGGGGCGGTGACGGCGTACGGGTCGGTGCCGTCGGTCCAGTCCTGGAGGGTGAGGGCGGCGGCCCCCGGTGCCCGGTCGGCGTCGGGCGCTTCGAGGGTCGGCACGACGAGCACCGGGTCCCGGTCGGAGGCCAGGACGAGGAGCGTGAGGCGCTCGGTGTCGGCGGTGGGCCGGTAGCCGGTGAGGTACACCAGGTCGGGGCCGGGCGCGACGAGGAGCCCGGCGAGTCCCGCGTCGGCGGCGGCTTCGGCGGCGCGGGCCATGCGGGCACGGTAGTCGCCGGCGGTGAAGGGGGCGGGGTCGGTTGCGGGGTCGGTGGCGGGGTCGGTGGCGGGGTCGGTGGCGGGGTCGGTTGCGGGGTCGCTGCGGCTGTCCATGACGGTCATCCTCGCCGGGTGGGGCCATGGGCGCGAGCGGTATCCGGAGGCGCGGTCGGGGACAGGGGTGCGGTGGGGGGCAGGTGTGCGGTCGGGGCGGGCGCCGTCAGAGCGCGGGCGCCGTCAGAGCGGCGGGCGCCGTC